>CAZFCI010000044.1:0-6867 GCA_964517525.1 uncultured Clostridia bacterium | reverse complement strand
GATGTGTATAAGAGACAGGAGATATTCATTGGAAGGGAAAAGGATAATGATATAATTATCCCCGACAAATCTGTTTCAAGAAAACATATAAAGATTACAAAAAGATTCGATGGTTACTATCTTGAGGACCTTGGCTCTGCCAATGGAACATATTTTAAGAACGAAAAGATAACTGAGAAAATTCTTGAGACAGGAGACATAATATACATTGGGACAACTGGTATAAACATATTCTTTGAGGATGAGCTTTCAAAAAGGGAAGATTATCAGCCAACGATTGCTGATGTAACAAGATTTATAGAGTTTAAAGAGGCTGAGTTAAAGGAAAAGGGGGAACCCTTTGAGCTTGATCTATCGAAGTTTGAAGAGAAGAGAGTGGCAGAAAAACCAAAGAAAGCTCCTGAAAAGAAGGAGAAAAGAAGTCCTGTTAGAATTATTCTTTATTTATTAGTATTCTTCCTTCTTTTAATTGTTATTCTCTCAGTCCTCCCCAAAAAGGGAGGTGAAAAGAAAGAAGCGGTTGAAAAGAGAGAAGCGGTTGAAAAGAAAGGACCAGCGCCGAGAATTAATGTTCCGATAAAAGATTTGACCGATTACAATATGCTCCAGAAAAAGATTTTTGCTCTATCCTCGGAGGGAGAGCAATTCCTTTCAGTCTGCGAATCCAGCATTTCAAGATTAACAACTGAAAACACAAAGGAAAATAGAGAACTTTTATCCTTTTTATCCGAAAATATATCCAATGCAAGGAGCAAAATTACTGAAGCTTCCAACCTTGCATACCAGTCAAAGAAGGGTTTTTCAGAGGATATATTCAACGCAATTGAAGCAGGAAAAGCAAGGGAGGAAACAATAACATTCCTTATGGGAAAAAATGAGGAGCTTTCAAGAAAATTGGAAGAGCTTCAGAGAAAGATTGATGAAATAAAAAATTCCTTACAGGCAAAAATTGGTGAGGAAGCATCAAATCTTCTTGAACAGGCAAGAACTGCATTTCAGAAGGGGAAATATCAGGAATGTATTGATCTAACAAACAAAATTCTTGAGATAGACCCCCAGAATTCTTCTGCAAAGGAGTTGCAAGATTCCGCAGTTAAAAAGATAGAGGATATGAAAAGGGTTCAGATTGAGAGAGCCCAGAGGGAAATTCAGATAAAGAAATCTTACGATTCAATATCAACCCATTACAGACTCGGAGTTAGCTATATCGAGAGGGATAGGCTCTTTATGGGTCTTCAGGAATGGGATTATGCCCAAAAGGAATGGAATACTCTGAAATCAATAGCCTCTCCAGAAAATACTTATTATCAGGAGGCTGAAAAACTTATAAGGGACATAAATTCAAGATATATGGGAATAGCCCAGAAAAGAAAAGAGAGAATTTCAGAAGCAATTAGACTTTACAGGGAAGGAGAAAGATACAGGGAAATAGACTCAAAAAAAGCTCTGCAGTATTACAGAGAAGTTCTTGAGGTCTTAAAAGATCCTGATGAGGAATATTTCAAAAAAGCAAAGAAAAGGATTCAAGCAATTGAGGAAATACAGTGATTGCCTTCTTAATGGAAAAGAAAGGAGATAAAACTGCAAGAGCCTACAGAATTGAAAAGTCCTCTGTGCTTATCGGAAGAGGACAGGACAACGACATTGTAATAAATCATCCGTCAGTATCCACAAGACATGCAAGAATTTTTATTGGTTCTGACGGAAGATTCTATATTGAGGATTTAAAAAGTTCAAATGGTGTTTTTGTAAACAGGGAGAGGATAAAAGTTTCACCTTTAAAAAATGGGGATGAGATTCTTTTCGGTATCTATCCGATGGATTTTGTGGTAGAAAGTGTGTCTGCTCCAAAATTCGAGAAAAAATTGGAAGAGAAGAAAGAAGAAAGAATTGAAAAGAAAGGTAAACCTATAATGACAATCCTTCCCATCTTTCTCATCTTTGCTCTCGCAGGAATTCTAATTTTCATTAAATTCAAACCTGAGAAAAAACCTGTTTTAAAAGAGGAACCTGAAAGGCAAATTGCTGAGAAAAGCCCTGCAGTAATTGAGGAGGGGAAAAAACTCTTTGAGGATGCCATTCTTTTCAAAAACACAGGAAAATACAAGGATGCAACGGAAAGCCTGGAGCTGGCAGAAACATATTTTGACGAGGCTCTTCTTTCAGATCCAGAAAATCAGACTGCCCTTGAATATAAAAGAAAAATTCAGAAGGAGCTTGAAGAGATGCCGAGAGAAGGGGTTGTGCCAAAGGTATGGAAACCAACTGAAGAAAGAGAAATTGACGATGTTAAGGGGAATGAAATCATAGCAAGAATGGAGCAATCCTTTCAAGAAGCAGAAAACTTTGAAAGAATTGAGGATTCCTCAAAAGCCCTTGAAAGACACAGGAATGTTGTAAATTTATACAATGAGCTCAAGAAAATATCTGTTTCAAAGGAAGTTCTGGTTAAAGGTGAAAGGATTTATTTAAAATCAAGGGAATACATTGCAAAGAACTCTTTTGAAGTTGGATATTATTTTCTTTTGAATGAATTTGCAACAATGAAAAAATTCTACGAAGAAAATCAAATTTTCAAAGCTAACTCCCTTTGTAAGTCCTTCATTGAAAAATCTGATGATTTTATTCAAAAAAATAAAAGCTTCAGAAGTGAAAAACTCTCAAAGATTATTGACCTAAATGAAAAAGCAAAGGAGATGAGGAAGGAAATTTCAAAAAAGGTTGACTCCTTGAGGGAAGAACCTGAGGCTCTTTACAACGAAGGAGTCTTGCTTGAAAAGGTTGGGAGTTATTCTGAAGCAATAAAAAAATGGAAGCTCGCCCTTGAGAAAACCCATCCCGAAGACACAGAGCTCATAAGGAAAATAAAGAGTAAAATTTCTCAATATGAGGAGGAGCCATGAAAAAATATTTAATTTTATCCCTCATTTTATTAATATCATGTGCAACCGCACCTAAAACTTCAAAAGAAAGCCCTGAAATTATTTTTAAAAGGGGGATGGATTTTTACAATAAAGAAGATTATGCATCAGCCCTAAAAGAATTCAAGGCTGTTGCTGAAAAGAACCCAAATTTTCCAGAGATTTATCTACACATTGGAAACTGCTACCTTCAGGTAGGGTTTTATGAAAGAGCTGAAGAGGCTTATCAAAAACAACTCAGCCTCACACCAAAGAATGAGAAAGTCTTTATAAATCTTGGTATAACCTACAAGGGAATGAAGGATTACAAAAAAGCTCTCGAAATGTATCTAAAGGCTGCTGAGATTAATCCTAACAATCCTGACACTTACTTCAATCTTGGCATTCTATGCTATGAAAATCTTGACCTGAAAGATCAGGCAATATTCTACTTCAAAAAATGCATAAAACTCGATCCCAACTCCGACAGATCAATAGAACTCAAAAAATTCCTCGAGGAGATAGAGAAGAAAAAATAGAGAAGTTAAAAAGGGAAAAGGAGATTGTCTAAGAAGAGTTTTGTAAATTTAATTTTCTTCATTATCATCATTTCATTTTTAGCAAACTTTTCCATTATATCCGAACCTTATACACCGCCAAAGGGAAGTCCTGAGCGTAAGGCTATAATGGATGCTTTAAGAAATTCCTTGAAAACTTTAGAGCCAGAGAATATTGTATTTGTGGTTAAATATCTAAAGGTCAAAGATGGATGGGCATGGATCGAGACCTATCCTCAGAGCCGAGATGGAAAGAACAAATACGAACCAGTAGATGCCCTCCTTTACAAAGAAAAAGGAAAGTGGACTGTAAAGCAGATAAGACCCTGCTGTGGAGAGTGTGAAGAAGACCCTGAATGTGCAGACATAAAGAAATACTATAAAAAACTAATGAGAGAATTTCCATCTGTCCCAAAGGAAATTTTCCCGAAATAAGAGGGGCAAAAAATAGAAGATTTATATGATGAGGTCTATACCCTCTCCCCAGATAGCCTAACGCAATAAGAATAGTCTATGAAAAAAAGCAAGAGAAGCTCATGCAATCAAAACTAATGCAACCGCAATAAGAGTAGTCTCTTGAACCTGTAAGTTTTTCTATATATACCCTCTCCCTGGAGAACCTAATGCGACAAGAATAGTCTCTGAAACAAAATAGCAAGAAAAACTTATGATTGCGAAACTAATGCAAACGCAATAAGAATAGTCTCTGAAACTTGTGAGTTTTTCTATACTCTCTTCCTCGAGAGCTTAATGCAACAAGAATAGTTCCTGAAGCCTGTAAGTTTTTCTATACCCTCTCCCCTTGAGGGAGAGGGTAAGGGTGAGGGGGAATGAATAAAAATCATCAAATCACCCTGCCCTTTATCTATACAACTCCTTGACAAATTATATCTGAAATGTTATTAAATTAATGTATAAAAAAAATGCGCAAGAAATGTCCAAAGTGCGGTGTTACAAACTCTGAAGATACAAAGTATTGCAAAAATTGTGGCTATCTATTAGAAGCGACTGAAGAGGTCACTCCCTCAAAAAAGATTTCTTCAGATTCAACCCCTTCTTCTCTCCCCTATCTTGGACAAAGGTTCAAAGTTTTAGAGCTCATTGGTGTAGGAGGAATGGGGAAGGTCTACAAAGTAAAAGATACTGAACTTGACGAAATAATAGCTGTTAAGCTTCTTCTCGAAGAGCTGAGCTCTGATGAAAAAATGGTTAATAATTTTAAAAGAGAAATAAGATTAGCTCGAAAAGTAAAACATAGAAATATATGCCGTGTTCATGACCTTCAGGAAGCCGAGGGGAAAAAATTCATATCAATGGAATTTGTTGATGGAATCACCCTTAAAAATTTAATAATAAAAAATGGTTCCATACCTTTAGAAGATGGATTAAAAATATTAAAACAGGTATGCGAAGGTCTTAAGGCTTGTCATGATGCAGGTATTGTCCACAGGGATATCTCCTCAAAAAACATAATGATTGATAAAAGTGGGACTGCTATGATAATGGATTTTGGAATATCTCGCACATCTGCTATAACTGGCTCAGGAACAGCCTCATCCATTGTAGGAACTCCCCACTATATGTCTCCAGAACAAATAGAAGGGAAAAAAGTCGATGGCCGCTCTGACATCTACTCCCTTGGAATTGTTATGTATGAGATGTTTACAGGTTCCCTCCCATTTACAGGAACAACCCCAATTGCTGTAGCAATGAGACATCTAAAAGAAAAACCTGTCAATCCTTACCGCCTTAACAGAACTCTTCCAAAGAGAATGTGTGAAATAATTCTAAAGTGTCTTGAAAAGGACAGGACAAGAAGGTATCAAAACATGGAAGAACTTCTAAAAGACCTTTCAGAAGTTGAAGAAATGATATCAACAGAGTTCTTGCCCCTACCAAAAAGAAGGCTATCGATAAATTATTTCGCCTTTCCAATAGCAATTCTTTTATTAATCGGAGTATGGTTTCTCTTAAAACCTCATGGAGAGTTTAAAAAGCTTTCTCCTGAGCCGGAGAAAGAAGAAATTAATACCCCATCTAAAGAAACTTTTCAAAAATTTGAAACAAAGCCATCAGTTTTAGCTCCTTCCGCAGAAACAATTAAAAAAGAAATAACACAAAAACCTGAGCAGAAAGAAGCAGTATCAAAGTTAGAAAAGCTAAAACCCTCGGAAGAAAATATAAAAATCCAGAAAATAATAACAAAAGAAGAAAATCCCAAACCTCCACCTAAAGAAAAAGAGAAGGTGACAAAAGAAGAAATGCCTATTACAAGAAATGGAATATTTTCTCCAATTATTCCTTTTGACAATACATCCATAATAATTGATGGAAAAGATTATGGAAGAAGCCCTATCTCTTCTATAGAACTGAAAGAGGGAACTCATAAAATTGAGCTTAGAAACTTTGAACTTAACGCTTACCTCCAGGATGAAATCGAAATCGTGGCAGGGAAGATGCTCAATAAAAACTATTCTTTCCCCCAGAAAGGTGCAATTCAGGTTTCAGCAATTCCATGGGCAGAAATATTCATAGAAGGAAAAAGTTACGGGCAAACACCAATTGAAAAAATCGAACTTCCTGTTGGCTACTATGAGATAACCTTCAGACACCCATCCTTTCAAGAGAAAAAAATAAGGGTTGCAGTAAAGGGAGATATGGTGCAAAAACTTGAAACAATTGATATGAGGAGGTGAGGGATGATTCAGAAAGTAAAAACTGATTTTTCAAGAAAAGGAATTTTTCTTCCCTTTCTCACAATTCTTTTTCTTTTTCTAACAATTCCCTCAGAATTTATCCTCTCTCAGGAAAGAAAGGAAGAGGATAGAATTCTTTCTCTTATAAAGGAAGCCAACTTCCTTTACGAAAGTGGTGAATATTCTCTTGCAATAGATAAATTCAAAGAAATCATTGAAGAGATAAGGAGATTGAACAAAGAGAAAATCTATGAGGAGAAAATAGCTGAGGCATATCTAACAATTGGGATATGCTACATTGGAAAAGGGGAGAAGGAGAATGCAATAAAGAGTTTTTTTGAGGTTTTAAAGAGGAAGCCAGATTTAGAACTTGACCCTGTATGGTATTCTCCAAAAGTTATCTCTGTCTTCAATGAGGCAAAGGAAGCGTATAAGAAGGTAATGGAAGAGGAGAAGAGGAAGGAAGAAGAGAGGAAAAAAGCTGAAGAGAAGAGGGAAGTTACAAAGCCAGAGATAAAGGAGAGAATTGAAAAACCGAAAAAGAGATTCCCAATTCTCTACATTCTTGCAGGATTAGCTGTTGCTGGTGGAGTTGCATATCTGCTCCTGACAAAATCTAAAAAAGAGGAGGGATTTGGTAATATTTCTATAAATTCTGAGCCTCAAGGAGCAAAGGTTTATTTAGATGGACAGGATACAGGAAAGAGGACAAAC
>CAZFCI010000043.1:0-3848 GCA_964517525.1 uncultured Clostridia bacterium | reverse complement strand
ATATAATCCTGATTTCAAGTCCAATCCCTCCATGAAAGCCAGCTCCTTCAGAGTGGGTTGTTAAACTGGAAGTGTAATGATGCTTATAATTTTCCCTATCAGGAAAATTTTGCCAGAAGTATTTGCTTTCCATATTAAATTTTACATTGGCATAATAATAACCTCCACCCGCATAGAGATTAGCCCTTAAGAATTTATAGGGAACAGAAAATATTAAAGAAAGGGTTACCGGGAATACATTAAGCTCATTCTTTGAGGAAAGCTCTATTTTGTCAGAGCCGAGATTTCCTCCATGGTTATAATTTACTTCCGCAGAAGAACTCCAGATTCTCCTTGTATATCCGAGCCCGAGACTTACTCCCAGGTAATTCAGGGGTTTAAAAATAACCTCGAAATTACCCTCAGGTTCATCTTGCTTAAAAGGATAATTGCTTTTTGTTGAATAGTTTTGTTGTTTTCCAAGCCAGTCAAAATATGCTTTCTCTCCGTTGAACCATTTTTTGAGATCACCGCCATCATAAACCCTGCTCATCCCTCCTGAGATTTTTAAAGAAAAGAGATTATTATCAGCAAAGGAAAATTTAAAGAATGTAATTACCATAAAGGTTAATAAAAAAATTCCTTTCCTCATTTTTCCTCCAGATTAAAAAATGATAAAGATAGTTATTTTATTTGTCTGGAATGGCTCGGTTTCATTGCAGTCTATCTCAGCATAATTCTGAATTCTTGTTCCAATAGGAGTTCCAACTTTAACTCTTGCTGTAAAGCTTACTGAACCGCCTTGTCCTCCATCCAAATCACCGATATTCCAGATAATAGTATTTCCTGAAATGCTTCCACCACTACTGGGTTTAACATTTTCAAAGTATGAACTTAAAGTATCCTTAATTACAACCCCTGTTGCAGATGCCCCTGTATTTTTGTAGTTTATTGTGAATGTTACTGTTTGTCCTCCAACAGCAGTGAATTTATCTACGGATATATAGTTATATTTTGGATCAGTGAAATTTGGTGATATAAGAGGTGTTTTTTTAACATGCCAGTTTTTCGGGTAAATGCCAAAAATCGACTTGTAAACCTCTGAACCTGCATCAACAACCCAGTAAGATTTTGTCTGGTCAAGGGTTGTCAGATCAACCCCCCATCTCCTTGAAAAAGCTTCCTGATAAAGACCAACAATCTCATCCTGATTGTTCTGGGTTATTATCTCCCAAACCTTTGTTGGATCACCATCCCCATCAGAACTCAGAATCTTTGGTCTTGGAATCCCCTCAAGATATCTCAGAACAGTCATTCCACCTTCTTCATGATAAAGGGCTGATCTTCCCCATATAAAATGGGCATCAAATATGTCGCAGTAGATGTGCATAAGCCCAGGAGCCTCAGTGGAAAGGGCTATAAGTTTTCCTGGAAATTCACTTCTTACAAGACCATATTCCCATGCAAGGAAACTTCTGTATACATCCATATTCCCAGTGTTGTCGGGATAACCTTCATTTATAAGCTCGACAATCAGATTGTCATAGTTTCTCAATTTCTCTGCCAGCCATTTTATATAGATTTCAAAATACTTTCTGTCAACATTCCAGGGAAGACCCGCATAACTACCGTTAAATCCCTGAATATTGTTGTTTGGGTTGAAAGGATGGTAATACCATGTATTGTTAAACCTGAAAGCAACAGTGTCCAATATACATAAATCAACAGTTATTTCATAGTACTTAGCAGCATCCATAAACCATTTCAATCTCTCCTCATATTCTGAAGAAAACTGGGTTAGATCGAAAATTTTCCTGTTATTTCCTGCATCAGAAACAACTTTCCAGGGAACATATGTATTTGGAAATCCTCCAAAGGGAGAGCCTCCGTAGTCGAAAGGTCCGTAAAAATAGCTGTAAACCCTTGTCCAGTTAGCTCCTCTATATGCATTTTCCCTGAAAAAATTGTCAATTTTCTCCTTTGTGTAGTTTTTGTTTATAAGGAGATCGTATCTTGAGACTCCAAAATAAACTTGGTCTTGGTTTGAAGTAAAAAAGGGGAAGAAAATTACTGGAATTAGTAAAATCAGTAATTTCTTCATTTTTCCTCCTCATTAAATTTTATCTTGCAAATTACTTCTAAACAAATGACCCTCATCACACTTTAATTATAAATTAATAGGAAGGGATTACAAAAAATGTATCAATTGCAATAGCATTTCTTCTGAAAAATATGTTTGAAAAATTTAATCCAATGATTTAATATTTCTTTTATGGAAAAGGTTGAACTTTCCTATTATCCTTCAGTTTCCTCTTCTCTTAGCTGGGTTGAAATTGATTCTGAAGCTTTAAGGCATAATGTAAATCAGTTTAGAAGATTGATTGGGAAAGATAAAATTCTATGCGGTGTTGTAAAGTCCAATGCCTACGGACACGGTATCCTTGAGATCTCATCCCTAATTTTATCCTATGGTGTTGATTGGCTCGGTGTTAATTCTCTGGAAGAGGGAATACTTCTCAGGAAAAAGGGGATTAAAGCTCCTGTAATAATTCTCGGCTATGTTCCTTTGAATCAATTGGGAGAGCTGGTTGAATATGGTTTTAGAACAATTGTTTATAATATTGAGACTGTAAAGGGATTGGGAGAAATTTCCACTAAAATTAAGAAAGAAGTTTTTTTACACATAAAACTTGAAACAGGAACCCATAGACAGGGTGTTTATCCTGATAAAATTCTTGAGTTTGTAAAGGAGATGAAGAGATTCCAATTTTTAAGATTGGAAGGAATTTCAACCCATTTTGCCAACATTGAAGACACAACTGACCACTCTTATGCAGAGTCTCAACTAAAAATTTTTAAAAAAACAATTGAGATGCTTGAGGAGAATCGAATTAATATACCTATAAAGCATACAGCATGCACAGCAGCAACAATTCTATTCCCTGAGACCTACTTTGATATGGTGAGAGTTGGAATAGGACTTTACGGTCTCTGGCCCTCAAGGGAGACCCTTCTTTCATCTATGATTAATGGTAATCCTCCCATTGAGCTAAAACCTGTTCTGACATGGAAAACAAAAATTGCCCAGATAAAAGAGGTTAAAAAAGGTTCATTTATAGGTTATGGATGCACTTATAAAACCAATAGGGATAGCAGGATAGCTGTTCTACCTGTTGGATATAACGAAGGTTATGATAGAAGACTTTCCAACATAGGTTATGTTTTAATAAAGGGGCAGAGAGCACCTATAAGGGGTAGGGTTGCGATGAATATGTTTATTGTTGATATTACTGACATTGAAGATGTTAAACTTGAGGAAGAAGTTGTTCTGATAGGCTCACAGGGGAAGGAGAGGATAACTCCTGAATATCTCGCTTCCCTCTGTGGCACAATAAATTATGATATTGTAACAAGAATAAACCCATTGATACCAAGAAAAATTTTAAAAAATTAAACCTTTCCGATAAGTCCTATGTAAAGGTTTTCTTGCGATTTGACCATAAATTCTGCCTCAAATTCTTTAAGCTTATCCCTCCCCTCCATTACAAATTTTTCTCTTAAATCTTTTCTATCAACCAATTCAGCAATTTTTTCAGAAGCTGATTCGAGATCATGGGGTTTGAAGGTTAATCCAATTATCCCATCCTCTACAAATTCTTTATTCCCGTCAACATCAGTAACAACCATTGGAACTCCAGATGCATATGCCTGAGGAATCACTTGTGGCAGACCTTCCCATAAAGAGGTTAAAACAAATACATCAACTATTTTGAATATCTCCTCCACATCCTTCCTCCATCCTAAGAGGGAAAAATTCTTTTCTAAGCCAAGTCTAATAATTTCTTCTTCTATTCTCTCTCTCAATTCTC
>CAZFCI010000042.1:0-2257 GCA_964517525.1 uncultured Clostridia bacterium | reverse complement strand
TGTATGACAAAATTATTGTCTTATAAATTGACTCCTTCGTATCTGCTGGATTTCCAATCATAAGTGAGCATTCAGGCATGATTCCATATTTTGCCAGCAGTTCAATTGCATATAGATTCTTTTCCAAATCTGTCCCTTTTTTCAATGCCTTAAGGACATTATCATCTGCACTCTCCACTCCAATATGAACAGATCTACATCCAGTTTTAGATAACATTTCCAGAACTTCCTCATTTATAAGATCCACCCTACTTTTTATGGAATATCCTATCATAACTCGCTTTTTTTGAATTAGGTTTGTGAATTCCAATGTCCTATTTTTAAGAACAGTAAAAGTATCATCCATAAAGCCATAACCCCTTATTTTGAAGTTATTTAAAAGAAAAATAATTGAAGCATAAATACTTTTTGCATCCTGCACTCTGTATTTACTTCCTGAAAATTTACGCGAGGCACAAAAGATGCATTGAGCAGGGCATCCTCTGGATGTAACAAGAACTCCTACATCTCTATATCTTTTATAGTCTATGTTATAAAAGTCAGGGAAGGGGAGCATGTTTAAACTTCTAATATAATAAGGTTCATTCACTTTAAGCTTTCCATCCTCATCTATCCATGCTATTCCTCTTACAAACTCCATTGAATATTTCTTCTCTATTGCATTTATTATTTCAATAACATTCCCATCCCCTTCTGTTAAACACACAATGTCGAATATCCCAGACTCAAGTATGTCTTTAAAACAAGCCTTAGCATGAGCTCCCCCTATAACTAAAGGAATTTTGGGATATTTCTTTTTGATACTACTTGCTATTTCTTTTATATCAAAATAAGTTTCTGTGAACGCAGAAAATCCTACGAAAAGTGGAGAGCTCTTGTATTTATCGATCAACTTGCTTAATTTTTTGAATAAATATTTTTCCTTATTTATCATTTTTTCGTAGATGCAAAAGTCAAAAATATGGACATTATATCCGTGAAGCCTTGCCATTGAAGATATATACATTAATCCTAAGGGTGGGAATTTATATCTATTTTTTGTAGACTCTGAAATTAATGAAGTGGAATATAATTGAATCAAAACTATCCATCTCATTTTTCTTCTCCTTCACTTCATTTACATTTTTTGCGGGATGGGAGGGTTTCCCCTCCCATCCCAGAACCTCCTTCACCTCTTAGCGTATCGTATCAATTAGAATATCTACTGCTTTTTCAATGCCTACTGCTGTTGCGGTGCCAGCTATAATAAGTCCAATGGGTCCTGCTGAAACACTATAGTTTAGCATCCCTGACAACGCCTCGAGAGGAAAATCAGAGGTTCCAAGTCCTGTTAATTCAACCCACATGTAAACCTCCTTTCGTTTATTTTCTACATTAGAAAACTATAGCTGGACTAATTACTACTATAGAGATAAAAATCACTATAATTTTGCTCATCGAGCATAACCTCTATCGGGAAATTTAAACCTCCCATTCCTGTAATTCCAATCCGCATGCAAAGAATCCTTTAAAATAAAAAGAATTTCTTTTTCAACATTAAAATTTAATTTAGAACTGATAGAGCCATTTGAACAATAGTTATAGGTGTTGTAATTCCAAATAGCATCTCAATGGGAGGATAATGTCCAATACTGCTATTTAACAAATGTAAAGAGAAATTTGAACTTCCTATTCCAGTAATTTCAACCCACATTCTCCATTCCTCCTCTTAGCAAATCTTTTAAAAATCCCATTGCCCTTTTGCCAATACTATGAAGAAATTATGCCAACCTTCTTCCCTATCACCTCCTTTCTCATCCTTTTCGCTTCCTTCATATAAAATTTATATCAAGATTCATGCCAGAATTGAGTTGGCTTCTGGAGAGGGTTTGGGGAGAGGGGGATTTTAAAATTCTTCCTGTAGGGAGAATGAAAATTAAAAAATCTCAGAAAATTGCCTTCCGAGCATTGTCATTATTAGATAAACTCATTTCTTCCTGTAGGGAGAATCGTTCTTCCTGTAGGAAGAATTTTTTAAGTCTTTAAGCTTAATACCTTGTTTTTGTAGAAAGTTCAAAAACCTCTTATACTCCCTCTCCTCTATCCTGAATATCGGAAGAACACCTTTCAGAGTCCCATCACCATCTTGAAGTCCATAGGAGATTATCTCTTGAAGCTGATATTTGTTGATCTCATGATTGAGATATAAGTCTCGAACATCCCAGAAATCCATCCTCCCTTCCCTCACCTCTTTGTATATCCTCTTTGAATGCCATTC
>CAZFCI010000041.1:0-3626 GCA_964517525.1 uncultured Clostridia bacterium | reverse complement strand
CTTTGGAAGCCAATTTAATTTTTTGAGAAATTGGCATGGAATTTGATATATATTTTAATATGAAGAATTTGCTCGAAAAGGAGGTGATAGTTAGAGATAAGAGAGAAATTTTTGTATTGGCAAAGGGCTTTGGGATTTTTTAATAAGGAGGTTTTAGTGATGAGGTTTTTAAAAGTCTTATTTACTTTGGTTCTGAGCCTTGGACTGAGTTTGAGTCTAATGGCTCAGGAGCAAACCGCTGAAATCATCGGTACAGTAACCGATGATTCAGGAGCACCATTGCCTGGTGTTTCAGTAGAGGCAGTCAGCCCTTCCCTTGTTGGAAAGGCAACTGCTGTAACTGATGTCAATGGAAGGTATCGTCTTCCTGCTCTTCCTTCTGGAACTTACAAGCTGACCTATACCCTTGAAAACTTCACAACAGTTGTCCGTGAGAACATTCAGCTCAGGGTTGGACAGATTCTAACAGTTAATGTCACAATGAAGATGACAACAATTGCTGAGACAATAACCGTTACAGCTGCAGTCCCCCTTATCGATGTTAAAAGGTCTGCAACTGCAACAAACATAACAAGGGAGATGTTCCAGAGATTGCCAAGGGGAAGATCCTTCACATCAATTGTCACTCTTGCTCCTTCTGTTAACTATGAATCATGGTTGGGTGGAATTTCAGTTGATGGAGCATCTGGCTCTGAGAATATGTTCTATGTGGATGGAACAGATATAACTGACCAATTTGATGGGAATAACACCCTAAATGTTATGTTTGAGCATCTTGAGGAGATCCAGGTAAAGCAGAGCGGATACGAAGCAGAGTTTGGTGGTTCAATGGGAGGAGTTATAAATGTTATTACAAGGAGTGGAGGAAATGAGTTCCATGGGGACCTTACATTTTACTACACAGGAAGTGATTCAAATGGCTCTCCCAGAGACAGTCTGAGAATAAATCCTCTTGACAATACAAAAGCTGAATATTTCAGGTATTCTGAGAAAGCTGATCCAGGAGTATGGCATAACTATGAGTTTGGAGTCAATGTTGGTGGATACATAATGAAGGATAAGTTGTGGTTCTTTGGAGGTTTCTTACCCACTTACAGAACCTATGATAGAACTGTTAAATTCCTTGACACTGGAAAAGAGACAACAACCCATGGGACAAGATGGTGGCCCAGAATTCAGGCAAAGTTAACTGCTCAACCCTTCCAGAGCCTAAGACTCTCTGCTTCCTTCTCCAACGACCTTTACAAATGGAAAGGCGAGCTTCCCCCAGCTGATGGTTCTGGAAGCTCAGACTATAAATGGGAAGATGCGGGTAGAACAACTCCAGATATGACCTTTAATGTGAGAGGTGATTTCATCCCCAATCCGAATATTATTGCTACATTCAATGCAGGATACTACTATACAAATAAGGGAATAAACCAGCTTCTAAAACCAACTGAGCCAAGATGGTACTTCTTAACATCCAATGCTGGAATGGGAATACCAGCTGAATATGTAAGAGCTCGTTATTGGAGTAACTATTCTTATGCTGCAGGATACTCTACAGAGAAGTATCTTCAGACAAGACTTTCAGCAGGTGGTGATGTAACTTATTACTTTGATCTTGCTGGAGAGCATACTGCAAAGGCTGGGTTCCTCTTTGCAAGACTTGATGATGATTTGAATGATTCCTATCTCTATGACTATGTCCGACTTTACTGGGGTAGAACCTTCTACGATCCTTCAGGAACACCATGGAAAGGTAAATACGGATACTATGAGGTGAGAAGCCCCTTTGGAACCCTTGCAAAGACCCACAGCAACAGATATGCTTTCTACATTCAGGATAGCTGGACAATAGCAAATAAACTCACAGTTAATTTTGGAGTTAGGGCTGAAAGGGAGGATATCCCATCCTTCGCTTCTGCAGAACAGCATCTTGCTGTTGGGAAACCAGCAAGATTCATACCAATAAAGTTTGATTTTCAGGATAAGCTCGCTCCAAGAGTTGGCTTCTCCTATGATGTTTTTGGAGATTCATCCCTGAAAGTTTTTGGAAACTTTGGAATCTACTACGATGTTATGAAGCTTGAGATTGCAGAAGGCTCCTTTGGTGGATTCAAATGGATCTCCCATTATTATACCCTTGATACTTATGAATGGAACAAGATTGGTGGAAAACAGCAGGTTCCCTTTAACAAAAGCGCACCCTACTATCCAGGAACCTACATCACATCCCTTGACTGGAGACTTCCTTCCTTTGAGACAGTCCAGCCTGACTTAAAACCAATGGCTCAATCTGAGGTCGCCCTTGGATTTGAGAAGAAACTCATGGAGAATCTCTCCTTGAGGGTGAGAGGAGTTTACAAGCATCTTATAAGGACAATTGAGGATGTTGGAGTTATGACTCCTCTTGGTGAGCAGTACTTCATTGCAAATCCTGGTTCAGACTGGGTTAACAAACAGTATGATCCTGCATACTGGCCCTGCCCCAAGGCAAAAAGAGACTACACTGCCCTTGACATCGCCCTTGAGAAAAGATTTAGCAACAACTGGATGGGTGGAGCATCCTACACTTTGAGCAGACTCTATGGAAATTATGCTGGTCTTGCAAGCTCTGATGAGTATGGAAGAACAGACCCCAATGTTGAAAGATACTTTGACCTATTCTTTATGAGCTATACCCAGGATGGAAAGCTTGCCGATGGTCTTTTAAATACCGATAGAACCCATCAGTTCAAAGCTTGGGGCTCCTACACCTTTGACTTTGGAAAGGCTGGAAATCTTACTCTCGGTCTAAATGCCTTTGCAATGAGCGGAACACCTCTCCAGACAGAGTTCTTAATGAACAATATCCAGGGTTACTATCCTCTTGGAAGGACAAAATGGCTCGAATCCCTTGGCGGAAAGGTTGTCTCAAAGAGAACTCCATTCATAACAAGAACAGACCTCTATGCAGAGTATAACTATAAAATTGCAGGCAAATACACCATCCAGTTCAATGTTAATGTTACCAACCTCTTCGACCAGAAGATTGCAACAAATGTTTGGAGATTGATCAACCAGGAGAATATTTACCTTGATGATGAAGATATTCTCAAGACTTTTGATTTCCAGAAAGTTATAAAAGACCATGATCTCCAGCTTGATCCGAGATACGGTATGAAATATGGCTTCCAGGGTCCTATTGAAGCAAGAATTGGTGTGAAGTTCCTGTTCTAAGAGGAGAATAGGGAATTTAAAAGGGGACGCCGAAAGGCGTCCCCTTTTTTATTTTTGGAGATTTGAGGAAGACAATTCCAATGATATAATTATGTCATGAAGGTTAACAGGGATTTAATACTGAAAAGGATAGAAGAAATTGAAGAATCCATTTATAAGTTAAAAAATTACATAAGAATTTCAAAAGAAGAATTTTTAAAAGACAAAAAAAATGCTGATGCTACAAAATATCAGATTATAAGAGCTTTTGAGGCTTCATTTTCTATATGTAATCATATTTGTGCAAAAATATTAAGAAAATCTCCTTCAACTTACTCTGAATGTTTTGAACTTCTGGCAGAAAATAAAATCATTTCTGACAATATAGGAAAAAAATTTTCAAGTCTTGCAAAATTTAGAAATATCATCATCCATCTTTATTG
>CAZFCI010000040.1:0-4593 GCA_964517525.1 uncultured Clostridia bacterium | reverse complement strand
AGGATTATTGTATAAATAAGACCAATACCTTTATGGTTAAACTTTATTTTTTCAGCATAATGAAGAAATTTTCTTCCAGACTTTATCAATTTAAAGCCCCTTTCTTCAGTGTCATAAAATATTCCCTGCTTCTCGATATTTAAAAGTATCTCTCTAAAAATCTTTTCTATTTCAGCTTTGTCAAAGACGAATTGAGCATCTTTTATAAGATTTAAAGTCTGCCATGTAGGGATTTTTTTCAAACTCTCTATATCATAAACAAGCACTGTTACATCTTTTCTAAATTCAGGAATTAATTCACTAAAAGCAAAATAAAGTTCGTCCTGCTCTTTAAGAGTTAGCTCTCTTTTGGTTATAACAAAGATATCGATATCACTTTTCTGATGAAAATCTCCCCTTGCCAATGAACCAAAAAGTCCAACCGCTAAAATATCCTTTCCCTGAAATTTTTGAGCGATCCTTTTTATTCCTTCCTTTATTCTTTCAATATCCATTTTCATTCTTAAAAAAGCCTTTAATCTTTAAAACTATTCTCATGGTGATGGGCTTGCACAAGTCAAATTCCTTCTAAGATTTATTGAGAGGGAAGGACCGTTGCTTATAACAAGGAACTGTTTTAAATCATATGCTATACCAGGTGCGGATATATCCGTGTCTACAAAGAGTCTTCTTGTCCCGATAGGTATCAGAGTTCCAGTAGGGGTAGAGAACCATAATTGTCCGGCAGCTGGAGTAACAGCTAAAGAGGTAAGAGCTCCATTTGATGGATAAAAAATCCTTATTTCCTGATATTGGACTCCTACTCCGCATTCATTCCAGGTGTTCCCCTGAACAAATCCTCCTATTTCATCCCTGAATATATCTACACAAATATCATCATTTCCACATGTTTCTGAAACTCCATTTGGTCCATAGGATCTAATCCTTCTTATAATATTTCCACCGGGACTTTCATAAACAAAATTCCTTCCCCATCCGTCCATAAGGGACTCGTATCTTCCATCTGGATATCGGGTAGGATCAAGATATGGACCCCTCCAGCCTGCACCTAAAAGAACATCTGTATAAGTTCCCCAGTTTGTGTAGAATTGCCATGAAGGTTGGGTTCCCTGAACAATTAAATCAACTAAAGCTCCTGGAACATTCCCCATATCCCCCACATATCCAAAGTCTGTCCTCTGACCGAATTGGACAACTGATGGATCTCCAATTATAGCCTTTTTTATTTTCTTTAATTTCTCTTCTGTTACCTCAATCTTTTTATTCTGGAGCTGATTGGAAACAATTGGAGTTAGAAGGCCGCCAAGAATTAAAAGAATAGCTATTACAACAATTGCCTCTACAAGGGTGAATCCATTCTTCCTCATGTTGCCTCCTTAGAGTTTCGCTCCTTAATCAATTTTATAATAAAAATATGAGAATTCAAAAATTTCTGATTCTTAATCTTTATTGGAGTATTTCTCTGCAAGCTTTTAAAGCTCTTTCCACATCATGTTCTGTAACATCCTTGTGGGTGCAAAATCTAACCTCATTTTCAGAAATTGAAAGGGCTAAGATACCCTTTCCCCTTAGCAAATCAACGAATAGAGGAGCGTTGATACCATTTTTCCTTATTTTAAAAATTATTATGTTTGTTTCCACATCATCAGGATTTAGCTCTATCCCTTTTATCTCTGCAAGACCGTAGGCAAGCCTTTTTGCAAGAATATGATCTTCCTCCAATCTTTCAATCATTTCCTCGAGAGCAACAATCCCTGCAGAAGCTATGACACCTACCTGTCTCATTCCCCCTCCAAGGAGTTTCCTGAACCTCCTCGCCTCTTCGATAAATTCTTTGCTTCCAACAACAATTGAGCCAATAGGAGCTGAGAGTCCCTTTGAGAGGCAGAACATAACAGAATCTACAAGGGATGTCCACTCAGTTACATGTATCTTCTTGGCAATTGAGGCATTGAATATTCTTGCTCCGTCAAGATGAATTTTGAGATTGTGCTTTTGGGCTATTTTTCTTATTTCCTTAAAATTCTCAACTGATACAACTGCTCCGCTCCAGAAATTGTGGGTGTTTTCAAGACAGATCAGAGAGGTTCCATTGGATGTAAGTCCCCTTTTCCTGATTGCTTTTTCCACATCTTCTGGCGACATTTCTCCCCTTTTTGATGGAACTGGTCTCGGTAAAACCCTTGATAGAACTGAGAGATTTCCAAGTTCAATGTTGTAAATATGACATCTTTCCTCTAAAATTACCTCATCTCCCTCTTTTGTCCAAATTTTCACACAAATTGCATTTCCCATAGAACCAGATGGGACAAAAAGGGCTGATTCCTTCCCGATCTTTTCAGCAGCAATCTCCTCAAGTTTCTTTACTGTCGGGTCATCTCCAAGAACATCATCTCCAACCTCAGCCTCATACATTGCCTTTCTCATCCTCTCTGTTGGTTTTGTGACCGTGTCAGAACGAAAATCAGAATAATTCATTTTCTGACTCCTATAAAGACGATAAAGTTTTTATTATATTTTCCACCTCTCTTTCGAGATGGCTAAGGGAGTGGATATTTACTATTGTGAAGTCGGAAATTGTCATACAATCTTTAATCCTCTGCCCTTCTTCAGGCTGGTCATCTCCAATCTCTTTCAGAATCCTTTCCCTTATCTCCTCAATTGAATCAGAATCTTCAATTCTCTTTCTTGAAATAGCCCTTTCAACCAGTGTTTCAAGAGGGGCAGTGACAGCAATAAGATAAAAATCTTCCATTTTTCTAAGCTCCTCAACCTCGTAGGGATTCCTTATCCCATCTATTACCCAGTTTCTTTCGGACTCCTTTTCTATTCTCTCCCTTACAGTTTTCCCAAGAATGCCTGCTCCAAACTCTTTTCTAAGGGAATTCCCAAGATTTTGAAGGTTTTCTCTGCTCATCTCAATATTTCTTTTCCTTGCTTCCTCCCTTACAATATCAGAGAGGGAAATGTAGCAGAAACCTCTTGAAATTAAGATCTTTGCTATCTCACCCTTTCCAGAAGCAATAGGACCAGTAAGACCTAACTTCATTTTCCGTATTTGTATTTGTCCTCTATTATATCAGATACCTGCCACTCCCTCACCCAATCATCAACATAGAAAATCATAAATTTTCCATCCTCTGTAGAGGATACAACTCTTTTTAAACCTGCATTTATAATCATCTTCTTACAGATAAAGCAAGGGAAAGCATTTATAGGAGAGGAATTCTCTCTTTTCTCACCGTATATAAACATATCGCCATTCAGAAGGCTAACACCAGCTCTTGCAGCATTTATGATTGCATTCTGCTCTGCATGGACTGATCTGCACAGTTCATATTGTGTCCCTGATGGTATACCTAATTGCTGACGAAGGCAGAAACCGTGTTCAATTGAGCTTTTGGTCTTTCTTGGGGCTCCAACATAGCCAGTAGCAATAATCTGGTCATCTCTCACAATTATTGCTCCGATTGCAACTTTAAGGCATGTTGAGCGTCTTGAAACCTCCCTTGCAATATTTAAATAATACTCATCTTTACTTGGTCTTTCGAACATTTTCTCCCTCTGAAAAATGACTTATAAATTTTACCATCCTTTAAATTCTACCAAATTTTCAGGATGTTTGCCAATGAAGAAATTTTCTAAGATTCCTCCTATTAAATTTGAAAGGTAATGGTTAAATTTGGTTGATGGTAAGTTTTTCCAAAAATATACCCTCTCATCAAGGGATGGGAATGTGAGAAGGAATCACTTAGGAAAAACTAAACTTTTATAGAGAAGTAACGGTTAAATTTGAGAAAAAAATTGTTTTATTCGAGTATTTTTTTAAAATCCTTCCTATCTCTGAAGCATAAACTTAATTGTAACAACAAATACAACAGGTCTTGGTCTTCCATTTACGAGATAAGGCTCATATACCCACTGCCTTACAGCCTCTATGGCTGATTTTTCGAGAATTGGATGGTCGGATTTTATAATTCTTATATCCTGAACTATTCCATTTATGTCAGTGGTTGCTTCAAGAACAACATCCCCTTGAATGCGGGATATAATTGCTATCTCAGGATAAACAGGTTCAACCTTTTTTATAAGTTTTGGAGGTTTAGAGACAAAAATGGGTTTTAAATTTTCTGAGGGTTCGATTCTTTTAAATTCAGGTATTGCTGTTGAACCATAGGGGATACCCCAGGGAACCCCTTCTGGAGAACCTCCTATCACTCCCCATGGGACGCCAGGACCTGTCTCTTCTCCACTTCCAAGTTCAGGGGTTTCACCCTCTACTAAGGTTTCTGGTATAGGAGCAAAAAAACCATTTCTTTCTGTTTTGGTTATGTCTCTTCTATGTCCTCTTGTTTCTCCACCAAGAGGTTGGCCAACCGGTGGTGATGGAGGTAGAACTATTACTGGCAATGTCACAATCTTTTTTATTGGAGGTGTTTCTTGAGTTCCTATTAGAGGAATAATTATAATGGAACCAATTATTCCTGCATGAAAAAGAACAGCAGAAAGAGTGGTAATAACCCTGAGAAAAATCCCATCCCTTTTCTCAAATAGTAAAACCATGTTTTTCATTTTCCACCTCCCGTATATAAT
>CAZFCI010000039.1:0-8974 GCA_964517525.1 uncultured Clostridia bacterium | reverse complement strand
CTCCAGCATCAATCATTGCAACCTTCTCTCCAATGATTAAGTAGGATGGAAAGTACCAATTTCCAATTACGAATATATTTTCATCTATTTTTCCTAACCTCATAAGGAAAAATTTTAATAGAGTATCCTAAAAATATCAATTTTGCGTTTGATTACTTTTTTGATTAAAATTAATCATTGAAATTTTGAGGATTTCATGGAGATAAAGGAAATAAACGGTATACTTACCTTAAAGCTTGACATGATTCAGACTGTTGCCCTTTCAACCCTTGTTCTATTTTTTGGATATTTTTTGAAAAGGAAATGGTCTATTCTTGATAGATTTAATATTCCAGCTCCCGTTGTTGGAGGTTTAACATTTGCAACTCTTTCTCTTGTATTGAGGCAATCTGGCTTATTTGCTTTTGAATTCAATACTCTCCTCCAATCTCCCTTCATGATAGCCTTCTTTACAACAGTAGGTTTAACTGCAAGTTTTTCCCTTCTTAAAATAGGTGGTCCTCAAGTTGTAATTTTCTGGGGATTAGCATCCCTTCTTGCTTTCTTTCAGGATTTAATAGGGATATTATTAACAAAAATAATGGGAGTTAATCCCTTTCTTGGCTTGATTTGTGGTTCGGTAACCATGACTGGAGGTCATGGAACAGGTCTTGCCTTTGGACCTGTCTTTGAGACATTAGGAATGAAAGGAGCTTCCACATATGCTGTTGCTGCAGCCACATTTGGACTTGTATCTGGAGGACTAATAGGTGGACCTGTTGGAACTCTTTTAATAAAGAAAAAAAATCTTAAGAGTGAAAGATTTTATTTAAGGGGGAAAAAAGAAGTCGTTGAATCAATTGAGGAGATTGCTGAGGAAAAAGATAGAAAGATAGGGCTCTCTGCTTATGAATTCTTGAAATATATGACGATTATTCTTTCTTGCATGTGGGTAGGGTCAATAATCTCTCAGGGATTTGAAAGTTTGAAAATTACACTCCCTTCCTACATTGGCTCAATGATTTTTGCTGCTTTCCTTAGAAACTTCTTTGATCTTACAAAAATTATTAAAATATCCCAGAATTATGTAGAGCTTCTTGGTTCCATCTCTCTCTCTATTTTTCTCTCAATGGCTCTCATGAGTTTGAGATTATGGGAACTATTTGAGCTTGCAATTCCCATGCTTGTAATTTTAATTTTCCAGGTAGCTATTACGGGACTCTATGCAATTTTTGTAACCTTTCAAGTTATGGGAAGGGACTACGATTCAGCAGTTATGGCTGGTGGACATTGCGGTTTTGGCCTTGGGGCAACCCCTAATGCAATCGCCAATATGGAGGCTCTTGTAGAAAAGTTTGGACCAGCACCAAGGGCTTTTCTCGTTATTCCAATTGTAGGGGCATTTTTTATAGACTTTACAAATGCTCTAATAATTACCTTTTTCACTAATCTTTTGAAATAACTTGATCAATGACGAAAGTGTCTAACTCCTGTAAAGACCATTGCTAATCCCAATTTATCTGCTGTTTCAATCACCTCATTGTCCCTTATTGAACCGCCAGGTTGTATAATTGCAGTTATTCCTGCTTTTCCTGCTATCTCAATACTATCAGGAAATGGGAAGAAAGCATCTGATGCAAGGGATGCTCCTTGAAGGGGAAGAATAGCCTTTTTAATTGCAAGCTCAACAGAATCGACCCTGCTCATCTGTCCAGCTCCTATACCAATGGTTCTTCCTCCTTTTCCAATAACTATTGCATTGGATTTAACAAATTTTACAATTCTCCACGAGAAAAGGAGATCTTCTATTTCTTCTTCTGTAGGAGCTCTTTTTGTAACAATCTTTAAATCTTCTTTTTTAATTTCAGCGTTGTCTTTGTCCTGATACAGAAAGCCTCCATTTACCCTCCTCCAATCTTTACTTTCCTTATAGTCAAGATTTACTTCAATAATTCTCAAATTTTTCTTTTTAGTAAGGATTGAAAGAGCGGTTTCATTGTAGGAAGGAGCAACAACAACCTCAAAAAAGTGTTTCGATATTTCCTCTGCCAGTTTCTCATCCACCTCCCTGTTCAATCCTATTATACCTCCAAAGGCTGACTTGGGGTCTGTGGAAAAGGCTTTAAGAAATGCATCCAAGATGTTTTCACCAACACCAGCTCCACAGGGATTTGTATGCTTAATTATCACTGCAAAAGGCTCATTAAAGGATGAAACTATTGAGATGGCTGAATCCATGTCAAGAATGTTGTTGAAAGATAGCTCCTTTCCACCATGGATTTTCATATTTTTAAAGGGAGAATTTTCTTCAAGATAGAGAGCACCTTTCTGATGTGGGTTCTCTCCATATCTAAGTTTCATTTCCCTTTCAGCATGAATAAAAATCTCCTGCGGAAATTCTTTTTCTTTATCTGAGAAGAATTTATATATGTTATAGTCATATAAACAGGTTGTCCTGAAAGCTTTTGTTGCTAACTCCTTCCTTTTTTGAATGTCAATGTCTCTATTTTTTTGTAGCTGTGAAAGGATCCATTCGTAATCATCAGGGTCAACAACAACAACCACATCCTGGAAATTCTTTGCAGAAGCTCTCACAAGGGATGGTCCCCCTATGTCAATCACCTCAAGAGCTTTATCAAGGGGAGGATCCTTCTTGGAAACTTTTTCAAAGGGATAGAAATTAACAACAACCATGTCAATGGGACCTATTCCAAATTCTTGAAGCTGTGCCTTTTGCTCATTGCTCTTCCTTAAATAAAGAATTCCAGCAAAAATTGTAGGATGAAGGGTTTTTACCCTTCCATCAAGGATTTCAGGAAAACGAGTAATATCTTCTACCCTAACATGGGGTATGTGATGCTCCTTTAAAAGGGAAGATGTCCCTCCTGTTGCAATTATTTCTATCTGTAGCTCTGCAAGTCCCTTGGCAAACCATTCAAGGTTTCTTTTGTCTGATACTGATATTAAAGCTCTTTTTATCATATAAAACTCCTCATTCCAATCCAAAATTTTACTATCCGAGAGTCATTTTTTCAATTTTTAAACCAAACTTTCAAAAATTCGTAAAATTCAAAGGAGGTAATGAAATGAGAACCTCAAAGAGATTTTTTATTTTAATTATTTTTATCCTTCTATTTTATTCCTTATCCTCAGCGATTACTCCACCTGAAAAATTTCTCGGCTTTAGGGTTGGAGAGGACAGGAAACTTGCGAATTACACAAAGATAAAGGAGTATTTTGAGCTTCTTGCTAAGGAATCCAACAAAGTAAAAGTATTTAATTTGGGAAAATCAACTCTGGGGCTTGATTTTATAATGGTAGCTATCTCAACACCTGAAAACATATCAAAGCTTGAGAGATGGAGGGAGATTTCAAAGAAGCTTTCAGATCCAAGAAAGTGTTCTGAACAGGAGGCATTGAAGCTATCCCTTGAAGGTAAGGTTATTATTCTTTTTACTATGAGTATGCATTCAACAGAGGTTGCAGCTTCCCAGATGTCCATGGAGCTTGCATATGATTTGATAACAGGAAAGACTCCATTTAATGCAGATGAGATCCTAAAGAATGTTATTGTGCTTATAATGCCCAATCATAACCCTGACGGATACAATATGGTCGTGGACTGGTATAACAAATATCTTGGAACTGAGTATGAAGGTGGTTCAATGCCATGGCTCTACCATCATTATGCTGGACATGACAACAATAGAGACTGGTTCATGTTCAATCTCCAAGAGACAAGAATTGTTTCCAAGGTTTACTATGAGGATTGGCTTCCCCAAATAATTGTAGATCAGCATCAAATGGGCTCAACAGGAGCAAGACTTTTCGTTCCTCCTTACATGGATCCGCCAAATCCCAATGTCCCTCCTCTAATATGGGAGTCCCTTTCAGTAATTGGCTCCCATATGTCAATGGCTCTTGAGGAGAATGGAAAATCAGGGGTAACAAATGGAACATACTATACTGGTTGGTGGGAAGGAGCATCAATCTATACTCCTTGGTGGCATAATCAGATAGGAGTGCTAACAGAAGCTGCCTCAGTAAAAATTGCAACACCGATTTATATTGAAAAAAATGAACTCTCTCTTGGAAGAGATGGTGGCTATACTATAAAAATGAATTTCACAAATCCATGGAAAGGAGGTTGGTGGAGGCTGAGAGACATTGTAGAGTATGAGCTCATTGCTGATCTTGCTCTAATAAAATGTGCATCCCTTTACAAGGAGAATTTCCTTTTTAATTTCTGGAAAATGGGGAAGGATGCAATTGAAAAGGGGAAGAGCGAGCCTCCCTATGCTTATGTAATTCCTTCTAAACAATGGGATTATTTATCAGCAGTAAAACTTGTTGAGGTCCTAATGCTTGCAGGAGTTGAGGTTCACAGAGCAAAATCTCCCTTTAAGGCTGGCTTTAAAGAATATCCAGAAGGTTCCTTTGTAATTTTCATGGATCAACCTTACAGGAACTATATAAAAGACATTCTTGAAGTTCAGAAACACCCAAATATTCTGGAGTATAAAGGTGGACCTCCAGTAAGACCTTACGATGTTACAGGTTGGACCTTAGGACTTATGTTCAATGTTAATGTGGAGGAAATCAATGAGCCTCTTAAATTTTCATCTGTAGAAAAACTTGATTCCCCTCCCTATCCAAAAGGATCAATTCCTCGAACTGAATTTGCTGTTCTTGATCCAAGGGAAAATCTAAGTTTTAAAGCAGTCAATAAACTTTTTAAGAATGGTTTCGAGGTCTGGAGGGCAACCGAGCCATTGCAAGGGGAAGGTTTTTCTTTTCCAGAGGGTGCTTTTTTAACAAAAATAAAATCTCCTGATATTATAAAAAAGATAGCAGATGAAGTCCATGTAAAATTTTACCCATTTTCTGATATAAAAAAGGTAAATACAGTCCAGATAAAATCACCAAGAATTGGACTTTACAAACCCTGGGTTGCGTCAATGGATGAAGGCTGGACAAGATTTTTATTTGATACCTATGAGTTCAATTACAAAAGCATGGAGAACAAAGATTTCAAAAAGGAGAAATTGATAGATGAATTTGATGTTATCGTTATTCCTGATATGAATCCCTCCGTTATAGTTGAGGGAAGACCAACAGGAGAATTTGCAAGATTCTTTACCCCTCTTCCTCCTGAATACTCGGGTGGAATTGGAAAGGAAGGGGTTGAGAACCTTAAAAGGTTCGTTAATGATGGAGGAGTTTTAATACTAATTGATAATTCCACAGAATTTGCCATTGAAAATTTCAGACTTCCTGTTGTGAATGCATTAAGGAATTTGAAGCCTGAAGAATTTTTCTGCCCAGGTTCTCTTATAAAACTTGAGATTGATAATAAACACCCTATTGGATGGGGGCTTCCAAAAAGTTTGGCTTGCATGTTCTCCAGTAGTAAAGGTTTCAGAACCTTTGTGCCTTCAGGAAATGTAGAAAGAAGAGTTGTGGCTGAGTATCCTGATGAGCCATTGCTGATGAGTGGGTGGATTCTTGGTGATGAAAACTTGAGAAGGCTTGCAGCAATTGTGGATGTTAAAACTGGAAAGGGACGCATAATTCTTTTTGGATTTAAAGTTCAGTTCAGAGGACAAACAATTGGAACATTTAAATTATTTTTCAACTCTTTATTCCTTAAATAGTTTTATTGAAAGGATCGCTTGATATTCTTTAACAATTCTTTTAAAATTAACTGATGGGTAAAGAAAAAATTCGATGAAGGTTTCCTTATGGAAAAATTAATCAAAAAGTTAAAAGAGGAGATAGAGAAATTAGAAAAGGAATTGACTGTAGATATTCCACGAGAGCTTCAAAAAGCAATTGCTCAAGGTGATATATCTGATAATGCAGAGTATCAGTCAGCAAAGGAAAGGCAATTTTATCTAAGTGCAAGGGTTGCTCAGTTAAAAGAGCGGCTAACAACACTTTCCATGATGAATTTGAAAGATATTCCAATGGATAAGATTGCATACGGTTCAAAAGTATATTTGAAGGATATGGAAACAGGAGAGGAGGTCACTTACAAGCTTGTTTTCCCTGAAGAGGTTGATGTCTCTAAGGGTTTAATTTCAATTACATCTCCAATAGGTAAAAAACTATTGGGAAAAGAGGAAGGTATGGAGGTTGAGATTCCTGTTCCTTCAGGGGTAAAAAAGTTTGAAATTCTCAAACTAATAACAATTCACGACTCGGAAGGAGAGGAAAATGAGTAAGAAAGAAAAAGAAAAGAAGAAGAGAGAGATTTCCTTATTTCGGGAATATTTCGAACTTTTTGCTGAAACCGCTGTTTTTGTTTTCTTTGTTATGACCTTTGTGGTTCAGGCTTTTCAAATTCCAACAGGTTCAATGGAGAATACTCTTTTAGTTGGAGATCATCTCCTTGTCAATAAATTTGTATATGCCTCAACATTTTTTCCTTGGGAAGAGAAAATTTTACCCATAAAAAAGATAAAAAGAGGAGATATAGTTGTATTCCGTTATCCTGAAGACCCAACAAAAGATTTTGTCAAAAGGGTTATAGCCCTTGAGGGTGAGACAATTGAAATAAGAGATAAAAAAGTTCACATAAACGGAAATCCAATCGAGGAGCCCTACAAAGTTCACAAAGACAGTGTAATTTTCAATTCCAATGAGTTTATACCTGAAAATATTATAATCAGAGATAATTTTGGACCTATTGAAGTTCCAAAAGGTCATTACTTTGTTATGGGAGACAATCGCGACAATAGCTCTGACAGCAGGTATTGGGGATTTCTTCCAAGGGAAATGATAAAAGGTAAGCCATGGATTATTTACTGGTCTTACAAAGCTAAAAGAGGTGAATACCTTGAAAGGGGATTCTTAAAGAAGATATGGGGAATTGTTGAGACAGTTGTAACATTCATCCCAAAAACCCGCTGGGAAAGATTTTTCAAGGTTATTAAATAATCTTGCCTTTAACTAATGTTTTCAATTCAAATGGGTATTCCCAATCATAGGAGGAAAGCATGAGGAAAGCTTTTTTATTTCTTATTCTCTTTATTTTTTCCATTTTTTTATTCTCTCAGGAAGGAGTTGTATCCTCTGATTCAGAAATAGCAACAAGGGTAGGAATTGAAATACTAAAGAAGGGAGGGAATGCAATTGATGCAGCTGTTGCCGTTGGTTTTACCCTTGCTGTAACTTTTCCGACAGCAGGGAACATTGGAGGAGGTGGTTTTATGCTAATAAGGATGGCAGATGGAAGGGAAGCACTTATAGACTATAGAGAGATGGCTCCCCTTAAAGCCTATAGAGATATGTATTTGGATAAAAATGGAGAGGTTATAAAGGGACTTTCAGAGGAGGGGTATCTTGCTTCAGGAGTCCCTGGAACTGTTGCAGGTTTAACCCTTGCCCTTGAAAAGTTTGGGACTCTTCCTTTAAAAGAAGTTTTAAAACCTGCTATAGAAATTGCTGAAAAAGGTTTTCCTGTTGATAGCTATCTTAAAAACTCTATAGACTCTCATATAGAGCTTCTTTCAAAGTTTCCTGAAACGAAAAGAATTCTCCTTAAGAACAAGAAGGAGTTAAAAGTTGGAGAAATATTAGTTCAAAAGGACCTTGCTAAAACATTAAGAGAAATTGCCAAATATGGTCCTGATGCCTTCTATAGAGGAAGAATAGCTGAGCTAATTGAAAAGGATATGAAAAGGAATAGTGGTCTTTTGGACAAGGAATCCCTCTCTTCTTATAAAGCAATTATAAGAGAGCCAATTAGAACTTCTTATAGAGGTTATGAGATTGTTACAGCTCCTCCACCATCATCTGGAGTCATTCTCCTCCAAATTCTAAATATCCTTGAAAATTTTCCAATATCCAAAATGGACTGGAAATCTGACGAATACATTCATTTTGTAGCTGAGGCGATGAAACTTGCTTTCAGAGATAGGGCGAGGCTTCTTGGAGACCCTAATTTCGTAAAAATTCCATTAAAAACCCTTCTCTCAAAAGATTATGCAGAGAAGAAAGCTAAGACAATTCGTTATCTATCGGCAATTTCAGAAAAAGAAGCTGATTCCTTTAATCCCTGGACTGAAAAAGAAGAAACAACTCATTTTTCTGTAATAGATAAATATGGAAATATTGTCTCTAATACATACACTCTTAATGGAAGTTTTGGTTCAGGTGTAATTATAAAAGGAACTGGAATTCTAATGAACAATGAGATGGATGATTTCTCAATAAAACCAGGTTATCCAAACATTTACGGTTTGATAGGAGGGGAAGAGAATTCAATAAAACCTAATAAAAGGATGTTGAGCTCAATGACTCCAACAATTGTTTTGAAAGATGGAATTCCTATTCTTGTGATTGGCTCTCCTGGTGGTCCAACAAAATTAACACTGTCCTTCACAATATTCTTTACAAAATTGATTTTGGAATGCCCCTCAAGAAAGCAATTTCTTCACCGAGATTTCATCATCAGTGGGTTCCTAATGTCTTATATCTTGAGGAAGGAAAGTATGAGGATAGCGTTATAGAGGGTTTAAAAAAGAGAGGGCACGAAATTAAGTTCAGAAAGAAGATCGGAGATGCTCATGGAATAGAGATTATAGAGGGAAGAAGAACAGGAGAACCTGATCCAAGAGGACCTGGAAAAGCAATGACAACAGAAAATTAGGAGGGAAAAAATGCATTGGAGGATTGGACTTGTTGGATTCGGCAATGTAGGAAAAGCCTTCGTCTCTTTATACAGAGAATTTAAAGAAATATGGAATAAAAGATTTGGGTTAACCTCAGATTTTGTATTTATTCTTAACTCAAGAGGAGGAATATTTGATGAAAAAGGTTTATCCGATGAGGTTTTAAATAAAGCTTTAATCTCCAAGGAGGGTTTAATTTCCCTTGAAGGTTGGAAGGAAGGTTTAAAATTGGAGGATTTAATAGATTCAGCAGAAATAAATCTTCTTGTTGAAGTTTCTCCAACAAACATAAAAAACGGTGAGCCTGCTCTCTCTTATAT
>CAZFCI010000038.1:0-2132 GCA_964517525.1 uncultured Clostridia bacterium | reverse complement strand
ACTCTATTCCTTCATCATCATAACAACAATAATGAATCGCATAATCCATACATGCATAATAACAACTGCCAATAGAACACTCTGTAAACCAGGTTTTACAGGGCTCGAAATAATAGGATCGGCACTCATAACAACACTGCGTATTTAATCCCCTCAACATGAAAAACATAAAGAGAGTTGCAAAAATTAAAAATAATTTTATCTTTCTCATTTCTCACCTCACATTATAAAATTTAAAATAAATTTTTTTTTTGTCAAGAGGTTAAAATTCTTGATTAAATTGAATTTTTTAAATATCATAAACTTCGCTTTCACCTTTTTCATTTTGAATAAAGTGATTATTGGAACTCTTATTTTTAAGGAGTTTTGAATAAATTCTCTATTTCACACCTTTCCATGTTTTACTGCATCGGACTGCAATGAAAGTAGCCTTCCTCCAAAAAAACTATATCAATAATCTCCTGTATGAAAAAATTCTGAAAAATACCTGTAGAGCTTTGATAGATTTTCAAAATTTTTTTCTCCCCTATCAAACACAATCCTTATAAAATAAGAAGAAATCACTTATTATCAAATTCGATTTCTATACATACAAATTAATTTTCGCTAACAGATTCTTTCTATTTAAGGAGTATCTTTATATCGTTTTCAAAAACCTCTTTTTTTCTCGCACCAAGATATGTGTTCACTATAATTCCATTACCATCGATCAAAACAGTGTAAGGGATTCCTTCTGTGAGTCCACCATAGGCTGAAATGACATCCTCAGAGGCAATTAAAACAGGATAATTTATCTTAAAGTCACGGATAAATTTTGGAAGAACATCAAAGGGATTATCATCAACTGATATTGAGAAAATCTGAACTTTATCTTTATATTCTGAAGCAATTGCTACAAGTTCTGGAATCTCCATCCTGCAAAATCTACACCATGTTGCGAAGAAATTTACTATTACAATCTTTCCTTTATAGTCTGAGAGTCTGTAAGCTTTTCCTGAAAGATCATGGAGGGAAAAATCGTAAGCCTTCTTTTGGGCATAAAAGGGTGAGATAAGGAGAAGGATTAAAAGGGAAACCATGATAATTTTTTTCATCTTTTAACCTCCCTAATTTCCATTTATATCATTGCTCTTTTCTTCAATATTTCCCACTCCAACTTAACATTCCTCTCAATTTCCTTTAAATCATCTTCAGTGAGATGAGAGAATCTTCCCTGAAGTTTAAAGTATTCCCTTACAGGGATCCAATCTGGTTCAACATTTATTGTGTATTTAATTCCATTTTCAACTTCATAAAGGGGGAAAAGACCTGTTCTCACTGCAATTCTTGCAATCTCAATTGTAAGCTCAGGTGCCATTTTCCATCCTGGAGGGCAGGGAGAAAAAATGTGTAAGAATCTTGTCCCTTTAATTTTTTTAGCCTTCTCTATCTTCCTTACAAAATCATCGGGATAGGCTATTGAGAGAGTTGCGGTATAAGGGATTCTATGGGCTACCATTATCTCAACCATATTCTTTTTAGGCTCTGTTTTAGGGTGTTCTACAGGTGTTGTTGTTGTCCATGCTCCCTTTGGAGTTGCAGATGATCTCTGAATTCCTGTGTTCATGTAAGCTTCATTATCATAGCAAATATAAATTATATTTTCATTCCTTTCCGCTGCTCCTGAGAGAGCCTGAAGGCCAATGTCAAAGGTTCCACCATCTCCAGCCCATGCAACAACATTAACATCCTCCATCCCTCTCATGTCCAATCCAGCCCTAATTCCAGAGGCAGTTGAGGCAGCTGTTTCAAAGGCACAATGAAAAAGAGGAACTCTAACAGAAGAATAGGGGAATGGACCATCTATTACAGACCAGCAACAAGCTGGTAGCGAGAGAACAGTTCTCCTTCCAAGAACTTTTAATGCAAATCTCATGGCAAGAGCACCACCGCATCCAGGGCATGCAAGATGCCCTTGCCTCATATTCTCTTCTTCAGGTAGAATAAAGTTTTTCATCTCATCACTCCTCTCCAGAGGATATTCTCCTCCGGTTTTTCATTCTTTTCAGTGAATTCAATTATCTCCCTTATTATCTCTGGAGTTACATCCCTCCCACCGAGACCTGTTATGAAACCAAATATTGGAGGTTTTT
>CAZFCI010000037.1:0-2792 GCA_964517525.1 uncultured Clostridia bacterium | reverse complement strand
GTAAGAGAGTGCAATTTGAAGGAGAATGAGTATAATACTGATATATGGCTTCTTAAAATTGAGGATTCTTCACTTATAAAACTCACTCATTCGCCAAAACAGGATAATACACCAAGATGGTCTCCGGATGGAAAAATGATGGCATTTATCTCTAATAGAGAAGGGAAGAACCAGATTTATCTTATGAGAGCAGATATTGGTGAACCATGGAAACTAACAGACTCGCCAACAGGTGTTGAGATTTTTGAGTGGACACCTGACTCAAAATATATAGTTTATTTAATGAAAGATCCAAGAACCGAAGAGGAGGAAAAAAGAATAAAAGAAAAGGATGATGCTTATTCTCTTTTCAAAAATCTAAAGAACTCCCATATCTGGAAAATCTCAATAGATGGAAAGGAAAACAAAAAATTGACAAACGGAGACTTCCATGTTTCCCGTTTTAAAATCTCCAATGACGGTAAGAAGATAGTTTACTTATCTGCTCCATCTTCAAGGGTTGATGATTCAATTCAGAGTGAGCTTTATTTAATTTCAATTGATGGAGGGGAGCCAAAAAAGTTGACAGAAAATAGAAGTTCAGAGAATTCCTTCAAATTTTCTCCCGATGACTCATACATATCCTTCATTTCCTCTTCAGATTTAAATCTAAGATATCCAGGCTCATCAAAGCTTTTCTTGTTAGATTTAAAGGATACAAAAGTAAAAGCAGTAACAAACTCTTTCACTGGAGAAGTCTCTTCCTATGAATGGTTATCCAATGATACAATAATTTTTACAGGTGATCTCGGTGTAACATCTAATATTTTCAAACTTGATTTGAAAAAAAATATAATATCACAAATTTCAAAAGAAGATGGCGTTATACGTGATTTCTCGATTTTAAAAGATGGTAGTAAAATTGTCTTTACATTTACAACTCCTAAGGAGCCACCTTCAATTCACATTTCATCAACCGATGATTTCAAACTAATAAAACTATCAGATTTTAATTCTCAAATAAAAGAATTCAATCTCGGAGAATTTAAACCCTATAAATGGAAGAGTAAAGATGGGAAAATTGTAGAGGGAATTTTAGGTTTACCCCATGATTTTGAAAAAGGGAAGAGATATCCCCTCATTGTCCAGCTTCACGGAGGTCCTGCTGCAGCCTATATGCTCTCCTTCCCCTCAGGAATATCTTCCTATTCCCATGTTTTCACAGGAAAAGGATGGGTTGTTTTTCAACCGAATTATAGAGGTTCAACAAATTACGGTGAGAATTTCATGAAAGAGATTGCAGGAAAATACTTCGACAAAAGTATTGATGACATAGTCACCGGAATCGAATCTTTAATAAAAGAAGGTATTGTGGAGAAGGAAAGGATTGGTGTTATGGGATGGAGTGCAGGAGGACATATGACGAACTGGCTTATTACTCATTATCCCGATATGTTCAAAGGAGCTTGCTCAGGAGCAGGGACAGCTAACTGGATTTCCATGTATGCCCAGACAGACATTCAATACACAAGGGAATTTTATTTTATCGACAAACCATGGAACAAAGTTGAATTATATCTCAAATATTCACCAATCCTTTATGTGAAAAATGTGAAAACACCCACTTTAATCCTTTGTGGAGAGGAAGATGAGAGAGTCCCACTACCACAGAGCAAAGAACTATATATGGGGCTTCTAAAGAATGGAGTCCCTACAGAGCTTGTAATTTTTCCCAGGGAACCCCATGGACTAAGGGAACCGAAGCATCAGCTCTACAAGATGAAGAAAGAACTGGAATGGCTTGAGAAATGGGTTCTGAAAAAGTGATATAGAACCTATTAAGAAATAGTAAGGCGCTTATAGTCTTTAGATATTCGATCTGCCTGTAAAAGTTAAAAACTCTCTTTCATTCATTGTGGAATCCTAACGAAACCCGCTGTATTAGCTTAGAAAAAAATAAAATTTGCAACTCCCTTACTATATTTTTGCTCAGCTTAAAATTATGCTAATATTTAAAAGGAAAAAGGTTCCCAAAAGAGAAGGAAAAAGATTAAGATGCAAAAGATGGGAATAAAAAAAACAAGTGTTTCCCTTACAATTTGGGGGTTGTTAATAGAATCAAAGAGATAGGGCATAGCTTTGCAACTCATTTATTTGAAGAAAGAACAAACTTGAGATACATTCTTCAAGAGTTATTAGGTTATAAGAATGGCAAGACAACAGAAATTTATACTAATGTCAGGGCTATTTCCTGAAAATGAGCGATTTAAATGTAATTACAAGTATAGAATAATAAGATAAAAATGTTTGAGCTAAAAGGGCAAAATTGGCTAGTTTTATTTCTCGTTTTATTAAATTTTTCAATTATTTTCTTTCTTGTTATTAGGCATATTATATCAGCCCATAAGAGATATAAACAGCTGAGACCAAAGATTAAAAAATAGAATCAATTCGTAATATAATTAGGCTATTAATACTTGAGGCAGGAATAGCATTATTAATTATATATATCACTGGAAAAGAACCAAATTTTCTTGTGCTAATTGCCATGTTTATCACAGCTGTTTTTAATGTTTTTACCGCTATTGGTTTATGGAAACATAAAGATAAAAAATGGGTGCATTGGTTTTCTGCTTTGTGGGCAATAATTCTTCTATTCCCATTGTCGATAGTAGTCCAGGTAATATTTCCATGGGTAATACTGGTAATTGTTCAATTGGCTGTTGTTTTCGTAGTTGCTGTCATAATTGTAGGTATAATTTCTTGGATAATTAGTTGCATAAAGCAGATAAAGAAAAATAAGGCTATTAAGT
>CAZFCI010000036.1:0-2079 GCA_964517525.1 uncultured Clostridia bacterium | reverse complement strand
TTTCTGGGGTCATCGATCGAGACCTTCTTCTTACGGGCTGTTTCCTTCATGACATAGGGAAGACCAGGGAGCTTACTGATGGGTTAATACGAGAATATACGACGGAGGGGAGGCTTCTGGGTCACATTGTGTTGGGACTTCTGATGCTTGAAAAGAAGATCTCAGAAATTGAGAGGTTTCCGGAGGAGCTTTCTCTTCTTCTTAGGCACATGATTCTCTCTCATCATGGTCAGCCCGAGCATGGAAGTCCGATCAGGCCTCTGACGCCTGAGGCGGTGGTGCTCCATCTGATTGAGGGAAGCGATGCTGCCATCAACCATCTCTATCTTCATCTGAAGGGTCTGGGGAAAGATCGGATCTGGAGTCCCTATGATCGGTTTCTGAAGGCGGAACTCTATCTTAAAAAGTTTAAAAGATGCGAGACTCTCGAAAGACATTCTACCTTCCCTTCTGGCGATTAGGAATTCTTAAGGGGATAAGGGAGAGGGTTTACCCATTGTTTGAAAAACCTCATGCCGTGATTCATTCCTCTCTCATAATATGCCTTTCGATCAACTGGCAGTGTAGTCGGTGCTGGATGGGAGGGGAGATTCGTAACTGGCGGGGATCTCCCTGGGATCGGTCCAAAGGATTATGGGGTTAAGACGTTTTAAGTGGCTGAAAACTCTTTCTCCATCTGGTTTTGGAGTGGCAGATTTTTTGGGGGCGAATCTCGAAACCAAGGCTGTTGAAGGATGTACTGAGACCCTTGTGAATTGGACACACTAAAGCCCAAGTTCGACAGTTGTAGTCAAACGAATTTTAGATAGTCTAATAATATTGGTGGGTTAGTTAGATGGAAAATTTTTGATATATGCCTACAGGGTTAGTTTCTCAAATCCACCCTCTGGATCTTGGGGGGAGGTGAAATATTGGGTGCGTTTGAATAAAGAGATTCCTTCGATGGGAAAATTTTTCTTAAAAAATAAAAAGGAAAATGGAAATTTCTACCCAACCTAAATTTCCTTTATTTTTTATAAAACTAAAAAATTATTAACCTGTTGAATTAATTTAACATTTTTTGTTTCAATTAAATGGAAAGTTTGGCATGAACATTGCTGTTTAAATCTATGCTATGGAATTAAACTCAATCATTAACCTTTTTGAGCCGCTATTGGGGACGGGAATAATATCCAACACTCCTACTCAGGGAGAAGAGCTTTTTGAAAAAATCTTGAAGAGTCAGAATGAAATCATTAATGAAGATGGGTTTCCATTCATTGAATTCCTTTCGTTTCCCTCGGTTATTTCTCCTTTAGAAATATTTGTTAAAGAAAACGACCCAGTTATTCCAAATTCAGCTCAAGATAGTCAAATTATCAATTATTCAGTAATTGACGGCGATTTATCAAAGAATTTTATATTTTCAAACAGTACTATTAATAAGAATAATAACAACTTGGTTAATGATAATGGAGAGTCAGAAGAAGTATATCCCTATTTATTACTTTCCCCTAATCCCCAATTGAGTGACATTAATAATATATCCTTTGATTTGCCTTTAAGTGAGGTAGAAAATCATAATAATCCTCAAAATGAACAAACCATTGAGATACCGATTAAAGGTCAAACTCAGGACTCTCTACCTCACTTAAATCTTTTAATTGATAATTCATTACATTCAAAAAACAATGATTCTTTTAGTTATTTTATAGAGACCCAAATTAAAAATAATTTCATCGAAGGTTCTAACCCTTCCCTAAGAAATAATGACTTTTTAAAACCTGCCCTTTTAGAAGCGATAACAGAGAATCCTCTTTTTTTAAAAAATAATTTTGATTTAATTGAAAAACCCTTTGGGGGGTCTGAACCTTTTCAGCAAAACCATTCTCAAAATAAAGAAGTTTTTGAGATATTAGATCCTTCTACTATGGCATTCATTCCTTTAGAAGAAGTAGGTAGAGAAAAGTCATATTTCAATTTTTCTGAATTTAAAAATGAGATTCCTTTTCCTTCCAAAGTTGACCCAATAATAAAAAACGAGACGGAATTAGTTTTAGACATAGATAAAGAGGTTTTCATAGACAACGAGAAAAAAAC
>CAZFCI010000035.1:0-16664 GCA_964517525.1 uncultured Clostridia bacterium | reverse complement strand
GATTGGGGTGTCGCCAAGCGGTAAGGCAGCGGACTTTGGATCCGCCATTCGGGGGTTCGAATCCTCCCACCCCAGCTTAGGATACTTTAATGGATAAAGAATATTTAAAGGTATTTTCAGGTTCATCCAACAAGGAACTGGCTGAAAAAATCTGTAATATTTTGGGAATACCGATAGGTAAAGCAGATCTCAAAACCTTTGCTGATGGAGAGGTAAATTTTCAGATTCTTGAAAATGTAAGAGGTAGGGATATATTTGTTGTTCAGAGTGCTTCCCGTGAAGTTAATTTTCATATCCTTGAGCTTCTTGTAATGATTGATGCATTCAAAAGGGCGTCTGCTCGATCTGTGACTGCTGTTATGCCCTATTATGGATACGCCCGTCAGGATAGAAAAGATAGACCGAGGGTTCCTATATCAGCAAGACTGATAGCCAATCTTCTTGAAGCAGCTGGAATAGATAGGCTTCTGACAATGGATCTACATGCACCCCAGATTCAGGGTTTCTTTACTGTTCCTGTTGACAATCTTTATGCTTTTCCTGTTTTGGTAAATTATTTTAAGTCTATCGAGCTTGAAAACCCTGTTGTAGTTTCCCCTGACGCAGGCGGAGTTGAAAGGGCAAGGATAATGGCTAATGCCCTTTCCGCTGACCTTGCAATGGTCTATAAGAAAAGAATATTTCCCAATGAAGTTGCTGAGTCAATATTGATAGGAGATGTAAAAGGGAAGGACGCAATAATAATAGATGATATGGTTGACACAGCGGGAACTCTTGTGAAAACTGTTGAGCTTTTAAAAGATAAAAAAGCGAAAAGAATTTGGGCAGCCTGCACCCATCCTGTTCTCTCAGGAGAAGCTGTTGAAAGGATAAAGTCTTCCTACCTTGAAGCTCTTGTTGTTACTGATACCATAATAATCCCCAAAGAGAAATTAATAGATAAAATTAAAATTCTTTCTGTCGCAAGCCTCTTTGCTGAGGCTATAAAAAGAATATTCGAACAGAGCTCTGTGAGCTCAATATTTCTAATATAGGAAGGTGAACATGGAAGAAGTTGTGCTAAAAATTGATTTGAGGGAAAAAATTGGTAAGGAATATGCAAAAAAAATAAGATTTATTGGTAAGGTTCCAGGCATACTTTATGGACCTGATTTAAAACCTTTACCAATAGAAGCTGATGCAAAGGAAATAGCAAAAATAATAAAAATGGGAGAAAATTTTATCTTCAAGGCAGAAAGCGGGAACAAGAAGTTTGATGTCCTATTGAAGGATTTTCAGAGAGATCCTGTAAAAAGAAATATTCTTCACTTTGACCTTTACAAAGTTTCCCTTGACAGACCTGTTAAGGTTAAGGTTCCGATTGTAATTGTAGGAAAGGCAATTGGAGTTGAAAAGGGAGGTTTTCTCGATTTTGCTTTTAGAGAGATTGAGCTGGAATGTTTACCAAAGTTCATTCCTGAAAATATTCAGGTTGATGTTTCATCCCTTGACATTGGAGATTCAATCAAGGTGGCTGATTTAAAACTTCCTGAGGGAATAAAAGTTATAACAGAACCAGAAACAGTGATTGCATTTATAGAGTCTATTGCAGAGGAGGAAGTAGCTCCAACCCCAGCTGAAGAGATTAAGGAGCCAGAAGTTATAAAGAAGAGGAAAGAGGCTGAAGAAAAAGAAGAGGAACAGGAGTGATACTGAAATAATGAAATGGGTTTTAGCAGGACTTGGAAACCCAGGAAAGGAATATAGATTAACGAGGCATAATGCAGGAAGGATGTTCATAGAGAAAATTGCAAAGAAGTTTGGTGTTAGATTTAAGAAAAGAAGTTTTTACCGATTTGCAAGAGTAGAATATTCTGAAAATGAATTAATTCTATTACTCCCGGAGACCTTTATGAATCTTAGTGGGAAAGGGGTTTCTGAATTCTTGAAATTCAATCCCTTCCCCCTATCGAATTTAATAGTTTTTTTTGATGACATGGACATTCCCCTTGGTGAAATAAGAATCAGAAAAAGAGGAGAGGGAGGAACTCACAAAGGGCTTAAATCAATAATTTCTGAAATTTCCTCTTCTGAATTTATAAGAATAAGAATAGGGATTGGAAAACCTGAAGGAGATAGGATAAATTATGTCCTTTCTCCATTCACTCCGGATGAACTTATTCTTCTGGAAAAAGCTTTTGAAAAAGCAGAAAAAGCCCTTGCTCTTATAATAAATGGAAAAATTGATGAGGCGATGAACAGGTTTAATAGGAGGCTAACTCCTTGCTCTTCTCTTGGAGAAGGGCTAAAACCATAAGGAGGTATATATGAGAAAGTATGAAACAGGTTTTATACTCAGTCCCCAACTGAGTGAGGAGGAGATTAGAGATTTCCTCTCCGGTGTGAGGAAGTTTATTGAGGATTCCAAGGGTTTGGTTATTCAGGAAGAGCACTGGGGAAGAAGAGCTCTTGCTTACAAAATTGGGAAATTCCACGAAGGTAACTATTACTTTTTTTCCTATGAAGGAGAGCCCTTTATTCCAAAAGAACTGGAAAGAAGATTCAAACAATCAGAAAAGGTGATAAGATTTTTGACAGTCAGAATGGACGACTATCTCAAAAAAGTAGAGAAGATGAAGAAGATTGAAGAGAAGAAAAAAGAGAAGAAAGAAAGCGATAGGGAAAAGAGTGAAATTTCCTTTGAAAAATTAGAAGAGGAGGGAAAAGATGAGTAAAAAAGAGACCCAGACACAAACAAGGAGATTTTTCTCCCCAAGGAAAAAATTCTGCAAATTCTGTGCTGAAGATATTCACTACATTGACTACAAGAATGTTCCTCTTCTTGAAGAATTTGTCCTTGATAAGGGGAAAATTTTATCGAGAAGGATGACAGGGACATGTGCTTACCATCAGAGAAGACTTGCCTCAGCAATAAAAAAAGCAAGGATAATGGCTCTTCTTCCATTCTTACCTGAATAGGGGGTAAAATGAAAGTAATTTTGATTGAGAATTTGCAGAATATTGGGAGAATTGGAGATATTTTGGATGTTAAGGATGGATATGCAAGAAATTTCCTTTTTCCGAAGAAACTCGCTCTCCCTGCAACTGAGGAAAATATAAAAGGTTTAAAGAGGAAAATGCAGGAAATTCAGAGAAAAATCGAAATAGAGAAGTTAACCTTCGAGGAACTTGACAAGAAATTGAGAGGTTTGAACTTGACAATTCCAAAAAAATGCGGAGAAAAGGATACAATTTTCGGTTCTGTGACAGTTGCAGATATATGGGAAGCTCTCTCAAAGGCTGGCTTTGAAATTGATAAAAAGAAGATTCATCTAAAAGAACCAATAAAAAGGCTTGGAATTTACACTGTACCAATAAAACTCCATCCATCTTTAACGAGCGAAATCAAAATTGAAGTCATAAAAGAGGAGTAAGACTTTATGGGAGACTTCATTTCATTACCCCAGAAGTCTCTCCCCCACAATGCAGATGCAGAAAAAGCTGTAATTGGAGCAATTCTTACCGAAAATTCCCATCTTCACAAAGTCCTTTCTGTGATAACTCCTGAAGATTTCTATTTTGAGTCCCATCAAAAGATAATGAAAAAGATTGTTGAAATGGCAGACAAAGGAGAGAAAGTTGATCTTGTTACCCTTTCTGAAGAGCTGGAGAACGAGGGAGAGCTTGGCAATGTTGGAGGAACATCCTACATATCATCCCTTCTTGATGGTGTTCCCAAGAGTATGAACATAGATAGCTATTTGAACATAATAAAAGAGAAAGCATTAGCAAGAAGGCTTATCCTCTCAAGTTTAAAAATAGCAAAGAGTGGAATGGAGGGAGTTGGAGACCCTGACGAGCTTTTGGATCTTGCCCAGCATGAGATTTTTGAGATTTCAGAGCAGAGGGTGAAGCAGGGTTTTATTGAAATCAAAAAAGTAATGCAGGAAACTGTTGATTATATAGAAGCCCTTTCTAAGAGAGGTGAGTTGATTTCTGGTATTCCAACAGGATTTAAAGATTTTGACAAGCGAACATCGGGTCTTCACAATAGTGAGTTCATTGTTATTGCTGGAAGACCATCCATGGGAAAAACTGCCTTTGCTATGAACATAGCTGCAAATGTGGCGGTTAAATTCGGAAAAAAAGTTGGAATTTTCACCCTTGAAATGTCAAAGGAGCATCTCTGCATAAGACTTCTCGGCTCCCAGGCTCAGATTGATATTCAGAGATTGCAGAATGGTTATATAAATCAGAATGAATGGGACAAAATAATTATGGCTCAGAATGTTCTTTCAAAAGCAGATATATTTATTGATGAGACCCCTTCCCTTTCAATACTTGAGATGAAGGCTAAAGCAAGAAGACTTAAGATAGAAAGAGGCTTGGACATTCTTTTTATAGATTATCTCCAACTTATGAGGGGTGGGGCAAGATTTGAAAACAGGACCCAGGAAATATCAGCTATTTCGAGAGCTATGAAGGAGCTTGCAAAGGAACTTTCTATTCCTGTGGTTGCAGTTTCCCAGTTAAGTAGAGCTCCTGAGAAAAGGGAAAGAAAAGGAGCAAGGCCTCAGCTCTCTGATCTCAGGGAATCAGGAGCTATTGAGCAGGATGCAGATTTAGTATCCTTTATATACAGAGAAGAGTTTTATATCAGAGACACTCCCAAAAAAGGGGTAGCAGAGATAATAATTGCAAAGCAGAGAAATGGACCTACTGGAACTATTGAACTTGCTTTCTTAGATAAGTTTACAAAATTTGAGGATATTGCTCCCTACGAGGAATTCCAATGATTAACATAGATAGATTTCCTCTGATCTCAAAGTTCTTCTGGAGAATAGGAAGAGGTGTTGCAGATCTTGGAGAAATATCAATGCTTATTGCAAGCATCTTCAAAAAAATTTTTACAAAACCCTTTGAAAGGAAAGTTTTCTTTGCTCAACTAATGGAAATAGGGAACAGGTCTCTTCCAGTGGTTTCATTAACCTCCCTTTTTACAGGGATGGTTCTTGCTCTTCAGACAATAATTGGAATGAAGAGATTTGGGGGAGAGATGTATGTTGGTTCTGTTGTTGGTATATCCTTAACAAAGGAGCTAATACCAGTTCTAACAGGGCTTATGGTAGCTGGAAGGGTTGGCTCTGCAATGGCAGCAGAGATAGGAACAATGAAAGTCACAGAGCAGATAGATGCACTATTTACTCTGGGCGCTGATCCAATAAAATACCTTGTGATCCCACGATTTCTTGCGGCTATGATAATGGTTCCTGTTCTTACTGCATATGGCGATGCCATAGGGTTAATTGGAGGAAAATTTGTTTCTGTCCAATTGATGGGAATCAATCCTGTTCTATTTAATGAATTTCTTCTCCTTTACACGGAGTGGTGGGATGTTACTTCAGGACTTATTAAAGCAATATTTTTCGGCGCAATTATTGCCCTCATAGGTTGTTATAAAGGTTTGAGAACAGAAGGAGGAGCAGAGGGAGTGGGAAGATCTACCACATCTGCTGTTGTTGTCTCTTCTATTTTGATTTTAATTGCGGATTTCTTTATTGCAAAAATTCTTCCTTTTTCGATGAAAAGATGATTAAAATTGTTGATCTTCACAAAAGTTTTGATGGGAATAAAGTTCTCAATGGAGTAAACCTTGAAATATTAGATGGAGAAATAATGGTTATAATGGGGGGGAGCGGAGCAGGGAAAACTGTATTGATAAAGCATATGATAGGATTGTTAAAGCCTGATAGAGGGAAGATATTTGTTGATGATCTGGAAATTACCTCTTTAAAGGAGGAGGAATTATTTAAAGTTGTCCGATTATTTGGAATGGTTTTTCAGGGGGCAGCTCTCTTTGATTCAATGACTGTAGAGGAAAATATAAAATTTGGGCTCGAAAGGCTTGGACTCCCTCCTGATGAAATTGAAAGGAGGGTTAGAGATAGCCTTGAAAGGGTTGACCTTCCTGGAATTGAAAAGCTTATGCCTTCTCAACTTAGCGGAGGGATGAAGAAAAGGGTTGGTCTTGCAAGGGCGATAGCTTTAAGGCCTAAGATTCTTCTTTACGATGAGCCTACAACAGGAGTTGACCCAATAAGAGCAGACTCCATAAATAAGTTAATTTTGAGAATGAGGAATTCCCTTGGTGTGACATCTGTAATAATAACCCATGATATAGTTAGTGCCTTCAGCGTTGCTGATAGAATTGCAATGTTACATGATGGAAGTATTATTGAAATTGGAACTCCTGAGCAAATAAGGAATTCTCCAAACCCAATAGTTCAGCAATTTATAAAGGGGGAATCTGAAGGACCTGTGAGGATAATTTAAATGAAAGTAATTTATAATGGAGGGATAGGATGAAGATAGAATATAAGGTAGGAATATTTGTAGCGATTGGACTGATGATATTTGCTTATCTCGTTTTATGGCTTGGAACAAGGGAGGTGGAAATATTTAAGAGGGAGGGTTATCTTCTCAAGACAAAATTTACAACCCTTGCTGGTCTCGAAAAGAACTCATCGGTTAGAGTTGCGGGTGTGAGAGTTGGAAGGGTAAAGGACATAGATCTTAAAGAGGGGATGGCTGAAATTACAATGTTTATTTATAAGGATGTTAAAATTAGAGAAGGTTCAAAGGCTGCTGTTAGCTCAATGGGAATTATGGGGGAAAAATATGTGGAGATTTTTCCAGGACCACCGAATAAGCCCTTTCTAAAGGAAAATTCATATGTTGATGGAATTCAGCCTCTCTCAATAGATCAGATAGGACAGACATTTTATTCCATTGGTGAAGATGTGAAGTCTGTTGGTAAAGTTATAAAAGATGCCCTTACAGGACCCTCAGGAGAGAGCAGGCTTAAAACTCTTTTATCAAACATTGAGATCACTACCCAGAATTTGAAGGAAATTTCGAGGAGTATAAACTCCGATTATCCTGATATGAGAATGTCCCTTTCAAGTCTTGCTGAAAAACTTGATTCTGACCTTGCGAAGATTACATCGGATTTTGAGAAAATTTCTAAGGAAATCACCTCCTTAATTTCTGAGAACAAAAAAGAAATAAATAATAGTTTAGAAAATCTAAACATGACCATGGATAAGGCTCAAAGATTGATTTCAGAGCTTGAGGAAATCACTAAAAAAATAAAAGAAGGTGAGGGGCTCGCATCAAAAGTTATAAATGATCCCTCCTTTTATCAAAAGGTTGATGATAGTTTGACAGAGCTAAAGGAAACCCTTGAAGAATCTAAAAAAATAGTATCAAAGATTACGCCTCCTGAGATATCCTACGGAATAAGAGGGGAGTATTTATCCTCTGATTTGCTTGCAAGGGGTTATCTAACCTTTTCAATCTCTGAAAAGGATAAAAGATTTATGGAAGGAGAAATTCTGAAGGATCCATGGGATGAAAAGGTAAAATTTTCATTTCTTGGTGGTATGAAATTCAAAGGCTTTTCTGTTAAGGCTGGATTTATAGAGTCAAGTTTTGGTTTGGGCTTTGGTTTTCAGCCTTTAAAAAGTTTTGAATTATCAATAGACAGCTTTGAACTGAATAGAAGGCCAAGACCAATTTTTAGAGCTTGGACAAGGTATTATCCCATTTCAAATATCTTTTTTGTGGCAGGAATTGATGATTTTGCATTGAAGGAGAAATCCCAATTTTATTTCGGAATAGGTTTTAGATCAAAATGAAGGTCACTTATATCTGTCATGAGTGTGGATATGAATCTCCCAAATGGCTTGGGAAATGCCCATCCTGCTCAAGCTGGAACTCCTTTGTAGAGGTAGAAAGGAAGAAAGGGGATTTTGTTTTGTCAATGAATGAACCCCTTCCCTATGATGAGATTGATATTGCAAAATGGGAGAGGATAAAAACTGGAATTTCAGAATTTGATAGATGCATGGGTGGTGGAATTATAAAAGGTTCAATAACCCTCATTGGTGGAGAACCTGGGATTGGGAAATCAACCTTGCTTCTTCAGGTCTCCCATGCCCTTGAAAAGAAGGGCTTCAGAGTCCTTTATGTTTCAGGAGAGGAATCCCCATCCCAGATAAAATTGAGGGGTGAGAGGATAGGAATAAAAGCGAAGGATATTTATATCCTATCAGAAACTATCTGGGAGCAGGTGGAGGAAACAGTCAATACACTTAAACCCGATTTCTTGGTTTGTGATTCCATACAGACAATATTTTCTGCCAATCTTGACTCCCTTCCTGGAAGCATGGCACAGGTTAGAGAGGTGACATCTAAGATTTTTAATGTTTCCAAAAAAGGTGGGGTGACATCCTTTATAATAGGTCATATAACAAAAGAAGGCTTGATCGCAGGACCAAAATCATTGGAGCATATTGTTGATGCTGTTCTCTACTTTGAAGGGGAAAGGTTTCAGAGCCACAGAATTTTAAGGGCAGTTAAAAATAGATTCGGTGCTGTTTCTGAGGTGGGATTATTCGAGATGGAAGAGAGGGGATTAACTCCTGTCCAGAACCCCTCAAATCTTTTCCTCTCTGACCTTGCTGGAAAGGAAACTGGAGTATCGATTTACTGCGGTTTTCAGGGAACAAGGCCCATGATGATTGAGATTCAGACTCTTGTATCACCAACAGTTTATCTCGGTTCACCCAGGAGAACAACAATAGGCCTTGACCCTGCAAGAACATCAATGTTAATTGCAATAGCAGAGAAAAGACTTGGTTTCAGTTTTGCAGGAGAGGATATATTTGTCAATGTTGCGGGTGGAATATTTATTGATGATCCATCATCAGATCTTTCTCTGATTGCCTCGCTAATTTCCAGTAAAAAGAACAATCCTATACCTATTGGAACAATATTTTTTGGAGAGGTTGGACTTGCTGGAGAGGTAAGACCTGCGAGGGATTCTGAGTCAAGGATAAAAGAGGCTGAATCCCTGGGTTTTAAAAAGATAGTTCTACCTGATAAAAACCTTCCTAAGAAAGGAAAATTTGAAATTGAAATGGAAGGAATCTCCCATATTAGGGAACTTTATAGGTTGTTAAAATTCTAAAAGAAGGAGCTTAAAATGGGCTTTATATTTTTAAGAGTTCTATTTATTTTTGTAATGGTAACAGTTGGATATTTCCTCCCGCCATTGGGTCTTAAAAATTTATACGGAGCATTTCTTGGAGTCCTTATAGGGATTATAGTTGTTTATCTTGAACATTTGGTGAAGAGAGCTCAGTTTAAGGTTATATGGGGTGCTACAATGGGAGTCTGGGGAGGTATAATTTTTGGCTGGCTTCTTTCAAGCATTTATAAAATTCTCTCTCCAGATAAAGTAACCTCTCAGTTTATTTCTTTTGTCTCTTTGATAGTTTTACCCTATATGGGCTTTATTATAGGGTTGAAAAAGTCTGAATGGTTTAATCCTGTAACCCTATTTACATTTTTGAGGGAAAGGAGTGCAGGAAGAAGCTATAAGATTCTTGACACATCTGTAATAATTGACGGAAGGATTATGGATATTTGTGACACTGGATTCGTAGAAGGAACGCTTGTAGTCCCACAATTTGTTCTTAGAGAGCTACAGCAGGTTGCAGATTCACCAGATCCACTTAAAAGGCAGAGAGGTAGAAGAGGGCTTGATATTCTACAAAAATTACAAAAATCTTCTACAGTTTCTGTTATGGTATCTGAACTTGATTTTCCAGAAATAAAAGATGTAGATTCTAAGCTGATTGAGCTCGCAAAGCAACTGGATGCTAAAATAATTACCAATGATTTCAACTTGAACAAAGTTGCTCAACTCCACAGAATTTCTGTTCTCAACATAAATGAACTTTCCAATGCTTTAAAGCCTGTTGTTCTTCCAGGGGAGACAATGAAAGTCTTTATTCTTAAGGAAGGAAAGGAAAAGGATCAGGGTGTTGCTTATCTTGATGATGGAACTATGGTTGTTGTTGATAATGCAAGGAAGATGATAGGTAAGAATATCGACATAACTGTAACCTCTGTTCTCCAAACAACAGCAGGAAAAATGATTTTTGGCAGGTTTAATGAGGAATAAAGTTTCTGCAATAATTCTTTCAGCAGGAAGAGGGAAGAGGTTTGAAGACCCTCTTCCAAAACAGTTTCATCTTCTCAAAGAGAAGCCGATATTCGAGTGGTCAATCGAAGCCTTTTCCAGCCATGAGCTTGTTGATTCCATTGTGCTTGTAATTGACAATCCATCTCTTTGGGATGAGCTGAGAGAAAAATATTCGAAACTTGAAAAAATTGTAAAGGGTGGCGAAAGAAGACAAGACTCAGTGAGAAATGGTCTTCTTGCCCTTGAAGAGGAGTGTATTGTTTTAATTCATGACGCTGTAAGACCTCTCGTATCAAAGGAATTAATAACGAGAGTTATAGAAGGTGTTAAAAAATTTGGATGTGCGATTCCAATAATTGAGGAGATTGACTCTTTAAAAATAGTTGAAAACGATAAAGTTGTAAGTTCTATAAGGAGGGAAAAGGTTTATAGAGTTCAGACACCGCAAGGCTTCCATTTGAAAGATATTTTATATTCCCATAAAATAGGAGAGGAGAAAGGAATTAATGTTTCAGATGATTCAGAACTAATGGAGAAAGCAGGTTTTGAGATTAGAACAGTGAAAGGAGAAGAAACTAATTTGAAAATCACAACAAGACTTGATTTATTAATTGCGGAGGCTATCATTGAAAATAAAAGTAGGTATAGGTTTTGACATTCATCCTCTTGAAGAGGGAAGAAGGTTAATCCTTGGAGGGGTTGAAATCCCTTACAAAAAAGGACTGAAAGGGCATTCTGATGGAGATGTCATAGTGCATGCAATAATTGATGCAATTCTTGGTGCGTTAGGTGAAAAAAGTATTGGAGAACTTTTTCCTGACACTGATGAGAGATATAGGAATATTGACTCTACAGTTCTCCTTTCAGAAGTTGCTGAGATTATGAATAAGAAGAATATGAAAATTATGAATATTGATTGTGTTGTTATTGCTCAGGAACCAAGACTTGTTTCCTATATCCCTCTTATGAGGAGTAAACTATCATCGATCTTGGGAATGAAAGGGGAGCTTCTCAACATAAAAGCAAAAACCCACGAGGGAATAGGTGAGCTTGGAAGAGGAGAAGCAATTTCTTGCTATTCAATAGTTATGTTAAAAGAGAAATGGTAAGAGTTAGATTCGCGCCTTCACCAACAGGTTACATACATGTAGGCAATGCAAGGACTGCAGTATTCAACTGGTTTTTCGCAAGAAAGAATAAAGGCTCTTTCATTCTTAGAATTGAAGATACAGATGTGGAGAGATCAAAGAAGGAATCCGAGGAACTCCTTATTAAAGACCTCAAGTGGCTTGGAATAGATTGGGATGAGGGACCTGACATCGGAGGAGATTTCGGACCTTACAGGCAATCTGAAAGGATAGAAATATATAGAAAACATGCCCTTGAGCTAATTGAGAAGGGTTATGCATATTTTTGCTTCTGCAGTGCTGAAGAACTTGAGAGGGAGAGGGAAAGAATACTTTCCCTTGGAGGGATTCCCAAATACTCTGGAAGATGCAGAAATTTAAAGATTGAGGAATCATTTGAAAGGGTTAAAGAGGGTGAGAGGGCAGCAATAAGGCTGAAAGTTCCTCCGGACGAGGAAGTATTATTTCATGACATAATAAGGGGGGATTTGAAGTTTTTAACAAATTTCATTGAAGATTTTGTCCTCTTAAGATCCAATGGTTTTCCATCTTATAATTTTGCCTGTGTTATTGATGATAAGTATATGGAGATTACCCATGTAATAAGAGGTGAAGACCATATTTCCAATACGCCTAAACAGATTCTCGTTTACAAAGCTTTAGGCTGGGATTATCCAGAATTCGCACATCTTCCAATGGTTCTTGGTTCTGATGGAGCAAGGCTTTCAAAAAGACATGGTGCTACATCCCTTGATCAATTTAGAGAGGGAGGGTATTTACCTGAAGCCCTTATGAACTATCTTTCCCTTCTTGGATGGTCTTCCCCTGACGGAAGAGAAGTTCTGGAAATAGATGAAATAATAAAAACTTTTGAACTTGAAAGGGTTGGAAAATCTGCGTCAATTTTTGATTATGAAAAGCTTAAGTGGATAAACCGTCAACATATTAGAAAGGTTCCTATTGAAAGGATAGTTGAAGAATGTATTCCCTATTTAAGAGAAGAAGGATTTTTACCAACTGTTCTTTCAGAATCCCACAAAAACTGGCTTTCAAATGCTATAAAAGCAATTCTTTCAAACTTAGAGACATTAAAAGATGTTAAAAAAGAGTTTCAGATTTTCTTTTATTTTAAACCTGAAGAAATGGATGAAGAATCGAAAAAACTTATTATTGAAGAAAATTCAAGGAAGATTGTTTCAGAGTTGTTTTCAAAAATAAAGGATTTAGATTATGTTGAATGGGATGAATTTTCTGAAATTGTTAAGAAAGTTGGTGAAAATCTGAAAATAAAAGGAAAAGAATTATTTCACCCCATTAGAGTTGCTCTTACATCAAAATTTTCAGGTCTTGAACTTAAGAGTTTTGTTCCTCTAATAGAGGATGGTTCAAAGATTGAGTTCCCTTTAAAGATTCTTAATGTGAAGGACAGAATAGAGCAGACCCTAAAATTTATTTCTGGGGATTAAGGTAGATTCCTATCAATATAAGAATGCTTCCAGTAACAAAGGGAATTGAGAGAGCTTCTTTTAGGAAAATAATTGAAAGAGTAACTGCAAAAATTATCTCTGTTGAGAGATAAACAACCGTTGAATATGCTCCCAGTTTTTTAAGGACAAGATTGAAAAGATATAGGGGAATAATTGAGCAGAAAAGGCTTAGATAGAGTCCAATAAGTAAGGTGTTTAAATGGATTTCCTTTCCAATAAATGGAGAATAGGGAATAAGAAACAAAAATGTCCATATCATAGCACCGAGGACTATGTCTCGAGCATTTGAATTGGAGAGGGTTACTTTGTTAAAAATTGTAAAAATTGCCCAGCATATGGCAGAAATTAAAACTAAAAGATCTCCCCTTGTAGTTGAGCTTAATTCAAACCTAAAACCAGTAGAAATAAATGTTACTCCTGTTATGGCGAGCAATCCTGCGATAGCTTTTTTTAAGCTGATCTTTTCTTTCAAAATAATAATGGCGAGAAATGCTGTGAATATAATTGATGTATTAGAAAGGACAGAGGCGTTGGAAGATGTAGTTAATCTTTGTCCAAAAAACTGACATATGAAACCGAGAGTATTTAAGAAACCAAGAAGGGCAATTGAGCCATTTTTAAGAATCGAGAATTTTTTGTCAGAGGCAAGAACCATTAAAGCTGCAAAAAATGAGGCAAAGGCGAATCTTATATATAAAAGATCCAGAGGGTCAGAAAATTTTAATGCATATTTAATTACAGGGAAAGAAGTGCTCCAGAGAAATGAAGAAATCAGGATTAAAACTACATTAAGCATTTTTAAATAGTTGATTATATCACAATGGCTAAAATAATGAAAAATTTTGATTTCATTATCTAATTTTGACTTTTTCTTTTGAATTTAATATAAATAAGCTATGAAAAAAATAATTTCTGCCACTATTTCTTTCCTTGCGATTTATGTTTTTTTATTTTCCTATGAAAATAAGAATCTTGAAGATTATATTTATTCGATTAAAAGCAAAATGATTTCAATAAGGCGGGATATTCATGCTAATCCAGAATTGTCAAACAGGGAATTTCGAACATCCAGAATGGTTGCGGATTATCTCAGAGAGCTCGGACTTGATGTAAGGGAAAAGATAGCTGGAACAGGTGTTGTCGGGATACTCTGGAAAGGAGATAAATATCCAACTGTTGCAATAAGAGCTGATATGGATGCCTTACCTATTGAGGAGATGAATAAAGTTGAATACAGGTCAAAGGTAAATGGAGTAATGCATGCTTGTGGCCATGACTTTCACACAACAATTCTCTTGGGAACTGCAGAGGTTCTTACAAGATTTAAAGATATTCTTTCAGGAAATGTTCTTTTCATATTTCAACCTGCAGAGGAAGGAGCACCACCCGGAGAGGAAGGTGGTGCTTATTTAATGATTAAGGAAGGATTGTTTAAAATTCTGAAGCCATCCTGCATTTTTGCCCTCCATGTTTCTCCCGATATTGAGATTGGCAAAATTGGATGGACTTCTGGGTATTCCATGGCAAATGCAGATTCATTCAGAATTGAAATTGAAGGTAAATCTGCCCATGGTGCCTATCCCCATCAGGGAATAGATGCAATTTTAGCATCTTCCTTATTAATAACACAATTTCAATCAATACCAGGAAGATTTGCTGATGTGAACGATCCCGTAGTTGTTACAGTTGGTAAGATTAATGGAGGAGTAAGGTCAAATGTTCTGGCGGAAAGAGTGGAGATGGAGGGAACAATAAGAACATTGAGTGATAGGGCGAGAAATATGGTTTTGGAGAAGATGAATAAAATGCTTGAAGGGATGAAGCTTTCTTTTGGAATAAGATATAAATTTGATGTTACAAATCAAGTCCCATCAGTTTACAACGATCCTGATCTAACAGAATGGAGCGTTTCTCTGCTAAAAAGAATTCTTGGAAAGGAAAACTGTATAGAGTTAAAGCCTCAAATGACTGCGGAAGATTTTGGATTTTACTCAAAAGAGGTTCCCGCATTCCTTTTCTGGCTCGGTGTGAGAAATGAAGAGAAAGGCTTTATCCATGGGCTTCACACCCCTTATTTTAACGGTGATGAGGACGCAATATTTGTAGGGATTAGAGCTTTTATAAATTTAGCAATTGAAAAATTAAATGAAATGAAAAAATACAAATAAAGGATTATGTCTGCGTATCTTCTTTCTCGTAAACTTCCTTCAAATATAGGATTCTATCACAATTTTCGCAGAATATGATATTCATGTTTTTTCTAAGTTCTGCAAGATTTTGAGGTCTAACCCTCATATTGCAAATAGAACAGAACTCATCCTTAACAACTGATAAAACTATCCCATCCTTTTTCTTTGAAATTTTATTGTAAAGATCCATTAATTTTTGAGGAATTCCTTTGGCAGTATCTTCTCTGACAATTTTCAATTGCTTGATTTTTTCTTCAATTTCATCCTTTTCCTTTAATATTAGATCTTTTTCTTTTTGCATCTGGATTTCAGCTTTATGGAACGATTCTTCCTTGTTCTTTATCTCTTTTTCAATTTCATCGGCAAGGAGCATCTCCTCAAGGAGGAGTTCTTCAACCTCTGCAATCTTCTTTTCTTCAAGGGCAATTGCCTCATTTAATGCCTGATATTCCTCATTAGTTAGTTTCTTTTTCATCTGCTGAGCCTTATAATTGGCAATATTTTGTCGGAAATTCTGGATGCTAAGCTCCAGTTCCTTCCTTTTTTTCTGATTTTCTTCCATCTGCATTTTTGCCTGGAGAAGGTATGTTTTTTCTATTTCAAGATTTTCCTGAAGCTTTTCGAATTTTTTAGGTATATCTTTTAATTCTTTTTCTAAATTCTTTATCTCGATGTCGTATTTTTGAAGCTCAATGAGAGGTTTTAAATCTATCTTACTTTCTTCCATTCCTTTTACATGGGCCTACCAGGATTCGAACCTGGGACCTACCGGTTATGAGCCGGCAGCTCTACCGCTGAGCTATAGGCCCAACATTTAAATTATATATTAGCAATTAGTAGGTGTCAATAACGCGAAATGGATAGGATTGAAAATATCAGGAGTGGACCAGACCAATCTTCCAAAAAACTTTTCATTTTAGAACCTTATCATGAAGCCACCAACAGGCATAAAGAAAAATTGATAGGAATATTTGACCTTTCCTTCATCCATATCCCAGTATTCTGTGTAGATGTTTTTTCTGTTATAGACATTCTGAATGTTTATGTATCCTATTATAGTTATCCCTTTGAAGTAATCTTTTCTTGAGAACTGAAGGTCAAGCCTGTGATAGGGAGGATAATACTTTGAATTTTTCCTTTCATCCTTGGGACAGTACCAGGCTGTGTCACCAGGAATTTGGAATCTCTTCTCGGAAAGATAAGGAGTATAGGGTCTTCCCGATGAAAATCTCCATTTAAAAGAAAGTTCCATTTTCTTTGTGATTTTCCACCCTCCTATCAATGTCAGGATGTGCCTTTGATCCCAGTCTGAAGGATAATCTCCATTTATGGGATCTTTCCTTTGGGATATGCCATAAGAGTAGCTAAGTCTTCCATAGGTTGAGTGGGAGAGCTTTTTGTGGAGAAAAAGCTCAATTCCTCTGGAATATCCACTTCCATTATTGGAATAATCTGTCCTTAAATCCGATTCCGAGATAACCAATGAATCAAAATCCTTATAATAAGCTTCAAAACTCAATTTAATATCTTCCCTCAAAAGATAATCAAGACCGATTATGTAGTGAGTTGCCTTTTCAGGCTTCAGGTCTTTCTGTAATGGAAGGATATTTAATGGTGGAGATTGGGAGAATTTTCCGAAACTTAAATTCAGATTAAGCCTTGATGTTATTAAGAATGATATCCCAATTCTTGGTTCTAAAATCCCTTTTTCTCTCATATCGAAACTTTCGTAACGAAATCCCAGTTTAAGATTTGCCCAAGGTCTTATCTCCCATAAATCTTGAATGTAAAAGAAAGATTTCCTGGAATTAAATTCTCCCTCTATATCCTC
>CAZFCI010000034.1:0-36676 GCA_964517525.1 uncultured Clostridia bacterium | reverse complement strand
ATATGAAGACCTGATATGGCTAAGATATGGTAAATTCCTAATCTCTGAAAATTACCTATCAATGAATCATTTATATTGTTCCTTTCACCCAGAAGAGCTCCTTTAAGAAATTCTCTTTCCTCGCTTTTTAAAGCAGTATCTATCTTTTTGGAAACTAAAAATTTAATCCTCGAAAAAAATCTTTTGAGGTTCCAACTAGACCCTTTTTTTAAAACTTTTATCAGATAAGGAGATTTTACCTTTCCAGTTCTGTGAATTCCCTTTATCATCAAGGCTCTATCCAACCTCGATTCAGGATTCGAGTATCTTCCCTTATCAGTAAACTGGGTTGAGACAAAGATCTCATCACCAGGAAAAAGCTCTGGAAACTTAGATTCTGTTTTTGAGACAAAAAGTTTAATCTTCCCTTTAAGTGAAAGCTCCTTACTTTCAAAAAATATTTTTTTCACTCTTATGTAAATATTGTAGCCACCCTTTACACTTTCAGGAGGTTTGAAAATTGTCCCTTCAATATCCACATACTCTTTGCAATTCAAATATCTCAGAGGATTTTCATTCCATTTATCCTTCCTCTCATAAGAGAGTATGAAACCGCAAAAGAAAAAGCCAACAATAATAAGAATGAAAGTGAATCTTTCAAATTTCTTCAGAAATAAAAACCACGAAAAAATTATTAAACCCGGCAAAAAGGGCTTCAGATAAAAGGGATATAACGGTAAATATAACCCGAGAAGAGAACCAATCCCAAAAGATATTACTACTGGAGCAATTGGATGCTTCATTTAATAGAATTTATAGAATCAATATTTTCATGTCAATAGAATTGTCCTATATACCCACAGGTATTCCATAGGTAAAAAAATTATGCTAATTCAGATAGCATTTCTCAAGATTTCCAGTCCCTTTTTCAAAACATCTTTCTCACTCTGAAAACTTGCCTTATCAATAGCTTCGTCAGCGTCAAACCATTTCGCATCGATAACCTCCCAATCATGATTCTCTGTGGAACCTTCAATATATTCCATAAGAAAAAAGTGGACAAATTTGTGCAACCTGATCCCTCTCTCCTTTGAAAAATACCAGTATTCAATTGTCTCAATTTTCTGTATAATTTTACATTTTAGCCCTGTTTCCTCCTTCACTTCCCTCAAGGCAGTCTCTTCCTCACTTTCATTCTCCCCAATCTGCCCCTTAGGAAGGCACCATCTTCCCTCCTTTGGAGATATTAGAACAAATTGGATTTTATCACCTACTTTTCTGTAAACCACACCGCCTGCAGAAACTTCCTTTTCAGTTCTCACTGGCATTCTTTACCATCTCCTTTAGCTGAAGAGCATTCTGGACAGCCCAGGCATTGGCATCATTGTTATAATAAACAAAAATGTCCATATTCTTTTCCAAATACTTTCCTATGAAATAAGCATCCTTCCTGATTTCTTCCTCATTGTAGCATGAAGAATAGAGGGAGGTGGGACCATGCCTTCTAATATATACAAAGTCTGCAGTTGAAGGAGAATCTATTTCGACCCCAGGATAATCGCTAAAACAAAGGGAAATATTATAAATTTTCAAAATAGAAAAAACCTCTTCATTAATCCATCTTTTATCCCTTAATTCAACAGAAAACTTTCCATTCTTTATAATTTTCTGGGAAGAAAGAACTTCGCAAAACTCTTTTAAAAGTTCTTTTTTGAAAGAAAAAGATGGTGGCAGCTGAAAGAGAATTGGTCCGAGTTTTTGCTCGAATATTGAAATCAATGACAAAAATTTTTTCAAAACAAATTCCACATTTTTGAGCTTTTTTAAGTGGGTTATGCTTCTGTTTCCTTTTACAGAAAATACGAATCCTTCAGGAACTTTATTTTTCCAGTTTTCGATCATTTTTTCCGGGGGAAAGCGATAAAAGGTCATATTAATTTCTACGGTTTCAAAGTATCTTGAATAAAATTCAAGCCATCTATTCTGGGGAATTCCCTCTGGATAAAATATTCCCTGCCAATGACTATAATTCCATCCACTTGTTCCAATTAATATCTTCATATAAATGAAAAGCCCCCTTGTTTTGGGGGCTTCTCCCTTTTCCGGGTTTTTCTACTGAGCTTAGCTTCTTATCTGATAAGCTCTCTCAGCCTCTTACCAGGAACGAACTTAGGAACTTTCTTCTTGGGGATCTTAATTACTTCACCAGTCTTGGGGTTCCTTCCGTTTCTCGCTTTTCTCTCTGCAACTTTAAATGTCCCGAATCCTACAAAAGTCACTTTCTGCCCGCCCTTTAAGGCTTTTTCAATTCCGCTGATCATTGAGTTAATTGCTTTTGCTGCTTGAGCCTTTGTAACCCCGGAGTCCTTAGCAATCTTTGCTACCAAATCATTTTTGGTCATCTCATACCTCCTCTTCCTTATATTTACTACTAAAAAAACCCCTTGTCAAGTGGTTCATGCCTGAAATTAAAAGAAGTTCATAAATTCGGCGGAAACCCTTATAAATAAAAGAAAAACACTTATTTAATAAAAGCTTTATTTTACCAATAGATAAGGAGTATACCCTCTCAAGGAACCTTTATTTTCAGTGTTTTGATAGATGATGGGCTATTCTAATAGGCTCTGGTATTCTAAACTTTGAGGTTGAAATTATGATTTCTATAGAAAAATCAAGGTCAACAAGATGACCAGGGGAAACATAGACAGGCATTACATTTTCTTTAGTTCTTAAAGAAGCCCCTACTATCTCGTTTTTCTCGTTCTTCATATATGAGAAAGCTCCTCTTTCAAGGGATGGAAGGGGTGAGGGATAAAAAGGATTCTTTGCACACCCAATTGTAGGAATATTTAGAAGGACACCCAAATGGGAAGCAATGCCAAATTTTCTTGGATGGGCAATACCATTTCCATCTACAATTACAATTTGAGGCTTGATCTTTATATTTTCCCAAGCACCAAGCATTGAAGGGATCTCTCTAAAAGCTAAGAATGAAGGGATATAGGGAAATCTGACTTTATCTTCAAATACTGAAAAATCAATGACTTCAAGCTCAGGAAAGGAGAGGATAACAAGAGCGGTTCTTATTTTATCCTTCTGATAACCTGAATCTATCCCTCCAATCAGTTCTATTCTTTCAACCTTTCTCTCAATCTTTACAAAGGAACTGAGTTTTTTCTGTATCTCCTTAGCTTTCTCAAGGGAAGAAGGAATGTAAAACTTCATTATAATTATATTTTTTTATAATAAAACCCCTGATAACTACCCCTTTTTTCAAACTCTCTTTCAATATCCATTATAACTTCTGATTTTTTAAGAACCCATAGGGGAGCAACAAGCAGGAACTGCTCCCTTTCTCCTGTTATTCTATGAATAATAGTTGAGGGATGAAGTCTTTCTAAGAAATCCACTACAAGTTTTACATATCTATCCTTTTCCAGAAGTTCAATCTTATGCTGTTCATACATCTTTTGCAATTCAGTTCCTGCAAGGACATGCAAAGGATGAATTTTCACACCATCGATTTCTATATGGGCAAGGTATTTTGCTGTCTCCATCATATCATTCCAGGACTCTCCAGGGATACCAAGTATAACATGGGCACAAATCTGGATTTTTCTCTTTTTAGCCCTCTTAAAGGCAGTTTCAAAATCTAAAAATGTGTGATTTCTATTTAAAAATTGGAGACTCCTGTCATGAATTGATTGAAGCCCTATCTCAAGCCATAGATAAATTGTTTTCGATAGAGCCTCAAGACCATCGAGAATTTCATCGGATAATGTATCTGGTCTTGTTCCTATTGAAATACCAACTACTCCCTTATAAGAAAGGGCAATATCAATATACTCCTTCAACTTTTTCCAGCTACAGTATGTGTTGGTATGAGCTTGAAAGTAAACTATATAAAGATTGGCTCCGTATCTTGCCTTTGCAAACTCAATCCCTTTCTCAATCTGCTCACTCAAAGGAAGTCCTGCAAACTTTATTGGTCCAGAGCCGTATTTGTCACAGAATATACAGCCCTTAGAAGAAAGAGTCCCATCCTTATTTGGGCAGAGGAACCCTGCATCCACAGATATTTTCTGAACCCTTTCCCCAAATTTCTTCGTAAGATGCTGGTTAAAAGAGTTATAAAGTCTCATCATTAAAATTTTAACCTTTCTCTTGGCTAAATTAAAGCCCCCCTGAATCTATTTAGCTTGTATTTTTTTAAAATTATTATATAATTTTAAAAAGAAATGACAAAGAGAAGAGGTTAAAGATGGATAAGAAAGAGACATTCAAAAGAGCAATAATTTCTTTCTTAGAATCAGTCTTAGAAGGAAAGGGGAAATCCCTTGAGAAGAAATTTGAGACTTTTGAGAATAAAATTGTGGAAGCTCTTAACGAATTTATGCAGTCTTTAAAATTCCAAGTCGAGACTACTGACTTTAAGGGTGTAGAGACTTTATGGGAGGAATTTCAAAAGGAAATAGAGTTTGCAAAACCTGCTTCGGAAAAAATTCGTCTTCTCTACTCAATTATAAACAAAATAGAACAGGGAAAGTCTCAAACAGATGTTATTTCTACCTTTATAGAGGGGGCTAACAAGTTCCTTTCGAGAGTTTGTGTGTTCGTAATAAAAGAAAATAATTTTGTCGGATGGTATTCAAAAGGTTTTACAGGCTCTTCCGACATAACAGATACAAGCATTCGTCTTGTAATTGTTCCTATTACAGCTAATACTGTTCTTAAGGATGTTGCGGAGAGTGGGTTGACATTTATAGGAACACCAGCAGACCATCCTGAAAACTGGATTTTATTAAATAGATTCGGCGGAAAAAGACCTCAGGAAATAATAGCTATACCTATGCACATAAAAAATAAAATTATGGCTGTTTTCTATGGAGATCAGGCTCCTACTAATAATAAGATTGACTGTAAAGAAGAGCTCGAAATTCTCACAAAATTTGCCACAATGACGATAGATCTCCTCCCAATAAGAGAGAAGGTATCGGCTAAGGAGAGGACAAAAGAAATTGCAGAAGTTCCTCCACCTCCTCCTGAGGTTGAAAAAGTTAGTCCACCAACGCCTGTTGTGCCCATGATTAGTAAGGAAGAGGAAGAGTGGCACAAGAGTGCCAAAAGGCTTGCAAAAGTCCTTGTTTCAGATATAATGCTCTATCATGCTGAAGAGGTAGAAATCGGAAGAAGGGAAGGGAATATTTATAAGAGATTGAGGGATGTTATAGAAAGGAGTAGAGAAACCTTTAGAGAAAGAGTTAAGCCACAGGTTCTTGAAAAGATTGATTATCTATATGAGGAACTTATAAAAACCGTTTGTGATGGAGACCATAAACTCCTGAAAGGATATAAGGAATAGAAATTCTTCCTTTTGAAAAAGCTTTTAGATGAAAAAAAGGATAGTTTTAATTTTTGGTGGTAGGTCAGCAGAGCATGAAATTTCAGTAATCTCAGCTCGTTCTGTTTTTAATGCATTAAACAAGGAAAAATATGAAATAGTTTCTATTTATATTGACAAGAAAGGTCTATGGAGACTCGTTTCATCTCCCTATGCTGAAAGGGAATTCAATAAAAAAGGGCACTTATTCCTTCCATGGAGCTCAAAGGATGAAATCTTCGAGGCTGATGTTTATTTCCCATTGCTTCATGGACCCTATGGAGAGGATGGCTCAATACAGGGGCTTTTTGAGATGGCAGATGTCCCCTATGTTGGAGCTGGAATTATGGGCTCTTCTTTAGGAATGAATAAGGAAAAGGCTAAGGAAATACTTTCGTTCCATGGAATTCCAGTTGTTGAATGGCTATCTTTTAGGGATGTGGACTGGAAGGAAAAAAAGGGAGAGCTCATAGAAAGGTGCAAGGTATTTTCATTGCCAATATTTGTAAAACCATCCAATCTGGGTTCCAGCATTGGTATTACAAAGGTTAAGGATTACTCTGAGCTCCCTTCTGCCATTGAAAAGGCTTTTGAATGGGACAGAGTTGTAATTGTTGAAAGAGGAATAAATGCAAGGGAAATTGAATGCAGTGTTTTGGGAAACGATAAACCAATTGTTTCTGTCCCTGGAGAGGTAATTCCATATCGCGAATTTTATGACTATAAAGACAAATACATTGAAGGGAAAACAAAATTTGTGATTCCAGCTGATGTTAGCGAAAAGGAAAAGGAAGAGTTTCAAAGTCTTGCTATAAGAGCTTTTTTAGCCCTTGAATGCTTTGGAATGGCAAGGGTTGATTTTCTTATGGATAAAGTAACCAAAAAAATTTTTGTTAATGAAATTAATACAATTCCAGGTTTTACTTCTATCTCAATGTATCCAAAATTATGGGAGGCAAGTGGAATTCCGTATCCTCAACTTATTGAAAAGCTTATTGAATTATCCTTAGAAAGATACCGACTAAAAAAGAAAAAATTAAATTATTCAGTGGAAGAATTATGAGGATTCTTGGAATAGATTTTGGAATCAGATTTATTGGGCTTGCAATCTCTGACGAGTTAGGAATTATAGCAAGCCCAATAGGAAAGTATGAGAGGAAAGGAGAAGAGGCTGAAAAGGAATTCTTTAGAGATCTAATAAGAAAGTGGGAAATAAAAGAAATAGTGATAGGAAACCCCCTACATATGGATGGAAGGATTTCTGAAAGTTCAAAGAAATGCCAAGAATTTGCATATTGGCTAAAGGAAAACTTTTCCCTCGAGCCTATCCTCTGGGATGAGAGACTTACAACTGTTCAGGCTGAGAGAGTATTGAAAGAGTCAGGAATGAAACGAAAAAAGAGGAAAAACTTCGTTGACAAACTTTCAGCAGTTATAATACTTCAATCTTATCTCGATAGTAAAAGGAAATGAAAAAACTACTTTCTGCTTTTATGGCATTTCTTCTAATTATTTTCTTATATTTTCTGGGGAAGAGCTTCATAGAAGATCAAATACAAAAACCTTATGGAAAAAAAGGAGAATTTGCTATTGTTGAGATAAAATCAGGAATGGGTATAAAGGATTCAGCCCTTTTGCTCCAAAAAAAAGAAGTGATAAAGGGTAGAATTCCTTTCCTTTTAGGCTATAAAATATACTTTAAAGGTAAAACAATAAAGGCAGGAGAATACAAATTTGATTTCCCAATTTCTATTTACCAGGTTCTGGAAAAAATCACCAGTGGTGAAATTTATCTTCATCAGATAGTAATTCCTGAGGGTAGCTCAATATATGAAATTGCTAAAATACTTGAGGAAGAAAATCTCGTAAGAAGGGAAGATTTTATAAAGGCTTGTGATAATAGAAGTTTGATCTCTCAAATCAATAAAGAAGCCCTCAATTTAGAAGGCTTCCTTTTCCCAGATACATATTTATTTCCTAAGGGTATAACCTCTGAGAAGGCTATTTTGATAATGATTAGAAGATTCAAGGAAAGGGTTGGTGAATACATAAGGGTGACTGAAAAGAAAGGATTAAATTTTTATAAAGTTTTAATCCTTGCCTCCCTTATTGAAAAGGAAACAGGAGTTCCTGAAGAAAAGCCCCTTGTTTCCTCTGTGTTCTACAACAGATTGAAGAGAGGAATGCTTCTACAGTGCGATCCAACAGTTATTTATGCTCTAAAAAAGGAAGAAATTTTTCAATACCCTCTTAAAAAGGAAGATCTATCATTCCCATCTCCCTACAACACATACCTTCATACAGGTCTACCTCCAGGTCCTATCTGTAATCCTGGTATTGCTTCAATTGAAGCAGCCATTAATCCCGCCAGAACAGATTATCTCTATTTTGTCTCCAATGGAGATGGAACCCATACTTTCAGCTCAGACCTTAGCTCCCACAATAGAGCTGTTAGAAACTATATAAGAAAAATTAGAGAAAGTAAAAAAGAGAATTCTTTTTTCTATCGATAAGAATTGAAATCCAAAAGACATTCCCTCGAGGTCCCTCATTTGCACCTCTACAAATAATACTAGATTTGTAGGCTTATTAAAAACTGGACAATTGTCCTATTTTATAGACAATTTTTATAACAAAGGAAAAGCCCTCTCTTTATAAACCTGTTCTGGATAGTGTTTTAGCCCTTTACCATTTTTTTTGAACTGGCACGAAATATGATATAAAATTAATGGAGGTCATGGAGGATGACATGAGAAAAAATATAATTTTAAGTATTTCGATCCTTTTTCTTTCTTCTTTATTACTTTCCCAGAATGTAAAAATTGGGGAGGTAAACTATTACGATGGTTCAGCGAAAATTTGCAGGGAGGCTGAGGGAAATGTCAAATGCGAGTTTGTCAGGTTTGGAATGAGCATTTTCAAGGATGACAGACTCCTTACCTCGGATGGAAGGGTTGAGATTGATTTTGGGAACAACGATTTTCTAAGAGTAGACAAAGATTCTGAAGTAATTTTCCGTATGGAGGACAAGACTCCCAATTTGGAAGTTAAAAAGGGAAAGATTTATCTTTCAACAGTTTCTAAGGAAAAATACAAAATACTTTCAAGAAAAAATCTTGTGGAAATTTCTACACCAGGAAAATACCGAATCGAGTCTGGTGATAAAACATCCATATCTGTTATAGGTGGTTTTGCTGAAATTACATTTTCAAACGGTTCCTTCACCACTTTAAATAAGGGAGAAATGGTTGAGGAAAAGAATGGTAAAATACTGAGAGGCTTCTCTGCCACCTATGATTTCTTTGACAGATTTGTTCAAAAGAGGGATAGGATCTTCGAAGTTCCATCTAAAGAAAGGGAAGTTGCTTACTACCCTCCCTTCTGGTATTATGAGCCATACTGGATGTGGAGCTCTTATTATTACTGGCTCCCCTACTCTTTCTGGTACTATCCATCCTTCTACTATGGATACTGGCCCTATTATTGGTATTACATCCCCTACCGTGAGGTTCCATATTTTAGAAGCGAGAACTGGAAAGATGTTCTCTCTAAAGAAACTCAGATTTACAAGGGAGGCAATCCGCCTTCCCATAGTCCTATAAGATACAAATACACATCTACCTTCTCCAAGAGTTCTTCCCATTATGGCTCAGGGAGCTCCTCCTATCAGGGTTCTATAAGCAAATCAACCCTTTCATCCTCTAATTCAACAAGCTCAAGTTCTGGTTCTTCAGGTCACGCAAAGCCAAAGGACAAATGAAAAATTTCAATCCTAAAGGAAGAGAAGTTCTAAATGAAACCGAAGAAGTTGGATTATTTAATTCCTTTAGTTTTCATCTCTTACCTCTTCTTTACTAATTGCAAAGGAAAATTAATTCCAACCGGCGATATCTGGTTTTCTAAGCATTACATAATAATGGAAGATTGGGAAAGGAATTTTTACAAGAGTCTTCCAGAGGAAGGTAAGTTAAAGTTTCAACAGATATTCTGGCAGTTCCGTTCTCCAAAATCCTTTGAGTTATTCGAGAAAAGATTGCAAATAATAGAGACTCAATTTAAAAGAGAAAATTACTCTCAACCATGGAATACTGATAGGGCAAGGATATTCCTTCTTAATGGCTCTCCATCCCATATCAGTTATTCAGAATCTTCAAGTTGGTATGCCCCTCAAGATCGTCTTGAAAAGGATAATGAGGATATTCAAGCGAGAATGATAGAGGTTTGGGATTACTCCTTTGAAGGTGGGACAGTAAAATATGAATTTTTCTTTAATCCTCCCAACGAATGGAGACTCAACTCCACTGTTTATAGAGACCCTTTTTTAAAAGAGTTTGAAAGAAGAAATAAAGAAAGATTCTTTGGGGTATTAAAGAAAAAAGAATATGAAAAGGAGCTCGAAAAGTTAAGAAAAAGATAAATTCTACTATTTAATTCCCTAACTGTTGTATAATAAAGTTTGGAGGAAATTATGCAATATACTTATAAACCAGTAAAAGCGCCAAGGGGTTCATCTATTTCATGTAAGGGATGGCAGCAGGAAGCTGCCATGAGAATGCTAATGAACAATCTCGATCCAGAAGTAGCTGAAAAACCTCAGGATCTAATAGTATACGGTGGAACAGGAAAAGCAGCGAGGAACTGGGAATGTTTTCATGCCATTGTAGAATCTCTCAAGTCCCTTGAAAATGATGAAACATTACTTGTCCAATCGGGTAAACCAGTAGGGATATTTAAAACCCATGAGGAAGCTCCAAGGGTTCTAATATCAAATGCTATGGTTGTTCCAAAATGGGCAACATGGGATGAATTCAGAAAACTCGAAGCTCTTGGACTAACTATGTTTGGTCAGATGACAGCAGGGAGCTGGATCTATATAGGAACCCAAGGTATATTGCAAGGAACATATGAGACCCTTGCTGCAGTAGCAAAAAAACAATTTGGTGGTTCTCTAAAAGGAAAATTAGTTCTTACAGCTGGGCTTGGAGGAATGGGAGGTGCTCAACCTTTAGCAATTACAATGAATGAAGGTGTTGGAATCATAGTTGAAGTTGACAAGGAAAGAATAGAAAGGAGATTGAAAACCGGATATCTGGATACAATGACAGACAATCTTGACCATGCAATCTCAATGGCAATGGAAGCAAAAAAGAAAGGGGAAGCTCTTTCCATAGGGCTTCTTGGAAACGCCGCGGATGTAATACCAGAATTTGCAAGAAGGGGTATTGTTCCCGATGTCTTAACTGATCAAACCTCTGCCCACGATGAGCTGAATGGCTATGTTCCCAACAAGATGAGTTATGAAGATGCTTTAAGATTAAGGAGGGAAAAACCTGAAGAGTACAGAAAGAGGGCATTGGAAGCAATCGCTGAGCATGTTGAGGGGCTCCTTAAATTGAAGAGGATGGGTGCTGTCACTTTTGATTACGGAAACAACATTAGAGGACAAGCCTTTTCTGTAGGTGTTAAGGATGCCTTTGAAATTCCTGGTTTTGTTCTCGAATACATAAGACCTCTCTTCTGTCTTGGAAGGGGTCCCTTTAGATGGGTTGCCCTTTCAGGAGACCCAAAGGACATTATTGAGACTGACAAAGCTATTCTTGAAGAATTCCCTGAGGATGAGATTCTAAGAAGATGGATTACAAAAGCTGAGGAAAAGGTGAAGTTTCAAGGTCTCCCCGCTCGAATATGCTGGCTTGGTTATGGAGAAAGGGACAGGGGTGGAATGAGGTTCAACTATTTAGTTAAGAAAGGAAAAGTTTCTGCACCAATTGTTATTGGCAGAGACCATCTTGACACAGGCTCTGTAGCTTCCCCCTTCAGGGAGACAGAGGGAATGAAGGATGGCTCCGATGCAATTGCTGACTGGCCCATTTTAAATGCTCTTCTGAATGCTGTTTGTGGTGCATCATGGGTTTCCGTCCATCATGGAGGAGGGGTTGGTATAGGACTCTCAATTCATGCTGGAATGGTAATTGTTGCAGATGGGACAGAGTCTGCTGAGAAAAGGCTTCAAAGGGTTTTGACTGTTGACCCTGGAATAGGAATTGTAAGGCATGCAGATGCAGGTTATGAAGAGGCAATAAAGGTTGCAATTGAGAAGGGAGTTAAAATTCCAATGCTCCAGAGCATTCAGGATAAGATAAAACAAGCTGCGACTTGATTCAATTTTTAAATTAAAATCTCAAAGAAAACCATCTGAAATATTGACACTATCCATTAGATTGATAGAATATTAATTTATGGATTCGGAAGGTTTAAAAAATAGAAAAGTAGCTTTTCTATTCCCTGGACAGGGCTCGCAGGCTGTAGGAATGGGAGCAGATCTTTGGGATTCTTTTGAAGAGGCAAGGGAAATTTTCAAAAGGGCTGATGAGGTTCTTGGTTACCCCCTTTCAGAGATTTGTTTTAAAGGACCTGATGATAAGCTAAAATTGACAGAAAATACCCAGCCCGCTCTTTTGGTTCACAGTTACATCCTTTATAGATTGTTAAATTTTGTTCCCTCTATTTCTGCAGGGCATAGTCTTGGAGAATATTCAGCTTTTCTTTGCGGAGGAGCAATAGGCTTTGTGGATGCGGTAAGAATTGTACACAAAAGGGGGAAATACATGCAGGAAGCTGTTCCAGTTGGAAAGGGAGCAATGGCAGCAATACTTGGAGCTAAAAGGGAAGATATTGAAAATTCCTTAAGAAAATCCAGCGGTATTGTTGAAATTGCAAACACTAATAGCCATGAGCAAATTGTAATATCAGGAGAGAAAGAGGCGATTGAAGAGGTAATTTCGATTTTAAAACCTCCGAAACATGTCATTCTCCCTGTTTCAGCACCCTTTCATTGTTCCCTTATGAAACCTGCTGAGGAAAAACTTTCAAAAGAGCTTGATTCCATAAATTTCTTCGATCCATGCTTTCCTGTTGTAACAAATGTTGATGCAAAAATTGTAAAGAACGGTGAAGAAGCAAGGGATTCATTAAAAAGGCAGGTAAGTAGACCAGTTCGCTGGCTTGAATCCATGGAGCTTATGCTTGAAATGGGTATCTCGATTTTCGTTGAGGTAGGAAGTGGAAAGGTTCTCTCTGGGCTTCTAAAGAGAATTGCAAGGAACAATGGAAAAGAGGTTGAGATTTTAAATGTTGAAGGAGTTGAAAGCCTTAAACAGGTGAAAGAGTATTTATCCTCTCTTTAATTTTTTAATAATAAAACTTTTTCCAAATTTTTTATGTATAAATAATTTGGAGGAAAGAATGAGAAAGAGAAATATAAAATTTGTATTTCTTTTGGCAATTTTAACTTTTTTTGTTTCCTTTGCTCTCTCAGAAGATAAATTCCAAGGTCAGAGGATTCTCCAGCATATAAAAGTTCTTGCCAGTGATGAATTCCAAGGAAGAAAGAGTGGACTTCCGGGAGGAGAAAAGGCAAGCCTTTGGATTGAGGAAAGATTCAAGGAATGGGGATTATCACCTGCTTCAGATAAAGGTTATTTTCAAGATTTTGAAAATCCATTTTTTAATGTTGATGGAAAAGTTTCTTTGAAAATTGACAATTTGGTTCAGAAAAGGGTTTTTTATTACGAGGATGACTGGAGAGTTATACCTTTTTCAGGTTCTGGAAAAATAAATGCAGATTTAGTTTTTGCAGGATACGGAATTATTTCTGAAAAGAATAGGTGGAACGAGTATGAGAATATTTCAGTCAAAGATAAAATTGTCCTCGTTGTTAATGGTTATCCTCCTTTTCTCGAAGGGAAGGTAGAAGATGAATCCCAGATTGGAGCAAAGGTTGAAAATGCCTATAGAAATGGAGCAAGGGGGATAATTTTTGTCTACAAGCCTGGAGAGACTCCTCAGAGGGTTAGACTTTCAATTCCACCAGAAAAATTCAAAAAGGATTTTATTGCAATCTTCGCTAATGAAAATGTACTGAATTTCATCTTCAGTCAGGCTCCAACAGACTTTCGCTACTTAATGCAAATTATTGATAGGGATAGAAAAATTGCAAGCACATCCCTGCCAGTAAAGGTTGAAATTTCAGCAAAAACAACCTTTGATCCTAAGAGAAAAATGAGGAATGTTCTTGCAAAGATCGATGGAGTTGATCCAATACTGAAAAAAGAATTTGTAATTATTGGAGCCCACATGGACCATCTTGGAATATCCCCAACAGGCGAGATCTATAATGGAGCCAATGACAATGCATCAGGAACAGCGGTTGTAATGGAAATAGCAAGAGTTATGAAGGCTGAAAATATTAAGCCAAAGAGGACAATTGTTTTTGCTTTATGGGCTGCGGAAGAACAGGGGTTGGTTGGGTCAAGATATTATGCTGACCATCCTCTATTCCCTATTGAGAAAACTGTAGCCTACTTCAATCTTGATATGGTTGGGCATGGAGAGGGAAGGATAAATTTCCCAGGAATTTACTACGGACCAGAAATATGGAATATTCTGAAACAGAAACTTCCAGAAGAAATAAAGAAAGACTTAAATCCATCAAGGGGTGGACCAGGAGGTTCAGACCATACAAGTTTTCTCATGAAAGGGGTTCCAGGATTCGGAATTATGACATCTGGCTACCATTTCAAATACCATCAGACGAGGGATGATCATGACCTTATAAAACCTGAAATTCTTGAAATGGTTGCCAATTTTCTTTATAACTCTTTAAAAATTTTAGCCAATGAGGAAACCTTAAAGATTCCTGATTTTAGAGAGGAACTTTATATTTTGAGATCATCAACAGTTGCAAGTTTCATTGAAAAAGATATTCCTGCTCTAATTGATGAGACCCGTTCATTGGAATTTTTTGACCTTGATATTGGCTTACTCCCATTGAAGGGGAGTTCAATTGGTGAAATTATAAATTCCTTAACCGAGGCTACTGAAAAAATAGATCAATCAAGAAATCTCTCAATTTTAACCTCTCCCTCTCAATTCCAGACAAATTCAAGAATGGGAAGGCTTTCTATTCTATTGGGAATTGAAGAAATAAAAGGGATAACAAAGGATTTAAGGGTTTTAAAACTCCTTTCAAAAGGTGGATTGGGCTATGTTGTTTTGAAGGATAAAGATTTTGAGAATCAATCTGAATTAAAGATGGCAGTCAAAATTTTCAATGATTCAGGAATTGTTATATTTGTCAACTCTTCAAGTGCATCATATATAAAAGAAATAATTGAAGAAAGCAAAAAGCCTGGAATTGTCCTTTCTGACAATATTGAGCCAGATATTCAGAAATTAGTGAAGGATAAAAAGTGGAAATTAGGTATTTGCTGGAAAAAAGAGCAAAGTGCTGAGGAATTTGCAAAGGTTTTGGATAGCTTCAAAGATGGACTGGATTATGGAAACATCCTTATTTTCAAAGAGAATCTTCCCTTTTCAAATCTTGGAGATGAATTCTTAAAATTAATTTCTCATTTAAAGGGTAAAAATCTAAAAAGAGAAGAAATAAACGGAATGCTTGGGCAGGGATTGGCAGATCTCCTTTACCAGATAAAGGGTGAGGAAAGAAGGGTTATGCCCTTTATACCTTTTTAGGCTATCCTTTTTGAGGCTTCTACTTTTTATCCTTTCCTATTTCTCTTGAGAATTTCCTGTAGAGAAGAATTGTAGTTATAAAGGAAAGGAGGAAAATTGCAGAAGGAACAATTACTCCATAAAATATCTCAGAAAATTTCATCTTTCCTCCTTGGATTCTTCCCTCTCCTTCTCAGAACCAGATACCCTTTTTTTGTAAGAAAAGTAAGCAAGAATTAAGCCTAAAAAAGAGACAAAGTATGCTATTGTCATTCCAAGAACAACAAAAAGTCCCTTACTCATCTTTCCTCCATTTCACAATATTTTCAAGACGCTCAAGATATTCTCTCTGTTTCTTCTCATATTCCTCAGAGATAGCTCTCAGTTTTGGATCAATTACCCAGTGAAGAATGAAGGTAAGAAAAATCCCTACCCCTAAAGTAATAAAACCCTCTTTTAGGAGAAGAAGACTGAGAGCAAGCCCAACCATAAGAGTTGCATAGGCGATGGGTGATATAATAATTGCAATCCAATCCTCTTTTGTCCATTTATCAGCCTCTTCAGGAATCCAATACCTTTTTATAAATCCCATGATTCCCTCCTTAAATAAGCCCAAGTCTCATAGCTTCCCTCTCAACAGGTTTCCAGAAACCTATAGGTCTCGTCATGGCATAATATTTTGCAAGATGTTTCATATCCTCAGGTTTTGTGAGAAGGGTAACTGGAATATAAACAAGAGCTGTAAGGAGCATTAAAACCCAGAACTGGAGATAGTCAGGAAGTTCAGGGATTATACCGAAAGATGGCAAAACCCATACAACTAGCCAGCTAAACCCAAGATTTGCAATCCATGCTGAGAGGTATCCCCAGCTGTTAAACCTCCACCAGATAACCTGAAGAATATTGGGAAGCCACATTCCTGCACCCATTATCCAGAGGGCAAATATTAGCCATTTCGTAATCTCTTCCATCATTGTACCATAGATAAAAGAACCTATTAAAAGAAGGAGAGTAGAGATTCTTCCTGCAAGGACGAGGGTTTTCTCAGAGGCATTGGGATTGATGTAGTGATGATAGAGATCCCTTGTCATGTAAACAGCACCAAGATTCAGATGGGTTGAAATTGTTGAAAAATGAATTGCAACAATACCTGCAAGGAGAAAACCAACAAAGCCAGCAGGTAAATGCTCAAAGGCAATCCTATACCATGCCATCTCGTATTTTGATTGATCGGCGATATATGGATTTAGCACAAAGAAGGCAATTATAGCTACAGCCCAGAAGGAGTTTCTTGTAAGGGTGAGAGCTGTTCCCCACCATATTGAATAGGAGGCGTCCCTGACTGTTCTTGAAGACTGGATCCTCTGAGCTTCAGCATACCAGTCTATGCTTGTCCCCATTCCAAAACCACCAAGAACTGCTATGAAAATCATTGTTAGAAACCAGGCTACTGGAAAATCTCCTGTGAAAAATCCAGAAAAATGGAAAGGATTTATTCTCCAGAGCTCACCCATTTTTGAAAGCTTATCTATTATTCCTTGAGGTCCTCCTGCAACTCCCATTCCCCAAAGGGATGAAAATATTATTACGAAAAGAGCAATTATCCCCTGCTGAAAATCAGCCATAACAACACCCCAATATCCTGCTGAAAGGACATATACTGCAACTATGATGGAGGGAATTACAAGACCAACCCAATTTTCCCATCCAAATAGATAGTTACACAATTTCCCCATTGCCATTCCAACCCAACCAAGAATGAACATATTGAGAAATGAACCCCAACCTGACATCCATCCTCTCAAAAGTTCAGCTCCAAGACCTGAGTATCTAAGACTTTGCCATTCAGCCTGGGAGTAGGCAAGGGATCTTCTAAAAATTCGGGCTGAGACAAAGGCAGAGATGGCACACCATGCTGAGAAAAATGTGTACCACAAACCTCTTAGTCCATACTTGTAGATAACTCCACTTACCCACATGGGAGTGTCTGTTGCAGTGTGGGTTGCATAGACCGACATCCCAGGAATCCACCATGGGAGCCCCCTTCCTGCAAGGAAAAAGTCAGCCTCAGAACGCTTCCCAAGTCTGTAAAATATTATTCCGCAACCCGTGATAAGAAGAAGATACATAATTAACCATATCCAATCCAATAAACTGAAGTTTATCATTCAAAATTCTCCTTATAATTTTTCTTTTAAATATCTTTCAACATACTTCCCAATAATGTCCATTTCAATATTCACAATCTCTCCATTTTTCAATGAGCCAAGATTTGTTTGCTGAAGAGTTATTGGAATTAGCTCAACCTCGAAATAATCCCTTCCAAGCTGGGCAATTGTAAGACTCACTCCATTTACAGCTATGGAACCTTTTTCCACAGCCCATTTTTTCAAATTAGCTGGAAGAGAAAATTTAACCCTTTTTGTTGAGCCAAGGGTTCTTATAGAAAGAACCTTTGAAACTCCATCCACATGCCCAAGAATTAAATGCCCTCCGAGGGGTGTTGAAAGAGTCAAACTTCTTTCAAGATTTACAGGGCTCATGGGTCTTAACTTTGAAAGATTTGTTTTTTCTATGGTCTCCTTTGAGAGATTGAAATAGAGGATGTTCTTTTCCTTTTTTACAAGACTGAGGCAGACCCCATTAACAGAGATGCTTTCTCCTATTTCAACAGATGGATAAATTTTTTCTGAAATAACAGAAATTTGAGGGTTTGAGCTTATTGATATCTCCTTGACCTTACCAACTTCCTGAATTATTCCTGTAAACATCTAACATCTCCTATTATAACAGTATCATCCCCAATGCAAAAACTTTTAATTCTTTTAAGTTTTATTGAGTCTGAAATGGATGGGGAACCATCTCCCTCGAAAAATGTTGGGGAATTCCTTCCACCTGTTAGCTTAGGGGAGACGAAAATATAGATTCTATCCACAAGGGAGTTTTCAAGGAATGAAGTTGAAAGAGTATGCCCTCCTTCAACAAGAACCGAATTCACTCCTATTTTGTTAAGATATTTTAAAACTTCCAAAAGGGGAATTTTATCATCAGTTTCAAGGGGAATAACTTCAACCCCTTTCTTTCTCAATCTCTCAAACTTTTCATTATCCCTTATCCTTCCTGTAAAAATAATTATCCTCCCTCTTTCAAGGGTCTCAAAAATTTTTGCCCTTTCTGGTATTGAAAGGTTAGAATCCAGTATAACCCTTACAATTTCTTTGCTCTTACCATATCTGATTGTAAGAAGAGGGTCATCTCTTATAATTGTCCCAACTCCAACCATTATCGCATCATTTTCAAATCTTAGAAGATGGACATATCTCCTCGATTCCTCTGATGAAATCCATTTTGAATCTCCGTTCCAAGTGGCAACTTTCCCATCAAGGGTCATTGCCATCTTTAAAGATACAAAGGGGATACCTTCCCTCATTGATTTTAAAAATGGAGCATTTATCTCCTTTGCTTCCTCTTCCAAAACACCAACTCTAATTTCAATCCCTGATTTACTGAGGAATTCAATCCCCTTAGAATTTACAAGAGGATTCGGATCTATTGTTCCTATAACAACCCTTTTTACCTTTGCCTCCTTTATTTTAAATGCACAGGGTGGAGTCTTCCCCCAGTGGATACAGGGTTCAAGATTGACAAAAAGGGTTGACCCTTCCGCCTCTTTTCCTGCCTCATCTATGGCAATTGCTTCTGCATGAGGGTCTCCAGCTTTTCTATGATACCCTTTACCCACAATCTTCCCATTCTTAACAACAACTGCTCCAACAACTGGGTTTGGTGATGTGAGTCCTTTTCCTTTTTCAGCAAGTCTAAGGGCAACCTTCATAAATATCTCATCCAAGGAGAGCCTCCACAAATTGGGATGGAGAAAACTCATAGAAATCCTCAAGACCCTCTCCAGTTCCGACAAAGATTACTGGAATTTTAAGAATATGGGCAATTGGGATTATTATTCCTCCCTTAGCTGTCCCATCCATTTTTGTGAGAACAATTCCCTTTAATTTTGAAAATCTTGAGAATTCCCTTGCCTGATTTATTGCATTCTGCCCAATTGTTGAATCAAGGACAAGATAGGACTCAACAGAGCTCTCCCCCAACTCCCTTGCAGAAATCTTCCATACTTTCTCAAGTTCTCTCATCAGACCTTCCTTTGTGTGCATCCTTCCCGCAGTATCAATTATGACAACATTAAAATCTTCAGAGGTTAATTTTTTTAGAGCTTGAAAGGTAAGGGCTCCTGGATCTGATAGATGGGGTCCTTTAAAGACAGGGATAGAAAGCCTTTCCCCCCAAATTGAAAGTTGCTCATCTCCCGCTGCTCTGAAAGTGTCTCCTGCTACCATTAGAACCTTATTATTATTCTTTTTGAATCTGTGGGCAAGCTTTGCACAGGTGGTTGTCTTCCCACCCCCATTAACACCAACAATTAGAATTGCAATTTTTTCAGAAGATGGAGGAGAATAGGGGATTGAAATTATATCCAAAATCTCTTTCTTGAGAATTTCTTTCAAATCCCCGCCTTCTTTCTTATATCTTCTGCTGACATTTTCAATAAGAAGGTTTGAGCACTCCTCACCAACATCGGAGAGGATAAGGATTTCCTTTAATTCCTGAAGTAAATCCTTAACATTCTTCTGGGAAGAAAAAATCTGCTGAATCCCCTCCTTTGTAGCCCTCAACTTCTCCCTGATTATAGATAAAAAACCTCTCTCCATTGAAAAACTATTATATTCATAAGAAACAAGAAGAGTCAATTACTAAAAAAGGCACCTCCCCACAATTTTCCTCTTCTTCTTAATAATTATTCTTTATGTTTATTGGAAACAGTAAAATGGATTTTCAATTATTGTAATTTTCATCTTCATGACATTACAAACTGTATCAAAAAATATGCCATTTATAAGGGCTTTAAAATAGAGGTATTTTGGTTTTTTAATCTGAATAAGTCTAAAAGTTTAGACTGAATTTTAGGAAATTATGAGAAAATCTTAAAATTGAGCTTAATATTCTTTGATTCTTGATGAATCTAAAAAATTAGACTGATTTTAGTGGGGAGAGTCTAAAAATTTAGACTTTTAATGGAACATTTGTTGAAGGGGATTTTTTAATAGAAAAGGGTAATCTTCTGTTTTTTTATAGCTTATTTACTTTTCATGCCTTATTCATTTTAGCTTTGCTTTTGATAATTGGGTTATTTTCCCCTTTTTATTCCGTATTTTTTCATTTTATTGAAAAGGGTGGCGCGGGAGATACCAAGCTCTTCAGCAGTCTTCTCATAATCCCAGGAGTTTAAAATCAGCTTTGTCAATATTAGTTCTCTTTCTGCTTTTTCCCTTGCATCTTCAAGGCTTTTGTAATATTCTTCCTGCACAACACTCTCCTCGATTTTTGATTCCTTGAGATATTTCTCTATATCTTCCCTTGTTACAATATCTGATTTTGAGAGAACAACAACTTTTTCAACAAGATTTCTTAGCTCCCTTACATTCCCATACCATGGATATTCAAGAAGAATACTCATTGCTGAAGGATGGAACTTTATGGGAGGTCTCTTCCTCTCCTCACAAAAGATTTTTGTATAATAATCGATCAGAGGAGATATATCTTCTTTCCTTTCCCTTAAGGGTGGGACATAAATGGTTATAACATTGATACGATAGTAAAGGTCATCTCTAAAAGCTCCTTTTTTCACTGCCTCCCTCAGATCTTTGTTGGAGGCGCATATTATTCTCGTGTCTACTTTTATTCTTTCCTTTCCTCCAACCCTTTCAATCTCTTCATTTTCAATGGCTCTCAAAACCTTTGCTTGAAGTCTCAAACTCATATCTCCTATCTCATCAAGGAAGAGGGTTCCTTTGTTGGCAAGTTCAAACTTTCCAATTTTCCTTTCTATGGCACCAGTGAATGCTCCCTTCTCATGTCCAAAAAGTTCAGATTCAATAAGTTCTTCAGGTATCGCAGCACAATTTACAACTTGAAATGGTCCCCCTGCTCTATTGCTTCTTAAATGAATCGCTCTTGCAATAAGCTCTTTTCCTGTTCCACTTTCACCTATGAGCAAAACCTTTGAATCATCAGAAGCTACTCTTTCTATTGTGTTAAAAATTTCTTGCATTGCTTTTGAGACACCAATCATTTTGTATCTCTCGAGGGCATCCTGAACTAATGTTTGTTTTTCCCTTTCAAGACGGGATTTGGAGAGAGCATTATCAATGGTAATTATTATTTTTTCTGTTTCCACTGGTTTCTCAAGAAAATCAAAAGCTCCTATTTTTGTTGCTTCTACTGCCTTTGGAATTGTTCCATGCCCTGAAAGCATTATTACGGGAAGAGAAGGTTTCTCCTCAAGAATTTTCCTTAAAAGTGATATTCCATCAATTGATGGCATTACAAGATCAAGAATTACAAGGTCAATATCATCCTTTTCTACAATTTGAATTGCTTCAAAGCCATCCTTTGTAGTTATTGTGTTGAAGCCGTAATTTTCAAGGACACTGGACAGAGAGGCAAGGATTTTAATATCGTCATCAACAATTAAAATTTTTTCTCTTCTCTTCATTCACCTTTCCAGGGTAGAAATATAGCAAATCTTGTGCCAACTCCCTCTTTGCTGTAGACATCGATTTTACCTCCATGGGCTTCAATTATTCTTTTTGTCATGGTTAGCCCTATTCCATACCCTTCCCTCTTTGTTGTGTAATAGGGTTTGAATATTTCACTTATTTTATCCTTTGATATTCCGACACCATTATCTTCAATTTCAATCTCAATCCCTTTTTTATTTCTTAAAATTGGAGAGTAAACAATCGTCGAGCTTACCTTTACTTGTCCACCATCGGGAAGGGCTTCAATTGAGTTCAAGATTAAATTTGTGAGAGCTTCTTCCATTTGTTCCTCATCGATAAGCATAAAAGCAGGCTCATTTTCCAGATCAAGGGTAAATTTAACTTTTCCCTTTAAAATCTCTGAATATTTTCCGGCTATTTTTTGTAATAAAAGATTTAAATCTGTATTTTTAAGATTTAGTGGTTTTGGAACAAGAATCTTCATGAATACCCGAATCAATTCTTTCAAAGTTCTTACATCTTCAAGAATTGATTTTACCGCTATTGATATATTGCTATTTTCAGGCTCTTTATCTTTGGCGAATTTTGCTATTTTTTCTGCCTCAAGCTGTATTGTAAACATTGGATTCTTCATACTGTGGGCTATTTCTTGGGCTGTTTCAATTGACTCTTCAGTGATTTCATGGGACTTTGTTTGAACTCTTCTCCTAAGGTTCAGGATAGAATAATTAAAAAGAGCAAATATAAATAAATAGATGGCAAGGGAAGAGCTAAAAAAACCTACAAAAGCCGTTAGAAAATTGTAGGGTTTCTTCTTTATTAAATATAGATTGTCAGCGTTTAGAATACCTGCAAACTCATCCTTGCTTTTAATTGGATAAAATCTTACCCAATCTATCTTGTCAAAATCTTTAAAGCTGAATTTATGAATTCTTTTAAAATTTGAGTTTAAAATGCTAAAATTTGTAAACCCGGACTGGACAAAGATGTAATTCTCTTTGTTATCCCCTCCCATTTTCCCTATTCCTCTTACTATTGATGGATACTCAAGAACTACGCTTTTAATCTTGCTCAGATTTTTGTCAAAAATTGAAACTTCTCCAGATGAATCCCCGACCACAAAATATTTCCTTTCTTCATCAAAGTTGTAAATGTTTGAAAATGAGATTCCAGACTTAGAAAGGCGTTTCTGAATTTCTCCATTTTTAGAGTTTATAATCATTATCTCTCCTGGCTCAGTTTCAAAAGTCCTGTAACAACTCTTTGAGACAACAATTTCAGGCTCAAAATCATCGTTTATGTCAGAAATGTCAAAAAATAGGGATGTGTAATATCCTCCAAGTTCTTTTAACCACACCCTTTCTCCTTCGTAATTTAGAACAATGATATAACTGTGTTCATCATCTGTCTCATTGGCAAAAACACCGTTGTGGGTTCCTCTTCCACTGACTATAATTTCCTTTTTTCCATCTCTCTCAATATCTACTGCCTTTATTGAAACTGGAGAACATCCCATATAATATTTCCATAAAACCTTGCCAGAAGAAGGACTGATGGCAAGGACTCCCCTTGGAAGAGCACTCCATGCACTTTCAATAAGAAGGATTATTTCCTTCTTCCCATCATTTTCAAGGTCGTCAAAAAACAAATCGTTTGTAAAGAATTGCCCTTCCTTTAGGGGATTTTCAAAACTGATGGAGCTTTTATGATTCCCTTTTAAATCCAAAAGTTTTAAAACAATTCCATCATTTTTTCTTTTAAGAATAGGAATTTCTATCCTTCCATCACCATCTATATCTTCAGGTGATAACACAATATCCTCAGGGTAAAGAAGGTTTTCAGTGAAGTATTTAACTCTGAGGAGAGCTGAGGGAGAGAAGGGAGAGAAAATCCCGAAAACATTCCTGTGAGAGTAAGGCTCCTCTGAGTAAATTGCGACAACATCTTGGTTTCCATCATTTTCCATGTCCGCAACATAAAGATTTCTACAGCGATCTCTAATATATGTGTACTCGAAGGATGTCTTAGAAGAGAAAAATTTAAGGAAAGAATTAAAAATGGCGTAAGCTAATATTAAGTTTATGAGAAGGAATAAGGAGTAAAAAGTTAAATTTCTTATTTTTAAATATTTTATACCCTCTTTAAAAGACATATACCAACTCTCCTTTCTCCTTAAAATAACTTAAGAAAAAAAATTTTTCAAGTGTTGAAGTGAAAGTTTAGTTTTTCCCAAGTTATTGCTTCTTTAATTCATTACTCCCCCACCCTTACCCTCTCCCATAAGGGGAGAGGTTATATTTTGTAAAAACTTACCATTTAAGACTTGTATAGATTACTCTGAATGCGGAGAAGTCTTTTATCCCTTAATCACTCAACTTCTTTTATTTTTTTCTTGAACTTCTCCTCAATTTCCTTCTTCTTTTCCTTCTGTAGCTCTGCTACAGATTCGAATTTCTTTTCGAACTCTTCAGCTTTCCTCTTTTCCTTCTCTAACAATTCTTCGAGGGAGTGTGCCTTTTTCTTTTCAACTTTTTCATGTTTAACTATTATTTCTGCATCCTTATCAAACCAAATTATTGAACCGCAAACAGGGCACTCAATTTTTATAATTTTTTTATCTACCATTTATTTTTTATCCTCCTTTTTCCCTGAAAGAACCTTTGAAAGCTTTGCTCCTAAGATTCCGATTTTTGGGGTTTCTTTAACAGAGGGTTTTGTAACTTCCTCTTTTTCTTCGCTTTTTTCGCTTTCTTTTTCCTCAATACTCTCTTTTATGTAAATTTCAGCTTCCTTTTCACTCTCTTCCAACCTTATCCTTTCCTCTATTATCTTCCTCCCACCCTTCTTCCCTTTTACCTTAGTCTTTTTAAGCTCTTCTTTGAACTTTCTGTAGATTTCAAGCTCTGGTTGAGAAGGAGAGACCTCTTCTTCTTTAAACTCAAATTTCTCCTCTTCTCTTATTTCAGGCTCTTCTTTAGGCTCCTCTAATGGAATAAACTGCTCAGCTGGTTCCTCTGTCTCTTCAATAAATTCTTCCTCAACAATTTCAATTTCCTCTTTAGGAAGTTCCACCTCTTCTTCAACTTCTTCCATTCCAATCTTTGTCAGGTCAAGATAGAAGTATCCCTTTTCCTCTTCAGATGGGAAGAATTCTGGATTACCAAAAAGAACAGTTTCAAAATCATCCTTTTTTACATTTTTGAACATGTCTGCAATGTGGTAAGCTTTCAAAATATAAATTTTATAATTTTCATTAGGACTTCCAAAGTTCATAAATACAAAATGAAGTAGGTCATTTAGATTTTCAGTTTTTGTCCCCTCTTCCCATAAAGATGTTATTTTTGAAAGTTCATCCTTTGAGATTAGAATTGCTTTGTTCACTTCTGTATGGGTTTCAACTGGTTGTCCTGTGAAAATTATCTTTCTTTGCTCCCTATCGTATTCACATTTAAAGGCAGTTATTACCTTTTTCGCCTTTCTGAAGGAAAAAACATATTTGTTGAAATCTTCTTTTTGAAGAAAGAAGAGAGAACCTTGAATTGGATTGTTCAATTGATAAATTTCATCAAGGCCAACAATAAAACCATCTTCGGGATAATAAAATGCATTATAATTTTTCTTCTTCTCAGGGTCTGTTAAAATTATTTCCCTCTCCTCTCCGAAAATGCCCTGGAATTCCCTTGGGATTCTTAAAGCTCCCGAAAAAATTTCTCTCCAAGTGAGGTAAAATCTTAAATGTTGAGCTTTTTCTTTCCTTTCCTCTGTATAGAAGTTCCATATCATCCTTATAACATCCTTCCTGTTTCTTCTAAGATGTCCTATTTTAATTGGTTTCTCAGCAATTGGTAGATTTTCTTTCAAGGATGCAAAAAAGCTTCTTAGCCCCCACTTTCCCCAGTCATGGTTGGATATTTTTACAATCTTACTTTTACCCTTTGTCTCAAGAGCACAGTTAAGAGAAATACACCAGGAATAAAATCTTTCATCAGTGAATTTAACAGAGTATAATTGTTCGACAAGATTGTATGTGTTTTCAAAATCCCCCTTTTCTTTAAGATACTCTTCTACTTTCCTTCCTGCATCTTCTACATTTTCAAGGAGTTCTCTCAGGTAAAAATAAGAGTTCCAATGAATGAATTCTTCAGATTTTTTTAAAGCTTCCTCAATTATCTTTGATAATTTTTTCACATAATTTTGGTCAAGGGGGGCGTCCATAAGGAGTTCCTCATCTTCCAAATATTCTACTGGCTCACTCTTTCCTGAAAATCCACAGGGAATTAAAAGATGGGAAGAGGTTCTTTCAAGGAAATCTATATACTGTTTGAATAAGCCTGTTCCGTCGTAGGTGACACGAAGGATTGAAAAACCTTCAGGTCTTTTTTCTTTTCCTATAACCCTTAAAACAACCCCTCCTTTGAAATGCTCAACTTTTTCTCTGGAAAATTTAAGATCTTCATCGTAATATTTGTAAATCAAATCTCCCACCTCATAGTCAAGTTCAGGATTAAAAATCTTTACCTTTTTCCCCTGAGTGAGAGCAGATTTTTTCTTTGCAAGCTGAGTGGAAATCTCCTCAAGGGTAATGGGTGAGCGGCGCTCCTTTATCAGATTTTTAATCCACTCAACATCCTTTTCATCAATAAAAATTTTCTTTGGTTGCACTTTTAGACTTTACCTCCCATTAAAATATACATTATTGCCTTCTGGACATGAAGGCGATTTTCAGCCTCATCAAATACAAGGGAATATTCAGAATCAATTACTTCATCTGTAACCTCTTCGCCCCTGTGAGCAGGGAGACAGTGCATGAAATAAGTTTTTTTGCCCGTTTTCTCCATTAGACTTTTATTAACCTGAAATGGCTTGAAAATCTTAACTCTTATCTCTTTTTCGTGCTCCTGTCCCATTGATGTCCATGTATCTGTATAGACTGCATCAGCATCTTTTACTGCCTCCACAGGATCTCTCAGAATTTCTATCTTTGAATTTGCTTCCTTCATTGCCATCTTAACTATCTCTCTTTTTGGCTCATATCCTTCAGGAGTTGCAATAGAGATATGAACCCCTAATTTAGAAGCTCCTTCTATCAAAGAATGGCAGACATTATTTCCATCACCTACATAGGCAAGTTTTAAACCCTCTAATTTTCCAAATTTTTCAAGGAGTGTGAAGTAGTCTGCAAGAGCCTGACAGGGGTGGTGGAGGTCAGAGAGTCCATTTATTACAGGAGGTTTTGCCCATTCTGCCATCTTTTCAACATTATCATGCCCAAAGGTTCTTATCATTATTCCATCAACCCATCTTTCAAGGTTCCGTGCAACATCTGCTATCGACTCCCTTTTACCAAGTTGAATCTCTGATGGTCCGAGATATATAGCTTTTCCTCCCATTTCAAGCATTCCAACTTCAAAAGTCATGCGGGTTCTCAAAGATGGCTTTTCAAATACCATTGCAAGGATTTTGTCTTTCAATGCATTCCTGTATTTTCCCTTGTTTTTCTTTATTTCCATTGTAAGAGAAAGAATTTCCCTTACCTCTTCTTTTTTTAATTCTCCAATTGTAAGAAGATCTTTCATTATAAAACCTCCATCTATTGTATTATCCTTGTTCCAGCCCTTTTTGCAAGAGCAGCCTTTAACTTTGAGGCAGAAGTTATAAGGACTTCCTTACCTCCAGCTTCTATATATTGAATAGCTGCTCTTATTTTAGGTCCCATAGAGCCTGGTGGAAATTGTCCTTCATCCAGGTATTTTTTTGCTTCTTTAACAGTCATTACCTTAATCTCTCTTTGATTCTCTTTTCCATAATTTAAGTATACCTTATCCACGCCAGTTAATATAATGAAAAGGTCAACGCCAACCTCTGATGCAAGGAGAGCAGAGGCATAATCCTTGTCAATTACAGCTTCAATCCCTTCTATTAGCCCCTTTGAATTTATAATAACAGGGATACCACCTCCTCCAGCAGCAATTACAATCCTTCCACTTCTTACTAAATCGCTAATGACTCTTTTGGCAACAACATCTATCGGTCTCGGAGAAGGAACAACCTTTCTCCATCCTCTTCCTGCATCCTCAATCATTGTCCACTTCTTTTCCTTTATGAGTTGTTGAGCTCTGTATTGAGTATAAAAGGGACCGATTGGTTTTGTGGGATTCTGGAAAGCAGGGTCTTCTCTATCAACTATTACCTGGGTGAGGATTGTTACAACCTCTTTATCTATGGAATTTTTCCTTAGCTCGTTTATTAGAGCCTTCTCCAGCATGTATCCCATACTACCTTCAGTCATTGCATCACAAACTTCAAGAGTGAAAGGAGGAATTTTGTTGGAAGCTTCTTCCATCTGAATTAGTATATTGCCAACCTGAGGTCCATTCCCATGAACAACAATTAACTCATATCCCTTTGCAACAATTTCCATCATCATTTTTGCTGCCTTCTCGGAATTCTTCATCTGCTCTTTCTGTAGACCTCTCTGCCCATTTGGCAAAATTGCATTTCCTCCAAAAGCTATAAGGGCTATTTTTTCCTTCATTTTTTAAAAATCTTTAAGAACATCCTCCAGTGTTGGTGTTCCGATCTCCTGTAATTCATAAAAAACCCGCAGGGAGGGCTTGTTTAGGCGAAGAACCTTTGTGAGATCAATTGGTGTTGCCACTATCACAAGATCAGCATCAGATCTGTTAATTGTTTCTTCGAGTTCCTTGATCTGATTTTCTCCATATCCCATTGCTGGAAGGAGCTTACCAATGTGAGGATATTTTTTGAAAGTTTCAGCAATTGAACCAACAGCAAACTCCCTTGGATCAACGAGCTCCTTTGCTCCATACTTCAACGCCGCAACAACTCCAGCTCCATAGGACATCTCCCCATGGGTTAGCGTTGGACCATCCTCAATTACAAGAACCCTTTTCCCTCTTATTTGAGAGCCATCATTCAAAAATATTGGAGATGCAGCCTCAACAATTATTGCATCTGGATTTATTTTCCTTATATTTTCCCTTAAAAGATTTACCTTCTCATTCTCAGCAGTGTCAACTTTATTTATGACAATGCATTTTGCACGCCTGAAATTTGTCTCTCCAGGATGATATTTTAGCTCATGCCCCTGCCTGTGGGGGTCTGTTACAACAATTTCCATATTGCTTTCAATAAATGGGAAGTCATTGTTTCCTCCATCCCAGAGAATTACATCTGCTTCCTTCTCAGCTTCCCTCAGTATTGCTTCATAATCAACTCCAGCATAAACTACAGCTCCATTTCTAATGTGGGGCTCATACTCTTCCCTTTCCTCTATTGTGCATTTATATCTATCAAGGTCTTCAAAGGTAGCAAATCTCTGAACTTTTTGCTCAGATAGGTTTCCGTAAGGCATTGGATGCCTTATAACAACAAGCTTTCTACCCTTAGCCATTAGAATCTTGCTCACCCTCCGGGATGTTTGACTCTTCCCGCAACCAGTCCTTACCGCACACACAGAGACAACAGGAACCTTGCTTTTTAACATTGTAGCTTGAGGTCCCAAAAAGGTAAAGTTAGCGCCAGCAGATAAGACTTCCGATGCTTTGTGCATTACATACTCATGGGATACATCACTGTATGAAAATACTACCTCATCAACCTTTAATTTCTTTATCAGTTCTGTTAGCTCTGATTCAGGATAAATTGGAATACCCTCAGGGTATAAAGGACCTGCAAGTTCAGGAGGATATTTCCTCCCTTCAATATCAGGAATCTGGGTTGCTGTAAAGGCAACAACCCTATAATTCTTATTATTCCTGAAATAGACATTAAAATTGTGAAAATCTCTTCCAGCTGCGCCCATAATCAATACCTTTCTCATCTTTTCCTCCTAATAAATCTTTAATCTCCTAAAAAGATAAATATAATACATTTAATAATTTTGGTCAATTTCATTCCATGAAAAAACATGCCAAAATTTGACAATCTAAAGATGAAAGAAGATAATTTAAACATGAGGAAGGATAGGATTGATGAGATAATCCAAAAAATAAAAAAAGAGAATAAAACTCTAAGAACCCTTCTCAAGGTGAGTCAGAGCCTGTCAACTTCCCTCGAGATAGAGGAGGTTCTTTATAAAGCAATGGAGCATGTAGAGAGGATTTGCAAAGCGGAGGCTTCCTCAATATGGGAGATCGATCAGGAAAAGAAGGAGCTTTTTTTCAGGATTATAAGGGGGGAAAATGTAGGAAAAATTAGGCAGATGAGACTAAAAATAGGTGATGGAATTGCTGGCTATGTAGCAAAATCCAAAAAACCTCTAATGGTAAATGATGTTAGAAAAAGCCCTTACTGGGAAGAAGCATTTGATGTTGAATCTTCTTTTCAATCTCGCTCAATCCTTGCAGTCCCTCTTATAATTGGGAGGAAGATATTAGGAGTTGTAGAACTCTTAAATAAAAAAGATGGAAAAGGCTTCACTCAAAGAGATAAAGAAAGTTTACTTGCCCTCTCAGGACCGATTGCCATCGCTCTTGATAATGCAAGACTCTACGAGGAAAGGAAGGAACTCTTCATACAGACATCCTTTGCGCTTGCCATAGCTATTGAGAAGAGAGACCCTTACACTGGAGGACATACGAAAAGGGTTCTCGACTATTCTCTACAAATCGGAAAATTTCTTGGTCTTAGGGGAAAGGAACTGGAAGGCTTAAAAATTTCAGCAATTCTACATGATATTGGAAAAATTGGAATTCCTGACTCAATTCTTGCAAAACCAACGGCTCTCACTGAAAGAGAGTTCAAAAAAATTCAAGAACATCCAGTAATAGGAGCTGAGATTTTAAAGGGCATAAATGGAATGGACAGGATAGTAAAGGCTATAAAACATCACCATGAGAGATGGGATGGGAAAGGATATCCTGAAAATTTGAAGGGGGAAGAAATACCTCTATGGGCAAGGATAATTGCAGTTGCCGATACCTTCGACGCCCTTACAACTTCAAGACCATACAGGAATAGAATAAATGAGAGGGAGGCTCTTGAAGAAATCGAAAGAAACATTGAAAAACAATTCTGCCCTGATTGCGGGAAGGCATTCTTAAAAATTATGAGAGGATGAGAAAGTTAAGATTTATTCTAATTTTCTGTTTTATCCTTTATGGCTACGAAAGGAAAGGTCAAGAATGGAATCTTAAAGTATTCTTTGATGTGAAAGGGGGATGGAGTTCTATCAACGGAGAAAGGGGAAATTATGAATTGAAAATCCTTTTCGAGGGTTGGCTTTTTAAAGATAATGGAGATTATGGAATTTCATATTTAAAAGATTCTGGAGATGATAAGACCTTTTACTGGAAGTTGGAAATAGAAAGATTTGAAAAGAAATTGGATTTTTCAAGGGAAATTAAGCCATGTTTTAAAGAAGGAATCTCAATAAGAAATGGTTTTGAAAATTTGATTCTTTTAAGAATTTATTCAGAATCCCTTCATAACTATCCCTTGGTATTTCCCTCTTCAAGGGGCTTTGGAATCATTCAAAATAATGATGATTATGACCAATTTGTTGTTTCAGGGAGCAACAAATTGTCTTTTAGAGATGAAGATATTAAAAAAGAATTCTTTAAGAAAACAGAGTGGGAGTGGAAGAAAAAAACTTTAAATTCCCTCTTCTATCACAAAGTTAGAGCTTCCATGATAATTAAGCCAAATTTTTAGGAACTTTTTTAACTTCTTTACCGTTAATTTAAGATGGAGGTTAATTATGAAAAGAGTTCTAACTTTTCTTCTATCTATTTTAATCTTTGCATGTCTTCTATATCCTGAATACAGCCAAGAAATAACCAAGTACTTTGATGGGAGAAAAATTGAAAAAATTTCTATTGAAAATGTGAACGGTAGTATAAATCTGAAAAGCTGGGGAAAGCCAGAAATCTATGTATTCGTTAAGAAAAGATCAAAAAGTAAAGCAATCTTAGAAAAGACAGATGTTATTTTTGACGACTCAGGAAGAGAACTGAGGATAAAGGTTAAAAAGAGAGATGGATGGAGAATATTCGGAGGCTCAGTTGCCGATGTAGAAATAATTGTTAATGCTCCATCCCCAAAAAATCTTGCCCTTTCCACTGTAAACGGAAGTGTTAAGGTTAATGATATGGAAGGAAATATCTCTGCCTCCTCTGTAAACGGAGATATTTCAATTTACCATCACAGAGGAGATATAGAATCGGAAACTGTTAATGGAAGTATTAATGTATCAAAGGCATACGGAACATTAAAAGGAGAAACCGTAAATGGAGGTATAAATGCAGAAGTTTTAGAGGTTGGAGAATACATCAATTTGAGCACTGTTAATGGGAGTGTGACACTAAATATTGGAAATTTGGAGAATGCAGAATTTAATGTTGAGACTGTAAATGGTGGTATCAGTATAGATGAATTTCAGAAGCCAATGAAAAGATTATCCCTTAAAAAAAGAAGTGCTTATTTTGTTTTGGGGGATGGAAGTAAAAAAATCGATATAGAAACAGTTAATGGCTCAATTAAAATTAGTGCTTTAGAGAAAAATATTTAGAAATTGGCAGCGGTACGGGGATTTGAACCCCGGTTTGATGGCTGAGAACCATCCGTCCTAGGCCCCTAGACGATACCGCCACATAGATAGGGATTTTACCATGAAATCCTTACTTTTGTAAAGAGTTACACATTAAATGGTTTTTTGATTTCAAGTATGTTATAATTTTTCTGAGGTTCTGGATATGGAAAATAAGAATAATATATTGAAAAATTTAATTATATGGATTGCAGTAATATTCTTAGTCATCTTTTTCTGGAATATCTTCCAGGAATCGGGAGGGAAAAAGAAAGAAATTGCTTTCTCAGAGTTTCTTGATTCCATAATTTTGGGAAATGTAGAAGAGGTAACTATTTCTGGTAATAAAATCGAAGGCAAATTTAAAGACGAAAGGCAGTTCAAAACTGTTGCTCCATCTCAATACACTGACTTGATAAAGATCTTAAGGGATAAGAATGTTAGTATAGTTGTCAAAGATACTACCCCCAGTCCAATTGTATCCCTTATAGGCTCTTTGTCACCCTTCATTTTAATCTTCATTCTCTGGCTTCTTTTTATAAAACAGCTTCAGGTAGGAGGTAATAAAGCTTTCACTTTTGGGAAAAGTAGGGCAAAACTTGTCACAGACTCATCTAAGAGAGTCACTTTTGAAGATGTGGCTGGAGTAGATGAAGCAAAAGAGGAACTTAAAGAAATAATAGAATTTTTAAAAGACCCTCAGAAATTCCAGAGACTGGGAGGTAGAATTCCTAAGGGTGTCATTCTCATTGGTCCTCCAGGAACAGGTAAGACTCTCCTTGCCAAAGCAGTTGCTGGAGAAGCAAATGTGCCTTTCTTTTCAATATCTGGTTCAGATTTTGTTGAACTCTTTGTTGGTGTTGGAGCATCAAGGGTTAGGGATCTTTTCGACCAGGCAAAGAAACACGCACCCTGCCTTGTCTTCATAGATGAACTCGATGCAGTTGGTAGGGAAAGAGGGGCTGGATTAGGTGGAGGACATGACGAGAGGGAACAAACCCTTAACCAGCTCCTTGTTGAGATGGATGGGTTTGATCCCAATGATGGTATAATTGTTATTGCTGCGACTAACAGGCCTGACATTCTTGACTCTGCCCTTCTTCGTCCGGGAAGATTTGACAGAAGAATAGTTGTAAATAAGCCAGATGTAAAGGGAAGGGAAGAAATCTTAAAAGTCCACACAAGGAAAGTTCCCCTCGCTCCAGATGTTGACTTGAAACTTCTTGCAAAAACAACCCCTGGTTTTTCAGGAGCGGATATCGCCAACATGGTGAACGAAGCTGCTCTAAATGCAGCAAGAAACAATCAGAAATTTGTCACAATGAAAGATTTTGAATTTGCAAAGGATAAAGTTTTAATGGGAGCTGAAAGAAAAAGTCTCATAATTTCAGATGAAGAGAAAAAAATAGTTGCTTTCCATGAGGCAGGTCATGTGATAGTGGCTAATTCAATACCTGAAGCGGATCCGATTCACAAAGTAAGTATAATTCCGAGAGGATTGGCTCTGGGAGTCACCCAGCAACTACCACTTGACGACAGATACAACTACACAAAATCCTATCTGGAGGCTCAGATAGCAGTTCTTCTGGCAGGAAGAATAGCTGAGGAGATCGCTCTTGAAAAGGAGACAACAGGAGCGGGAAACGATTTCGAACAGGCTACAGAAATTGCAAGAAAGATGGTCTGCAAATGGGGTATGTCTGACCTCGGACCTCTCACCTATGCTGATAAGGATGATATGGTCTTTCTTGGGAGGGATCTTGCTGTAAGAAAGGATTTCAGTGAAGAAACTGCAAGAAAGATTGATGAGGAGATTAAGAAGATAATAACTACAAATTACAATAGGGCAAAGGAGATTCTTGAAAATAAAAAAGACGCTCTTTTCAAATTGGCAGAGACTCTCCTTGAGAGGGAATCCCTCACAGGAGATGAGATAAAAGAGATAATTGGAAAAGAAACTTCCCAAGCCTATCTCCAGTAAAATGAGGCAAGTTGTAACCTTAAAAATCAGAGGGGATAAATTACTCATAGGGAGAGAAACATTAATAATGGGTATTCTCAATATCACTCCTGATTCTTTCTCAGATGGAGGCAAATATTTTGAAAAAGAAAAAGCAATTGAAAGGGGTATTGAGATTGAGGAAGAAGGAGCTCATATTATAGATGTTGGTGGTGAAAGTTCAAGACCAGGTGCAGAAAGCATTTCAGAGGAGGAGGAGAGAAGGAGAGTTATACCAGTAATCAAGGAGTTAAGAAAGAAGGTAAAATGTCTGATTTCAATTGACACCTACAAGTCAAAAATAGCTGAGGAAGCGATTGAAAATGGTGCAGATATATTGAACGACATAAGTGGATTGAGATTTGATCCCATGATGGTAGAGGTAATAAAGAAAAGGGATGTACCCGTAATAATAATGCACATGAAAGGAACACCAAAGACCATGCAGATAAATCCATTTTATAAAAATGTTATTCAGGAAATTAAAGATTTTTTTAAAGAAAGACTTGATTATATTGTTAAAAATGATATTGATCCAGAGAAAGTAATATTGGACCCTGGCATAGGCTTTGGAAAAAGGCAGGAGGACAATGAAAAAATAATTGCAAATCTCGATAAATTTCAAGAACTAAACCGTCCCATTCTTCTTGGCATTTCGAGGAAATCTTTCATTGGCAATATCTTGAATCTCCCTCCTGAGGAAAGACTTGAAGGTTCTATATCCTCTGGTATAATAGGTATTTTCAAAGGCGCCCATGTCTTAAGGGTTCACGATGTAAAGGAGTTTTCAAGAGCTGTAAAAGTCGCTGACAAAATTCTTTCTCAGAGGGAATCTTGATAGAGGCAATATTAAAAAGTATTCTTCACTTTTCCTTGAAGGATCTTATCGATATACTTCTTGTTTCTGTCCTGATTTACCAGTTTATTATTTTAATAAGAGGAACAAGAGCTTATCAGATGGCGGTTGGACTTTCAATCCTTGCAATATTCTTTTTCATTTCAAAAATTTTCAATTTTGTATCTCTTCACTGGATTCTTAAAAATATAGCACCCTATTTTTTTATAGCAATAATCGTTCTTTATCAGGCAGAGATAAGGAAATTTCTTGCTAACATAGGTGCAAGAAGCATATTCGAACCATTCCAGCCTAAAACCACAAAGAAGGATATAGAAGAAATTGTTTCAGCAGTAGAATACTTATCTACTTACAGAATAGGTGGTTTGATAGCAATTGAAAAGGAAATTTCTTTAAAAAGTTATTCGGAAAAGGGGATAGAAATCAATGCGAATATAGAAATGGAATTGATAACTTCTATATTCTCATCTAAATCAGCCCTTCATGATGGTGCAATAATAATAAGACAGGGTAGGATCGAATCTGCAGGATGTCTTCTACCTCTCCCTCCGCTTCACCCCTACTCATCAGAAATAAGAACAAAAACCCGACACCTTGCAGGAATTGGACTCTCAGCTGAAACTGATTCAGCAGTGATAGTGGTTTCAGAAGAGAGCGGTTCTATTTCCCTTGCAATAGGGGGAGTTCTTGAAAAGGATTTAAAGAGGGAAGCTCTTGAACAAAGGCTTCTGGAGTATTTAAACATAAAATGACCGAAATTATCAAAAAAATTTTTCTTGAAGATTGGAAGGGAAAGTTATTTTCTCTATTTCTTGCCTTCATTATCTGGCTCCTTATTTCCCTGGGTGAGTGGAGTGTTTATGAAGTAAAAATAACTATCCCTGTAAACTTCAAAGACCTCTCCCACAATATAACGGTTTTTTCAGCCTCTACTAATAATATAGAACTATCAATGAAAGTACCTAAAAAACTGGAGCAAGATTTGAAAAGAACAAGCCCTGAGTTAAATATAAGTCTTTCCCAATTTAAAGCAGGACAGATTATTGTCCCTGTAAGCAGAAAAGATATTTCCAATGTTCCAAAAGGTGTGGAAATTTCAAGAATAAACCCCTCCAGTATTGTTCTTAATCTTGACAAACTTGTAGAAAAGTTTGTTCCTGTAGAGCCTGTAATTAAGGGGAAGGAGGAAATGGATAAAATTGTTGTAGATCCAAAAAGAGTAAGGGTTTTATGCCCCTCTGCCCTATTGCCTCTTTTAAAAACAATTCCCACAGAACCAGTGGATATTTATGAGCTTAGAAAAAAGAAGGAAATCTCAACATCCCTTCTTCTGCCTGACCCTCGATTGATTTTGATTGATTCAAAATATATAAAAATAAGCCTCGAAAGAGAAGAATAAAATCTTCAAAAATAATTAAAAATTGAAGGAAAATTCAAAAGATGATAAGATTTTTCTATGATTTTATTTATCCTAATTGCTTTATTCGCAATAAATAACCCCTCCTTTGAAATTTTTAAAGAATTAGATTTAAAGGATGAGCTCATACACCAGCCAAAACTCTCAGGAAATTATGTTTATCTATTCTTTGAGAAAAGAATTTTAAGGCTTGAGCTTGGAAATCTCAATATTGAAAACTTTTTTGAGGGAGATACATATAATATTTCTGAAAATGAAATTATCCTTGAAAAGAGCGAAGGAAAATTGAAAATCAAAGTGGAAGGAATTGAGGATAAAAATTTAAAAGATTTTTATGAGTTCAATGTAAAAAAAACTTTCACTGATGATGATTTTATATATGCACAAACTGAAGATAATTTATTGTAT
>CAZFCI010000033.1:0-2522 GCA_964517525.1 uncultured Clostridia bacterium | reverse complement strand
AATTATGAGTGGTGAAAGGAAATTTAGAGAAATGAGGATCGAAGAATTCCTAACTCTTCTTTCCTCTGATTCGCCCACTCCTGGAGGAGGAACAGTATCAGCCCTTGCAGGAGCTCTGGGTTCTGCACTTTTAAAGATGGTATGTTTGATAACTCTTAAAAAATCTGAAATTGAAGAGCTAAGAATTCTCAGAGAAAAGGCTGAAAATTGGGGAAGAGAATTAACAGAGCTTATGGATCTTGATTCAGAAGCCTTTGAAGAGGTTATTTCGGCATTTTCTCTTCCCAAGAATACTAATGAGGAAAAAGAAATTCGCTCTGCGAAAATACAGGAAGCATTTAAAAAAGCGTCAGAAGTCCCATTAAAAACAGCAAAGTTGTGCAGTATCATTTTGAATGAGCTCGAAAATATAAAGGGAAAGATAAATCCAAATGTTATGAGTGACTGGAAAGTTGCAAGTTTTGTCGTTCTTTCAGGGATGCTCGGTGGAATCAGTAATGTGGAGATAAATCTTCCGTCAATCAAAGATGAGGAGTTCAAAGAAAAAATGATTAATGAGATAAAAAATTTAAAGGAGAATATCAAAGAAAAGATTGATAATATTTTGAAAGATTAGATGCTACCCTCCTGAGTTACATTTGACTTTAAATATGCTTTTTTTTAAAATCTTCCTTTAATAGGGAGTGAAAATGAAAGCTCCAAAACTTACAACACAAATCTTTATCGGCTTAATTGCGGGTATAATTTTCGGCTTGATTTTTCCCAAATGGGGAGCAGCTGTTAAACCTTTGGCTGATGCTTTCCTAAGAATGATAAAGATGATTATTGTTCCGCTGATATTTTCAACTCTTTTAGTTGGCATTGCTGGAACAGGAGATTTTAAGAAATTGGGAAGGATAGGACTTAAAGCAATAATTTATTTTGAGATTGCAACAACAATTGCCCTTGTAATAGGGCTTTTATTTGTAATGCTTACAAAACCAGGGGTTGGAGTTTCCATTGGTGATGTTGACCAATCAAAAATTCAATCTGCTGCTCAAAGTGAGATAAAAATCGGTGAACTACTTCTTCATATAATTCCAACCAATATAGTTGAAGGAGCTGCAAGGGGGGACATTCTTCAGATTATTTTCTTTTCCTGTTTTTTTGGAATTGCTGTGACCGCTCTTGGTAAAAGAGGCGAAATTATAATTCAGTTTACACAGGCTGTTTCAGAAGCAATGTTCAAAGTTACCCTTTATGTTATGAAACTTGCTCCAATAGGAGTTTTTGCAGCAATTGCAGCAACAGTTGGTAAGTATGGGATTTCAATGCTTTTACCTCTTGGTAAATTGATAATTACAATGTATGTTGCCCTTGCTGTTTTCCTTTTTATTGTCCTCGGTGTAATTTCTGCAATTATAAGAGTTCCCTTTTTCAAATTTATGAAGACTGTATGGGAGCCATTCCTTATTGCTTTTTCAACTGCAAGTTCAGAAGCAGCTCTTCCAAGGGCAATGGAGGTTATGGAAAAATTTGGAGTTCCAAGGCACATTGTAGCCTTTGTAATTCCTACAGGTTATAGCTTTAATCTTGATGGTAGCACTTTATATCTTTCAATGGCAACAATTTTTGTAACTCAGGTCTATGGAATGCAGATAGGATTGGGGAAAATAATCCTAATAATGCTTGCTTTAATGTTGACATCAAAGGGGGTTGCTGGAGTCCCTGGCGCATCCATAACAGTTTTGACAGCAACCCTTGCTTCTTTTGGTTATCCCCTTGAAGCAGTTCTTTTACTTCTTGGCATTGATAGAATTCTTGATATGGCAAGGACATCTGTTAATGTTGTTGGAAACTGCATTGCTTCTGCTGTTGTTGCTCGATGGGAAAAAAATTTTGACGATGAGAAGATGAAAAGTTATGTATAAATTTTAATCGCATTGAGAAAGCCACTTCATGAATGGAAGAATTAAATCAACAATTTTAATATCCCTTTTGATAATAGGATTTTTTCTAAGAATATGGGGAACAGCAGGTATGTATGTGAGACCTGATGACCATGAGCAGATTGGATACGCAAAAACTGCATATAACCAGTATTTTCAGCACTATTTAAGTTATCCTGTTTTCTATCAATATGTTGGAGGATTTATTCTTAAAGGGATAAATTCTCTATTTAAATTTTTAGGAGCGGTAGAGAAAGGATATAAAAAAGAATTCACCTATGATGAGATAGCCATAATAATTAGAACTCTTTCTGCTCTTTATGGAGCAATTTCAATTTATATAACCTATTTAATTTCAAGAAGAATTTTTGATGAGAGAACTGCTCTCCTTTCTTCCTTTTTTCTTACCTTTACATTCTTTCATATCTTAATAGGTCATACTGCTCTTCTTGATCCTCAAATGGGTTTCTTTGCCCTTCTTGCCTTTTTATTTATATTAAGAATTTATCAGAATGGGAAAATTTACGATTATATTTTGGCAGGTCTTTTTACGGGTTTTTCAATTGCCTCAAAGTATAATGCAATATTTATAAT
>CAZFCI010000032.1:0-6167 GCA_964517525.1 uncultured Clostridia bacterium | reverse complement strand
ATTTCTATAATCTAAAGAAAATAGGAGTCCCCTTTGTAATTTTCGGAGTCAATCCAATTGCTGTTTATTTTCTTTCTGGAATCCTTACAAAAACCTTAATATTAATAAAAATAAAATCAGTTTCTGAGAGTCTATCCCTTTACTCCTGGATATTTAAAAATATCTTTGTCCCGATAGCTGGGAATATGAATGGCTCTCTTCTCTTTGCAATTTCTTATGTTCTCCTTTGGCTTGGAATTATGAGTGTTTTTTACAGATTAAAGATTTTCATAAGTGTATAGAGATGGAAGTTTCTATTTTAAAAGAATTTCTCTTAGTTTTAGGCTTTTCGATTGTAGTATTTTTTATAAGTAACAGGCTGAAGCTTCCTGCAGTTGGTGGATTTCTAACAACTGGAGTTCTAATAGGTCCTTCAGGACTGGGTTTAATCTCAGACCCTCACAGAATTGACCTCCTGGCTGAGATAGGAGTAATGCTACTTCTATTCACAGTTGGGATTGAATTCTCCGTTGAAAAACTAAAAGAAATGAAAAGAAGTTTTTGGATAAGCGGTTTTCTTCAGATTATTTTGACCATATTTTTCACTACTTTTATACTCTTAATTTTAAAATTTCCCGTTTCTGAAGGAGTTTTCTATGGATTTCTAATCTCTTTAAGCTCAACAGCTCTTGTGATGAGAATTCTTTCAGAAAGGAAAGAAATAGATTCCCCCCAGGGAAAACTATCGGTCGGAATTCTCCTTATTCAGGATCTTTCATTTGTTCCAATGATAATTCTAACCCCTGTTCTTGCAGGGAAACTCTCCCTATCACTTAACACTCTTATCACAAGATTTCTATTGGGAATTTTATCGGTTCTTCTGATAATCATAATTGCAAGAAAAGTCATGCCTTATTTTCTCTATCTCATAGTGAAGACAAAAGTAAGGGAAGCTTTCCTCTTCTCAACACTTTTTGTCCTAATAGGGATGGCATTTATTACGGGCTATTTCGGCTTTTCCCTTGCCCTCGGTGCATTCATTGCTGGGCTAATCCTATCAGAATCAGAATATAGCCATCAGGTTTATTCCGATATACTACCTTTAAAGGACCTCTTTAACAGTCTATTTTTTATTTCAATTGGACTACTTCTTGATCTTAATTTTGCATGGAAAGAGAAATTTTTGATTGGAGGAGTTTTTGTTGCAATTTCCCTTTTAAAAATAATTGTCATTTTTTTTGTTGTTAGATTGATAGGTTTAAACTCAAGGATTGCCTTCCTTGTTTCATTAAGTCTCTTTCAGATTGGTGAATTTTCATTTCTCCTTTCAAAAATTGGTAACCAATACGGAATAATACCTAACAATGTTTACCAGATATTCATCGCCTCCTCAATATGCTCCTTTCTTGCAACTCCTTTCGTTATACAGTTTTCCCCCTTAATTTTTGAGAAGGTTCTCTCTCTCAAAAAATTGAGGAGTCATCTATTTCCACCTGAGCAAGAAAAAGCACCAAAACTAAAAAATCATGTAATAATTGCTGGATATGGACTGAACGGAAAGAATCTCGCAAGGGTTCTTAAAAGCTCAGGAATAAAATATGTAATTATTGATTTAGACGCAGAGCTTGTCAAGAAAGCAAAAAAGGAAGAACCTATAATTTTTGGTGATGTTTGGAGTCCTGAGGTTCTCCATATAGCTGGAATAAAAAACGCAAAATTGCTTGTAATTGCTATCTCAGATCCAGTAATTACAAGAAACGCAGTGAAGCTTGCAAAAACATTAAATCCATCAATCCACATAATTGTAAGGACTAAATATGTAAATGAGATAGATGAACTTTACAGACTTGGAGCAGATCAGGTAATACCTGAGGAATTTGAGACATCTATTGAGATATTTGTTAGAGTCCTCGAAGAGTATCATATCCCAAGAAATTTAATAGATGCTCAGATCAAAGTAATAAGAGCAGAGAGATATGGAATGTTAAGGGGTGTCTCGAAAACCCCAAGATCCTTCCAGAAGATAACAGAAATTCTCACAGCAGGAACAGCTGAAACATTCTTTGTATCTTCAGATTCCCCTGCCTGTGGTAAATCTCTTAAAGACTTAAATTTGAGGAAAGAAACTGGAGCAACAATAATAGCGGTGGTAAGAGGAGAAAAATCATTCACAAGCCCTCCTCCTGAATTTGTTATAAAAGAAGGAGACACATTGGTTCTTGTCGCAAGCCATGCTGATATGGATAAAGCCTTCCTTTATTTAGGAGGGAAAGAAAGTTAAAACCCTATTCTTCAAATCTTTGTGGTAAAGAAATTAACTTTATCTTACCTTCTATTTTACTTTCTCCCGCTGAGACAATTACTTTGTAATCAGAAGGTTCCAATGGTGAAGTTTCAGAGGTGAGAGGAACTTCAAAAAGATTTATCCCTTCCTCTCCCTTAAAATCAACTTTCTTAATAGATTTACCATTTTTATCCAGCATCTCTATCATAACGGTCTGGGGTGATTTGAGATAAAAATACATGGATATTTCTGCTCTTTGAAACCCTCTCGATGAAACTATAGTTGCTGGTTCTATTTCAAAAAGATATAAATCCTTCTCATAAATCTTCTCATTCACGAATTTCTGAATAATGTTCACCTTTAAAACATAAACGCTTCTTCCATGAGTTCCAATAACAAGCTCATTATCCCTTGGATGAACAACCATGTCGTGGACTGGAGTTGTTGGAAGATTGTTGCATAGAGAGAACCAGGTTTTCCCTCTATCTATTGAAACATATACCCCAGGTTCTGTTCCAACATAGAGAATATCCTTGGATTTTGGATCCTCTCTTATAACATTTATTGGTTCAGAAGGAAGATTGCCTGAGATTGATTTCCATGTTTTCCCATAATCCTCGGACATGAAGAGATATTTCTCAAAGTCATCATCCCTGTAACCTGTAAAAGAAACGAAGACTGTTCCTTCATCGTATTGCGATGCAACAACCCTTGAGACCCATTTCTTAGGAAGCCCTTCGCCGATTTTTGTCCAGGTAGCACCATCATTCTTAGTAACCCAAAGATTTCCATCATCAGTTCCAACATATATAAGTCCTGGCTTTAAAGGGGACTCGGAAATTGTAGTTATTGTTCCATACGGTACATTCCCTTGGGGTTGAGGATTTGTTGTCAAATCAGGGCTAATATATATCCAGCTATCCCCTCTATTTAAGGACTTAAAAAGTTTGTTCGCACCGTAATAGAGAGTAAAGGGATTGTGAGGAGATATAAGGTATGGAGTCTGCCAGTTATATCTTAAAGGTGGCTCATTCAATTTCCCAGTAGGTTTAATCCTTTTTATACTCCCATCCTTTTTATTTATTCTTGCAATGTTTCCAAACTGGGATTCAACATATACAATGTTTGAATCAAGAGGATCAACCTGAACATAAGCTCCATCACCACCGAAAAGGGATTTCCAGGGATCAGTAACTCCATATTCTGGAGTGTGATTGCTCGGTCCATAAACCACTCCATTATCCTGTAACCCTCCATAGATATTGTATGGCTTTTCCATATCCACTGTAACTGTGTAAAACTGACCTATTGGCAAATTGTTTATTTTCTGCCATGTTTTCCCTCTATCGTAGGAGATGTTTATTCCGCCATCATTTCCAAGAATCAATCTATCAGGATTCTTCGGATCTATCCATAAGGCATGATGGTCTGCATGGACACCTCTCCAACTAAGATTTTTAAAGGTCTTCCCGCCATCGTCTGAGGTTAAAAGAGGGACACCGAGGATATAAATCTTGTTTTCATTATCAGGAGAAACCCTTATATTCCCAAAATAGTAGCCATAAGAATAGTAGAAATTATCAATGTATTTTTCGTTCATCTTTCTCCAGGTTTCTCCTTTGTCATCGGATCTATAAACCTCTGCTCCTACAACATTTGCTTCAAATAGAGCTCTGTTGGCATCCATCAAATATTGAACAAGCTGATAGATAGTGAGTTCACCAGCTTTCACCATTGAAATCACTTTTTCTGCAGTATACTCCCTCGGAACGCTGTATCTTCTGAGAAATCCATCAAGAACCTTAGGATCAATCTTTAGAAAATCTTCCTTCTTCATCTTTTTTAGCTCTTCTATGGTCAATTCTCCTTCCTTCTTTTCAATAGGTCTTTGAGCCTGATTGTCAAGAAGAGCATATACAACATTTGGATTGGAAGGAGCAACCGCAAGCCCTATCCTTCCAACATTTTCTCCTACAGGAAATCCATTTGTGAGCTTAACCCAGTGTTCACCCCCATCCACTGATTTCCATATACCACTCTCTTGACCAGAACCCACAAAGTTCCACGCTTTCCTTATCCTCTCCCATGATGCTGCATAAAGAATTTCAGGATTTGAAGGATCCATTGCAACATCTATAACTCCTGTCCTTGGGTTTCTATAAAGAACCTTTTTCCATGTCTTCCCTCCATCAACTGTTTTATAAAGACCCCTCTCTTCATTTTCAGTGTAAAGATGTCCAATAACTGCTACATAAACAATATCCGGATTTTCTGGATGAATTATTATTCTTCCAATGTGATGGGAATCGTTTAACTTCACATTCTTCCATGTTTTCCCACCATCTTCAGATTTGAAAACTCCTGTTCCAGCATAGGAGCTTCTACTACTGTTACTTTCTCCTGTTCCAACCCATATAATATCAGGGTTTGATGGAGAAACAGCAATATCACCTATTGTAAAGGAAGATTCTGATTCGAATATGGGGATCCATGTTGTTCCGTTATTTTCAGTTTTCCATACATTTCCAGAGGCAACAGCAACATAAATTATAAAATGATTCCCTGGAGGAACCTCAATATCAGTAATTCTTCCACCCATGAAAACAGGACCAACAGATCTCCATTTCAAATCCTTGAATATGGATGTCTTCTTCATCAATTCATGCTGTTCCCATGCTTTTAACCTTTCTTCAGCAGAGGTTGCTGTTGGCTTTAAAACTTTCTTCTCAGGGGCATAAACGAACCCTATTGAAACGATGAAAATTAAACAGAATAATACTTTCTTCTTCATTACAAACCTCCAATTTTTTTACGGTTTTTAATAAAAATTGTTTCAGTTAAATTGCATTATTTCATATCCATCTTGGTAAGGAACCTTATTCTTTTATGGTATAAATTTTCAAAACCTGAAAACTTTCTCCCCCAGCAAAGTATAAATTCCTAAGTCTATCCGACTCAAGAAAGTATTCTCCTCTTCCCTTTGTCATTTTCTTTCCCGTTGGAACGTATCTCCCTTTCAAACTACTGAAAAACTCGTATTCCATTTTTCCGTTGTGAATCCAGATCCCATTTTTATCAGGGATTGACCTGTATAAACTTCCATGTTCTAAATTAATCTCATCGACTTGATTTCCAGAATAATCAAAGATCCTAACCATCATTCTCTCAGGAAAAGGTAAACCCTGAAATATTTTTTTATTTCTACTATCAATGAGGAAAGTATAATGTTGGAAATACTCACGGTTCTTTTCTCCCCTTATATCGGAAGGATCCTTTACTGGAGAAAAGGACTTTAAATGATGACCATCGAAATCTATTGTGTGAAGAGAATATTTTCTGAAGTTTTCATTCTTGATTATCCCATTAATTAAAATGATATTCTCAGGTTGAAGTATCTTTAGAAAGGTAATAAGTTCAAACAAATCACATAAATTAATCTCCTTTATCCTTTTACCGTTTTTCCCATCAAACCAGACTAATGGAAAAATGCAACTGTTTTTGGAAATTCTTGGACTAAAAAAACAAACGGGATTCCCTGAACCATCAACACTAAAGTAGTGAATCTCCCCTTCCACTTTCAAAGGGCCTCTAAAAATTATCTTTCCTTGCGGATTTAGTTTTAAGAATTCTTCCTTTCTTTCCTGAGTTACAAAAATATTTCCATCATTATCCACTCCAACCATTATTCTATGAGGTTCTTTTGGCCTTAAGAAAAAGCTCAAATCAATTTCCCTTTCCAATTTTAAAACCTGAGGAAAGGAATACTCTGATAATAAGAATGTAAAGATTGTTAAAATTAAGATTTTTCTCATTTTTTCACCACCTCATAAATTTATACTCCCCTTTATAATATTTTAGTTTCACCATATTATAGGACAGTCCACAGTTGCACACTGACCGAAAC
>CAZFCI010000031.1:0-7757 GCA_964517525.1 uncultured Clostridia bacterium | reverse complement strand
ACTCATCCCTATTAGAAAGAACACCGAGATAGAGGGTCAACCTCTCTCCTATCGTTGCTGTATCCTGAACAAATATTGAGAAAGTTTTACCTCCTGAGTCCTGAGCAGGCTGTTGAGGATAATACCTTGCTCTGAATGCAGATTTTCCCTGATATGTGGTCAAAATTATTGAACCCCATCCATTGGCAAGTCTTTCAAGATGCTCTGTTCCTTTTTCATAACCAAAACCAGCCTTTATGTTATGAGTATGGCCCTTGAAATCTAAATATTTGCTGAAAACCATCTTTACTTCGTCTCTGTAGAAATTCTGAGTATTGTATTCTGAGGCTCCACCGACATACTGACCTGATGCTGTTGCACCTCCAATTATATAACCTGAGGCTGTTCTGAAATAACCCATCTTATCCAGCTTAGTAACATCAAAGGTGGGCAAGTAGCCTAGCTCAGTTATTGGAACACTTTTATTTTTCTCATCGACATGGTCATATTTTACTTCAAAGTAAGCGGTTGGTGAAATAGCCCATGTCCATGAAGCATAGATAATTCTATTTGCTCCATCATAATCAGTAGCAGTTGAAGGATGGTCATTAACCCCAACTCCTGCTCTATCAGTGTAGGAGTCTCCATTTCTGAAACTTGCAATTAAAAGATGTTTTGGATGGGGGTTAGCACTAAGCTTGAGGAAGAATTCATCTGTTCGGGATTTAGCATCCGGAACATCTCCCAGATTATTCTTCCTGTTCCTAACAGTTGAGCGTGGAACATTTCCTGATGCATAGAACCATAATCTATCTTTTATAATCGGACCTCCAATACCGAAGGCAGGTGTCCAGCTATCTGTTTTTGAAGTAATATTAGGGTCTTTGCTCGCTGCCTGCCAGTCACCTGAATGAGCAACAAATCTGAAGGTTCCAGAAAGATTGTTTGTTCCTGATTTTGTCACTGCATTTGTCACCATCCCTGAAGCTCTTCCAAATTCAGCTGATATTGCTCCTCTCTTTATATTGACTTCTTGAATATCTAACTCCGAGAAATTGGAACCGAGATAACCAAAAAGAGGATTCGTTATGTTTGAACCATCGTATAGGAAGACATTGTCCTGCCTGTTCCCTCCTGCATTGGGTGCAAAGTCCCTATTATCAGCTACACCAGGTGCTAAATGATATAGAGAAGCATAGGATCTTCCGAGGGGCAGATTACGAATTGTAGAGGAATCAATATTTGTTGAAATCTCAGTGGATTTTACATCAACAAGGGGAGCGACTGCAGTAACAACAACTTCTTCCTTTACCATTCCAGTTGGAACCATTAATGCCTCGACCTGTGTCTCTCTGTCAAGGGCAACAGTGACTTCCATATCAAGATCCATCATATCAGGATGAGTTATTTTCAGATTGTATTTTCCTGGAAGAAGACCAGCGAATCTGAAAAGACCATTCTCAGTTGTTACATATTCCCTTCCCGCAGGGAGAAGGTCTCCGTAAATCAGAACTTTAGCATTTGCCAATGGAAAGAGGTTTTCAACATTCTTCACAACCCCTGAAACAGAACCCCTGGTTCCTACTGCCTGAGAAAAGGCAAAGGAACCAATTAAAAAAACCATACTGATTAAAATTAGAAACTTTAAATCTTTCATCTTACCTCCTTTAATAAAACCTAAAATTCCCTTAATCCAATACCTTTAAAATTTTTTTACCCTTCTTTAATTATCACCTCCTTTTTTCAAGCATTTTTTCATCTCCATCATTTAAGGTAATCCAAGTTGGTTTGCTAAGAGGAGAGCCCCTGCTCCCAAAATTACTATTTCAGAGCCCAATTTCGAGACTGTAATTCGAGTATCACTGGCAAGAGCTTTTAGGGATCGGCGCTTTATCTCCGCTTCCATAGGCTCTATTAATGCACTACCAAAACGAGAAAGGACACCAGCTATAACAATATTTCTTATATTTAAAGAGCCAACAAGGTTAGCTACTACAATACCTAAGTAATGACCAATTATTGATATAAGCTTGTGAATCTCTTTATCTCCTGCTTCAAAGGCTTTAAAGATGGTCTCCATGTCAATCTCATCAGAGCTTTTTAAAAAATTGTGTAAAAGGGAATTTTTATCCTGCTGGAAAATAATTTTAGCACTTCTTAAGATAGCCCGAGTGCTCGTTAAAGTCTCAAGACAACCGCTATTCCCACATCTGCAAATATCTCCATCATCAACAACCTTTACATGACCAATCTCTCCTGCTCCAAAACCATCCCCATAATAAATCTTCCCATCAATGACAATTCCAGCTCCTGTTCCCTTACCTACTTTTATCACTATAAGATTTTTAACGCCATTATTTTCACCAAAGGTAGATTCTGCAAGGGCTGCTACCTGACAATCATTGGCAATGTAGACAGGTAAATTGTATTTCTTCTCAAGGATTTCCTTTAATGGAAGATCATGCCAGTCTAAGTTCACTGCATCCTTTACAATTCCCCTTTCTGGATCAATCAATCCAGGTGTTCCAATTCCTATCCCTAAAATTGGGCTATCTGCAGATTCAATAAGTTTCTCAATAAGCTGGTAAAGTAGAGATAAAGCTTTCTCTCCATCACTATCGTTTACAGGAACTATAAACCTATTCCTTATCTTACCCCTAAGATTTAACCCTGCTCCACAGAATTCACTATCTGCAAGGTCTATTCCGATCAAATAACGGGAATTATCTACAACAGAGAGCAAAGTTGGAGGTTTGCCACCAGTGGATTTCCCAACTCTTACCTCCATCACAAGACCCTCTTCTATCAACTCAGCCACTGTATCTGAAACAGTAGCACGGGTAAGTCCGGTCTCTCTTGCAACATCAGCCCTGCTAATCTCTCCAGCATTGTAAATCGTTTTTAAAATTAATCTTTTATTGTGGGCTCTTGTAGTCTTGTGGTTAGCCTTCCCAATCAAAGCTAAACTCCAAAATTTGTAAGTTTACTAAACATACAAAGTAATAATAAAAAAATTTAATTTACCTTGTCAAGTCCTCCAATCCCTTTTCAGAAAAGGATTTTTAAAATGGGGGGATTTACAAATAAATCTTATGACTTAAATGCTATCTTTAAAAGTCTTTAGGATTTTACTCAGGGATAATGAAACTCTCTCTGATAGCTCCTTTGAAAAGCCAATGGATTCAGGTTGAATAGCAAGTATATATAATTTTCTTCCAGCAAAGAGTTCCTTTAAATATTCAAAATTTATTTTGTGGTTAGTTAAATTCTTTTCAAAATCAGATTTTCTGAGCTCCAGAAACCTTATCTCACCTGCACTACCTCCAAAATTCACTGCATCAACTATTATAATTGGACTATTTCCAATAGGAATCGATTCTATTTCCTCTTCAAAATAAGCTTCCTTATAACCATTTTCTCTCAACAAATTTATAAACTCTTTACCCAATGCGTCATCCCTTCTATCTGGATTTCCAAACCCAACAAAAACAGGTTTTTCTTTCAAGGCATAAACAAAATTTTCCTTCCAGCTTTCATTCTCTTTAATTCTGAGTTCGACAAGATGAGTGGAGCAGGAAATACAAGGATCATAGGATCTCGCAATTGTTTCAAGCATGAACTCGAGCTTTTCCATTGAGCTTAACGCCCAGTTCTCAACTGCCAATCTTATGTATCTCTCTGTATCATCAAGAAATTGAGCTGTTGGAGTTATTATATCAGCTTCTTCAATTAATCCATTTTTGATTTTGTAATGATGGTATAGGGTCCCCCTTGGTGCCTCAACAGCTCCTGTAGCTTCTCCATCTAATTTATTTGGTAAAACAATTTGAGGGTCTTCGAGGGAGACAATCTTATCCACTAAGGAAGGGATCTTTTCAAGACAGAATACTATTTCAATCGCTTGAGCAATTATGTTGAATAAAGGGTTTCTTTTCCATCTATTACTGTAACACCTGCTGTAACATTTGCGTGCTTCTCCATCCAGTTCTTCTCCAAAAATATTAACCCTTGCAAGGGCTCCTAAACTATAAGGTTTATTTTTATAAGAGGACCTTTTACATATTGAGTGAGGAACAACCCTTTCATTGGTTAAATCCTTATAATCCTCCACATCCCTTTCCTCTCCATTGGACATAACTATTTTATCTCCAGCAAATCCATATCTACCATCCTCTGACTTTACTGCCATGAATAAGGTTTCTTCCTCAAAAAAATCAGGGAAGGAGAATGTTCTCAGAAATTCTACAGTTTTTACAGAGTCTCCAATAAGTTCTTCAGCCTCTCTTTTTAATTCCTTTAATTCTTCATTGGAAGGATATTTACCAAATCCTCCAATAATTGGGTTTTCACCATGGATCATCCTTCCAGAGGTAACTGCCATAATTTTGTTCCCAAACTTCTTTAGTTTTAAACCAATCTCTATCCAGGTTCTGTGAGTTTCCAGTAAATTCAATATTGAAGAGACTCTATAAAGATCTGGAAGGGAAAGGAAAAATATATGGAGGGAGTGGCTTTCTATCATTTCTCCATAATGCATGAGAGTTCTAAGAAGTCTTACCTTTTCTGGCACTTTTATGCCAAGAGCCTTTTCATGAGCTCTTATGGCAGCATAACGATGGGAAAGAGTGCATATTGCACATATTCTACAAACAATATTTAAATCTTCCTGGGGTGTCTTCCCCTTTACAAGTTCCTCAATAAGTCTTGGACCCTCATAAATTCTGAACTGAACATTCTTTACCTTATTTTTCTCAATCTCAACAATTATTCCACCATGCCCTTCTACCCTTGAAAGAGCTCCAATTTCAATTTTCATTTTTTCTCAATCTCCTTAAAATTATCAGCAAATTTCTTCCCTCCAAAATTTCTCATACGATTAATAATTTCATCTCTTTTAAATCCCTTTTCTAAAAGCAACCTATACTCAGAATACAAATTCGAATCCTCATATAAACCCCAGCAACCAACACATGGAAGATTATAGGAAGGACAGATCGCTCCACAACCTGCAGATGTTATAGGTCCGAGACAGAGAATATTTTCAAGGAGAAGGCATCCATTTTCTTTCCATTTGCACTCTGCACAAACAGGAAATATAAATTTCTCAGGAGGAGCTCCATTTATTATTCGAGAGAAAGCGCGGAAAAACTGATTTTTATCTATGGGACAACCGGGAATATAATAGTCAACTTTTACAAAGGCATCAATTGGAAGAGATTCAAAAGGTTCAACAGCCTCAATCTTTGAATTTCCATAAATTCTTTTAAATCTCTCTTCATATCCTCCAATTCCCAACTTCATAGATTGAATACCACCAAAGCATGCACAAGTTCCTATTGCTACAATTGTCTTAGCTTTGGAAGCAATCTTTTCTAACTTTTCCTTTTGTTCTAAGGTTGTGATAGAGCCTTCAATTAGAGCAATATCCAACTCCTCATCCTTGTTATCCCTTTGAGCCATTAGAAATGAAACAACATCTACAGAGGAGAAAAAGTCGAGGAGTTCATCTTCTGAATGAACAATAACAAGCTGATCGCCAGCACATCCTGTAAAACCATAAATACCAACTTTCAATTTTCTCATTATATCAACTCCTTCATATGAAGAACATCCCAGTAGGAAAATACAGGGCCGTCTATACATGTATAAATATATTCAATGGCACAATGACCGCATTTACCAATTCCACACTTCATTCTTCTTTCAAGAGTCATTAAAATCTGATGCTTTGGAATGTTTAACTTAACAAGTTTTTCTATTACAAATTTATACATAACCGGAGGTCCACATACAACTGCGTAAGTATTTTCAGGATCAACATCACCGACATAATCGAAAAGTGTCGTTACAAGCCCTGTATAGCAGGGCCACTTACCAGTGTCATCCTCATCCACTGTCAAAAGACAGGTTAAATCATCCCTTTCTCTAAGGTCTAAAAATTCTTTTCTGAAGAGCATTTCCTTTGGCTTTTTTGCTCCATAGAGGAAATAAAGTTTTCCAAATTGATCTCTATTATCAAGAATATAGAGAAGAAGAGAACGAAGAGGAGCTGCTCCAAGTCCTCCAACAACAATTATAATATCGTATCCTTTCATCTTTTCCACAGGAAATCCATTTCCATAGGGTCCCCTCACCCCTATAAGTGAATTCTCTTTCATTCCAAATAAAACAGATGTAACACTTCCAACTTTTCTTATACAAAATTCAAGGAGGCCAGGCCTTGAAGGAGTGGATGAAATAGAAAATGGAGCCTCTCCCACTCCATTTACAGAAATCATCATAAATTGGCCTGGAAGATAATTTAAGCTTAATGCTCTCTGGGTATCAACAGGTCTGACTTGAAAGAACATTACATCTTCTGTTAAAGGGTACCTTCTTACAATTCTCATCATCTCTGGTTTAAAAGGATTAACTCTCTCTTCTCTCATTTTCATATCCTCTTCCAGAAGCATTCTATATCCTCTCCCCTGAGGGAATTCGCAACAGTCTTTACATTTATCTCAACAGGGCAGGTTTCAATACATCTTCCACAACCCACACAACTTGGTTTACCATACTGACCAATGTAAGCTTGCAATTTATGGGTATACCATAGCTTTAATCTATCTGCTCTTTTCTCTCTAAAATTGTGTCCCCCTGCAACAAGGGAATATTCTTTAAACATACATGAATCCCAGAATCTTACCCTAACCCCCTCTCCTTTAGCAAAATCGGGATAGTCATGGACATTATAGCAATTGCAGGTGGGGCAAACCATTGAACAAGAGCCACAGGAAAGACAACTTTCAGCAATCTTATCCCATATTGGGTCATTATATTTTAACTCCATTATATCGGGAAGGGCAGTAAAATCAATAAAAAGTGAGAATTGCTTTGAATGCCAATCACGCCATTTTATATATTTTTCAATATCCTCCATAGATATCTTCTCATCAAAAATATCTGCTTTAATCTTTATTAAATCATCCCCCTTACTGGAGCCAATCCAAACAAGGTAGTAATCTCCAAGATCTGTAAGGAAAAGGTCAAAACCTTCTTCCACAATGTGAGTCTTTGTAGAAAGACAAAAGCACATCTCGTCTGGGACACAGGAATGTCCTATAATCAAAGTATTTTCCCTTCTTTCCATGTAGTATGGATCCCTATAATTAAGACTGAAAAGTTTATCGAGGATTAGAATACCATGAATATCACAGGGATGAACACCAAAAATAATTCTTGGAATAACATTAAGTTCTTCATGATAACCACTTTTGTCAAATCTGAACATATTAAATCTGGGAGGGACAAAAAACATTTTTGGTGGGATTATTGTTCTGGTATAAGAAAAGTCAAATTCTACAGAATCAACCTTTTTGTTAAAAACATGCTTATTTCCTTTTTTAACAGGACCCCAAATCTCCCAATCTTTACTACATACATCAACAAATTGCTGGAAATTTTTCTTATTTAGTTTTATAACTTTCATATTTTATGATAATAGGGTAAAAAAAATTTGTCAATTGAAATATATGACCGAATTTTTCTGAAAAAAAATTAGTTAATTTCTAAAATTTTAGAAAATAAAAAAACCTCTGCGGCGTCCTACTCTCCCACCCCCTTGCGAGGGCAGTACCATCGGCCCTGAAGGGCTTAACTTCCGAGTTCGGAATGGGATCTGGTGTTTCCCCTCCGTTATGGTTGCCGGGATTAATTATCAAATTAATCTATGATTGCTAACAAAGCGGCATGTTTCACCTTGATAAACTTTATGGTCAAGCCTCACGGGCTATTAGTAC
>CAZFCI010000030.1:0-2703 GCA_964517525.1 uncultured Clostridia bacterium | reverse complement strand
CCCCTTTAATTTTTTAAGTTTATCTTTGAGCTCCTCTATCCATGTGGAACTTATAAAGAAATCTGTCTTGACCCTTACAATTTTTTTGTTGACGGTTAGCAAATAAAGTAATCTATAGACAACCTTTGTTGGTAACCCTATCTTCTTTTCTATCTCATGGGTTGAAAGTTTGTAGATACTTACACTCTGAAGAATTTCGAGAAGCTCTTTCAATGCTTCACTCTCATCCCTGGAAAGAGTTTCAATGGCTGGAGGAGGTAAAATTACCTTCCCTTCTGAAATAGTGAGTTCTTTCTCCTTTGCTAATTTTTTTAATATGTAAATAAAGAGTCTCGGTTCAACCTTTATCCCTGACTTTTTAATTATAGTTGCGATATCCATTTCGAAATCCAGGGGATTCTTATTCTTTATTAATTCAATCTTTGATAGTACCTTACCTTTCAAATAATCTATAGCGTTTGTCGAAACTACGAATAAAGGAGAGAAAGATATAATTTTTATTTTGCCCTTTCTTTCCAAATCAAGAAGTAACTGCTCAACTTCATCCTCTTCTTTTCTCAAAAAATTGATGATCTCTTCTTTTCTTAGGCCTTTTATGTTCTGAAACTCTGCAAGAAAAGTGATTGCCTCTGCCTCTGAACAGTTGACTAATTTGGAAAGCAAGGAAAGATAGGCTTTATTCCTTTTTTCTTTGGAGATATCGGGGATAAGGTTTAAAACAGTTCCTCGAAAGTCCTTTATGTAAAAATCGCTTCTAAATCTTACTGGAAAAGGTTTTGAGAGATGAATCCTGACAAAGGGATTTTCGTTCCTGGAAAGAAAGGTAATATTTCCAAATAGAAAGTCTCTCTGATAGGAGAATCTAATTTTTACCCTGTTTTTGATTTGTCTTAAATCTTTAAAGGGGGCTTTTACAATAGCATCGAAAGTTTTTGTTTTAAAAACTTCTTTCATCTTTTCACTCCATATAAGCTTTTGTTAATCTTTTTCCAAGTTCAACCCCTGGTTGGTCAAAGGGGTTGACCCCTATAATTTCGCCTGCAATCACTGTTTGAAGTTCGAGGAGATAAATGAGTTGCCCCATAAAGTAAGGGTTAATCTCAGGAATTTTAAAAGTGATGCTTGGGACACCATTCATAGCAAGGGAATTTTCAGTAGCCCTTTTCTCTGTCTTCAGCAGATGAGAGAGTTTTTTCCCTTCAAGATAAGAAAATTCTTTAAACTTAAATTCAGGAATTGTGAAGTCCTTCCTGAATCTTTCAATCTCCCAGAAAGTTATAACCTTGTCCTTAGGACCTTCAACCCAAAGCTGAAGCTGAGAATGTTGGTCAATTGAGCCAACAGCAGGGTAGGGAGTTTGACCCCAGCTATAATTGCCTCTCTTTTTGCCAAGACTTTCAGCCCATAGCTGGCAATACCATAGAGTCATATTAAAAAGGGATGATGAGTAGGGGATTATGACCTGAATTCTTTTACCCTTTTCAAACAGACCGATCAATACGGATGCGGAAAGGATCGATGGATTATCCCTTTCAACAACCTGATGAAGGAAATCAGCAATTTCCCTGGCTCCTTTAAGAATTTCTGAAATATCAGTTTTCAATAGAGAAATAGGTAAAAGTCCGACAACACTGAGGACAGAATACCTGCCAGGGATATTTTCAGGGAAAGGGAGTAATTGGAGTTTTAACGACCTTGTTTTTTCGTAGAGAAATCCTTTATTACCTGTAATTACCAAAATATTCTCTTTTAGATCTTTTAGAAAGTCTAAGATTAAATAAAAGTAAGAAATAGTTTCTATTGTTTCCCCCGACTTGGAGATTACAATAAAAATTGTTCTTTCCCTCTTTATGTTTTGGAGAACCGACCAGCACAGTTCAGGGTCTGGATTGTCAAGGATAAAGAGTCTTGGTCCCTTTCTTTTAGTGGAAGGGAAAAGGTCATAATTGATTGGCTTTAATGCTTTAAAAAGAGCCGATGTTCCAAGGGATGAGCCACCTATTCCTGCAACAACAACATTTTCCCATTCCTTTTTGCTTACCTTTAGGGATTTTATTATATCAATTATTTCGTTCTGGTAAGGAAGTTGTGTGAATCCCTTTTCCCACCTTTTTTGATTGATTGACTTTAAAGCTGATATCCCTTCTTTCGTCCATTTTTCTAATTCTTCTATTTCCAAGCCATTACCCTCTGTATTTTTCGATAAACAGAACTCTGTTTTCAGCCTTATTCTTTCTTCCATTTTTTATTTTGAAGGATAAAGAATGACTTCCCTTTTCAAAGGGTTAGCAGATGCTATTAGAACTTTTATTCTATCTCCAATCCTCCAGAGCTTACCAGTTCTCTTGCCTCGAGCCACAAAACGGTTTAGGAAATAAATGTCTTCTTTAATATCCGTAAGAAAAATTTTACCATCTACCTTATACTCTTTCAAAGAGACCTCTATCCAGTCCTTTCCTAAATATGAAATAAAACCTTCTGTTTCTTCACCAACTTTGCTTTTTATGAAATCCATTATTTTAACCCTTAAATTTTCCTCCTCAGCCTGATCTCCATTCCTTTCACAAAAGGATGAGTGAACAGAAATTTCCTGAAGTCTTTTCTCATCATAAATTTTCCCTCCTTCAAGACCAAGGATGTTTTTAAGAATTCTGTGAACAATAAGGTCAGGATACCTTCTGATGGGAGATGTAAAATGGGTGT
>CAZFCI010000029.1:0-3043 GCA_964517525.1 uncultured Clostridia bacterium | reverse complement strand
ATATTCCAGTATATACAAAATGATCCCTCCCCTGAAGCTTTGACAACATTTGAAATGCCTCTTCTCTACTTGATGGTTTCTGAAGTATAGTTGAATCGACAACAACAATCGTATCAGCTCCGAGAATAACACCATTTGCTTCTTCCATCACCTTCATTACTTTTTCTTTTGAAATTCTTGTAACATAATCTTCTGGTTTCTCCTCAGGTTCTGGAGTCTCGTCTATTTCAGCCCTTTTCTGGATAAATTCTATAGATAAATTATTCAAGAGAAATGCTCTCCTCGGAGAACTTGATGCAAGGATTAATTTTTTCATCTTACAATCTTCTCTATCTCAGCTCTAATCTTTTGAACTTCTTTTAAACTTTTTCCCTCCTCTGTTTGAAGGAAGTCCTTTAGCTCAGAAAGACTCTTTACCCCAAATTGCTCATAAAGTCTCTTTATCAATTTGATTGTTAATCCTCTTATCCCTTTAAGCTCAAGAAGAGTAATCGGAAACTCAGCTATCAGACGTCTGTGAAGGTTACAATCTCCTGTCTCAATAATGTCAATAATCTTTTTCTCTATTGCCTCTCCAACCCCCTCAATCTTCTTGAGATCTCCGCCTTTTCTCCAGTAATCTTCAAGATTCTCACCAAAGTCCAATATAACATCCCTGACCTTTTCATAAGACCTTATTTTGTAAATATTTTCAGATTTTAATTTAAGGAAGAAAACTATCTCATCAAAAATTCTCGAGATGTAAGAATTGCTAACCATTTTTATTAAAGTTTTATATTGCTCAAAAGCTCTTTCGCCTCGTCATTTTGGGGCTCGAGAACCAAAACTTTCTCAAGCATTGATTTAGCCCTCATCTTCATCCCTTCTGAAAGATAAAGTTTTCCAAGTTCAAGAAATGCATCAGGATTCCACTTTTCAAGCTCAATGGATTTCAAGAGGGAAACTTCCGCCTCCTTTCTCATGGAAGGAATCTTAGCCTGTGCTTTTCCGAGATAAAGGTAATATTGCGGATTACTGCTGTTTATTCGCACTGCTTCCTTTAAAAGAAGAATAGCATCCCATATTAGTCCTGAGGCAAGGAACTCCTTTGCTTCTGAAAATTTCTTCTCAGCCATCTCAGTAGTAGGTTCGTCCTTTGCTAACAGCAATTGCTCCTCAGTCTTTGAAGAAGGGCTTGAAAGAATCTCATAAGCCTCGGTCAATCTCATGAATATCTCCTCGCATTTTTTTGTGAGTTCTGGATTTGATAAAGTCCTTACCCTATCGGGATGAAATTTTTTAATAATGGAAAAATACCTCTCTCTGAGCTCATCCTCTGTAAAATCTTTATCCAGCTCAAGCAACTTTAAAGGGGTTTTATCATAAAGAGTGGAATAGAATTTCTCAACTTCTTCTATAATGATATTCTCTTTTTCCTTTTCTTTTTTCAACTCTTCTCCTTTGAAATCTATGGAATCTGTGCAGTATAGAAGGAAAAGAGTCTTCAAAACAAACTTTCTGTCCTTTCCTGTTACTAAAAAAATATCAACAACACTTTTTTTCCCGTCAATTTCTTTAAAAATTATCTCCTCATCAGGTTCAAGCTGAAAGGTAATATTTTCACTCCTCTTAAATGGATAATCTTTATCCTGAATAAACCTCTGGGCTGAAGGGCTGAAAAAGCTTCTGATACCCTTTGCTATTAGAGGTGGTAGAAAAATCTGAAAAATTTCTTTGGGAAGAGCTGTTGGTTTCTCTTCAAATTTTATCTGAGCTCCTTCCATCTGAAATGTCATTAAAAATATTCTCTGAAGTTGATGGAGAAGAGCAATGTTCAAATTTTTTCTGCTGACCACCCCCTGAGAGACAAGATATTCTCCAAATCTCATTTTTTTTTCTGAAATTTTATGAAGGGCAGAGAGATGAATTGAGTCTATCAACTTCAATTTTAAAAGAATCTGACCTATTTTTTCATCTGGGAGCGTGGACCAACCTGCACAGAGAAAGCCATTGGTAAAGATTAGAGTTCTTTTTACTCTCTTGTCAAAGACAAGAAGTTCTCCTGATTTCTTTCTCTTGAAGATGTCCCTGTAAAGCAGTGCAATATGTTCCATTCTTTTTTATTTATATTACTTTTAAGTGCTTTTTTCAATATTTAAAAATAGGTTTATTATTTCTCTTTCTTTTCCTTCTTTTTCTTTTCTTTCTTCTTGTATTCGCTTCCAACAAGCTCAACCATTGCCATTGGAGCACCATCCCCCTTCCTCTCTTTAATCCTCACTACCCTGACATAACCCCCATTTCTTCCTTCGAATCTCGGACCTATCTCATCAAAAAGTTTTTTCAATGCTTCTTTTTTCCAAACATACTTCAGAGCAAGTCTTCTCGAATGAATGGTACCATCCTTTGCAAGAGTAATTGCTCTTTCAGCAAATCTCCTCAGCTCCTTTGCCTTGGCAACGGTTGTCATTACCCTTTCCCTCTCAAAAAGAGAGGTAGCAAGATTCCTCAAAACCGCCAATCTATGTTCAGAGGTTCTACCGAGTTTTCTTTTATCAATCTGATGTCTCATCTTTCTCTTCTTCCTCCTTTTCTTCCTCTATCTTTTTCAATATCATTTCTTTCAGTTTTGGGTGAAGCGTAATGCCAAAAGAAAGACTGTTCCTCTCAAGAACATCCTTTACCTCGCTTAGGGCTTTCTGTCCAACAACCTTGTTCTTCAAAAGATCGTCGTAATTTCTCTCCACCAGCTCATAAACCCATTTAAACTTAGCCTGTTTTATAGCGTTTATGGTTCTCTGCTGGAGATCATCGAGCTCATCAATACTTTTTGAAAGGATTTCCAACTGTTCTATGTAAGGTATCTCTTCTACTTCTGCTTCCTCTTTTATTTCAACTCTATCAGGAACAGTAAGGAAGATGGCAAGATGTTCCCTTAATATCTTTGAAGCCATTGAAAGCGCTTCCTGGGGTTTAATAGTTCCATTTGTCCATATCTCAAGAACAAGCTTTTCATAATCTCCTCTGCCTCCCAGCCTCATCGGGTCAACATTGAAATTAACTT
>CAZFCI010000028.1:0-2936 GCA_964517525.1 uncultured Clostridia bacterium | reverse complement strand
ACCAATATGAGACCGGGAGAGCAGAAGACTTACTCCTTTGTGAGCCTAAAAGCTCAGGAAACATGGAGTCTCACCCCTCTTCCGGTCTCTTTTTTACCAAACTTAGCAAAAAATTTAAATACCATATTTTCACCTAGGAGGTTTTAATGAAAAAAAATTTGATATTATTAGTTGGGTTAATGTTAATCTTTACCTTTTCCTGTAAGAAGCAGACAAAAGAGGCAAAGGAATTGGAGAAAGCAGCAAAAAGTATTGAGCAATTTGGAAAGGCTTTGGAAGAGACTGCAAAGGAGATGCAGGCAACTAAAGGGAAGATAGAGGCTGTGGACTTCAGAGCTTTAAAGGAATTACTCCCTGACTTTAAAGGATGGGAGAGGAGGAACCCGAGGGGAGAAAGGACTGCCTTTGGACAGTTTGGAATTTCCAATGCAGAAGCTGATTATGCCCTCGGAGAGGCTGAGGTTACTCTTAAAATAACCGACACAGCAGGTTATTCTATGATGATCGCTCCCTTTTCAATATTTATTCAAAGTGGCTATGAGGAAGAGGATGAAGAACATTATAAAAAGACGACAACAGTCAAAGGATACCCAGCCATTGAGGAATTTTACCCTTCCGAGAAAAGAGGAAGCTTGACAGTGATAGTGAAGAATAGATTTATCGTTGAGGCAGAAGGAAACAATATTGAAAAGGTAAACACATTGCACGATTTTCTTAATTCAGTTGATTTGAAGAAACTTGAGTCCTTTTAAGGATGGTTCCTGAAGAGTTAATCAATTTTTTAAGTAAAGCAAAAAAAGTTTCGGTTTTAACGGGAGCTGGAATATCTGCAGAGAGTGGTATTCCAACATTTAGGGGAGAGGATGGACTCTGGAAGAAATACAGGGCAGAGGAGCTTGCAACTCCATATGCCTTTGCAAAAGACCCTGTTCTCGTCTGGGAATGGTATAACTGGAGGAGGGAAATAATAGGTAAAGCAAAACCTAATATGGGTCACATAACAATTGCAAAATGGGAGAATATTTTTCCTTCTTTCTGGGTTATAACCCAAAACATAGATGGTCTCCACAGACTTGCTGGTTCAAAAAACATTGTTGAGCTTCACGGAAACATATGGAAGGTGAGATGCACGAGGGAAGGGATAGTAACTGAAAACAGGGATGTTCCTTTGAAAGAGACACCTCCAAAATGTGAAAATTGTGGAGCCCTTCTAAGACCCCATGTTGTGTGGTTTGGAGAATCTCTTTCCATTGAAGATGTTGAGATGGCTGAAGAAATTTCCAATTCATCTGATGTTATGTTTGTTGTCGGGACATCATCTGTTGTATATCCTGCAGCCTCATTACCCTTTCTCACAAAGAGAAGGGGAGGGATAATTGTTGAGATTAATATTTCTGAGACACCCCTAACCTCTTATGCAGATTTCTTCTTTAAAGGGAAAGCAGGAGAGATACTACCTGAGATAGATTCAAGGCTCAATGGATAAGATTGATTTAAAAAAGGCAAAGATAAAGGACCTTCCAGAAAGGGAAAGACCGAGGGAAAGGCTTGAAAGGAATGGAGCGAGTTCCCTCTCCGATGTGGAACTAATAGCTATACTGCTAAGAACAGGAACAAAAGAAGCTTCAGCCCTTGATCTTGCAAAGGGGTTAATAAGTAAAACTGGAGGTCTTGAGAGGCTTCTTTGCATGGATTTTAAAGAACTTTCAGCGATAAAAGGTATTGGAAAATCAAAGGCTGCATCAATTCTTGCTGCAATAGAGCTTGGAAGAAGGGGGATGAGGGCAAAGGGAAGGGAGAAGGTAAAAATTAAAGGTCCAGAAGATGTTTTCTCCTTTCTTTCTCCAAGATTCAAAGGTGCAAAAAATGAAAAGTTTGGTATCTTAATTCTCGATACAAAAAATAATATAAAAGCTGAAAAGATTATCTCTGAAGGAGATCTTCAATCAAGTATAGTTCATCCAAGGGAAATTTTCCATTATGCAATTTTAGAGCTTGCCTCCTCCATAATTCTCTTTCACAATCATCCTTCAGGAGATCCAACTCCAAGTGATTACGATAGGGAGATTACAAAAAAGATAGCATCAGCTGGAAAGATAATGGGAATAGAAGTTCTTGATCATATAATAATAGGAGATGGGATTTATTATTCCTTCAAAGAAAAAGGGGAAATTTAGAAATTTCGGGGCATTGGTGAAATTATCTCAAACTCTTCAATCTGGGGTTTTTGAGACTATCTTCTCTTTTACCTTTTTTAAAATCTCCCTTGCAAACTCTAATGCTTCTTTCGCGTCCCTCCCTGTGTAAGTCTTGTAAGGGACTGCTGGTCTTGCCAATGCATCAGGATAACGGGTGGGGATATAGTATCTGTCTAAGATTTTTCCGAACTCTATAAATTTTTCAAAATCTTTATCATATTGGAAAGAAATTGTCGAAAGCTCTTGAATTGAATGTTCCCAAATTAATCTTTTTTTGTGATAAATAATAAATGCCTTTAGCGCCATTTGTGCTGTTTGTTCTGCCATAAAGCAAGTATCTGAATAAAATTTTGCCTTAAAATTGTTATCTGCTACCTTAAGGTTGTGCTCTGCCTGTTCAAGCCAGCGGAGAGCATCTTCCTTATTTAGCTTCATAAACTACCTTCCCTTCTTTCAAAACTTGTTCTATAAAAGGATTTTCATCTTCTACCATTCTTTTAAATTCTTCAGGCGTGTAGACAAAAATGTCGACTTTCCCAAGATTATTATCAATCAACTTAGCTGCTTCTATTAATCTTCTTATAAATCTTTTTTTTGTTTTTTTAATCACTACAAAATCAAGATCGCTTAGCTCGTCAGCCTCCCCACGGATGTAAGAACCAAAAAGTATTATCTTCTCAGGTTCATATTTTTTTAAACACTCTACAATTCTTTCAATTCTATTCATAAATATTATAT
>CAZFCI010000027.1:0-13467 GCA_964517525.1 uncultured Clostridia bacterium | reverse complement strand
TCCTATTTGTAGCCTCTTCATGGGAAATATACTGATTCCTGAATTTGTTGAGATAAAGCTTCAATGATTTAAGCTCAATTATGTATTTATCGGGTATGTAATTTATTTTTATTGTGGCAAAATCAGGGTAGCCAGATCTTGGACACAGGCATGTGAACTCTGGAAAAGTTATCTCAATTGTATAATCCCTATCAGGAAAAGGATTTTCCCAAACCTCAAGAACTGCTTTTTCTATTGCCTCTTCACCGTATTTTTTCATTTCCTGCAATTGCCTTTTAAAGGTTAATATTATATCATAATTAATTTACAAATGAGCAAAAGATTCACAAAAGTCGATACTCTGATGTTAATAGTAATTCTAATATGGGGTCTAAATCTCTCTCTAATAAAAATTTCCCTTAAGGAAATCCCCCCTATCCCTTTCAATGGAATCAGACTACTTCTCTCATCTTTTCTTTTAATTCTCGCAATATTAATTTTTGAGAAAAACCTATACATAGAGAAAAAAGATATCCTAAAAATTATTCTCCTTTCAATACTTGGACACACAATTTACCAGTTCCTTTTTATAAGGGGAATAAATTTTACAACTGCATCCAACACCTCTGTAATCCTTGGAACATCTCCTATTGTAATATCAATTTTCAGCTCCTACTTTAAACATGAAAAAATAAAACCAATAGGATGGTTGGGGATTTTTCTTGGCTTTGTTGGACTTTACATTGTAATAAGGGGGAAAGGTGAAATTCATCTTTCATCTCAGACATTGAAAGGTGACCTCCTTCTTGCCCTTGCGGTGATTCTCTGGGCTTACTACTCAGTTTCCTCAAAGCCCCTCCTTAAAATATACTCACCCCTTAAATTTACTGGAATAACAATGACTATCGGCTCCCTTCTCTTCTTCCCTTTTTCAATAAAGGAAATTAAGGAGCTACCCTTCTCCTCAATATCATTTCAAGCGTGGTTATGGCTAATATACTCTGGAGCCTTTGCCCTCTCTCTTTCCCTTGTAATATGGTTTATCTCTGTTAAGAAGGTAGGAAATAGTCAAACAGCAATTTATTCAAATCTTCAACCTGTCTTTGCAGTTATTTTTGCTCATTTCATTCTATCTGAACAGATTACCTCAAATTTAGTTGTAGGAGCTCTGATTATATTCTTGGGTATCTACCTTGCAAGGATTGGAAAAGAAGGAAAAATTGATTAAAATTTAAAAAGAGTTAATTTTTCAGGAGGTGGAATATGAGGTTTATTAGAATTTTTTTCCTTATGGTTTTTATTTTAGTATCGATTGTTTCTGCTCAAGAGAAGAAGTTAAAAATCTTCATTTCAGCTGATATGGAAGGTATCTCTGGAATTGTTCATTCTGAGCAAGTTTCCCCTGAGGGTCATGATTATAACATTGCAAGAAAATGGATGGCAGAGGATGTAAATTCTGCTGTTGAGGGAGCATTAGAAGCAGGAGCTGTTGAAGTTGTTGTTAATGATTCCCATGGAAGTATGAGGAACATAATTCCCAATGATTTGCATCCTAAAGCAATTCTTATCTCAGGTTCTCCCAAACCCCTCTCAATGATGCAAGGGATTGACAGTAGCTTTGACGCTTGCATTTTTATTGGTTATCACTCAAAAGCTGGAACAGCATCATCAATTCTTGATCACACATATTCTGGAGCCTCAATCTACTCAATAAAAGTCAATGGATTGGAAATGCCAGAGCTCGGTCTAAATGCCCTTGTCGCAGGCTATTTTAATGTTCCAGTTATCTTTGTAAGTGGAGATTCAGAAGTTTGTAAGCAGGCTAAATCAATCCTCGGTGGCAAAGTTGTCACTGTTGCAGTGAAGGAAAGCTTCGGAAGAACATCGGCAAAACTCCTTCCAATGGATGAAGCAAGAAAGAGGATAAAGGAAGGAGTAAAGGAAGCCTTGAAGAATTTGTCAAGCATTAAGCCATTTAGACTAAATCCACCTTTCAATTTTGAAATAGAGTTCCTTTACTCTTCTCAGGCTGAGATGGCAGAACTAATTCCTAATGTTAAAAGAATGAGTGGAAGAGGAGTAAGCTTTACAACAAAAGATTTTATCGAGGGCTTCAAACTTATGAGAGCACTTATAGCTTTAGCACCAACAAGGTAACAAAAATTTTTGTTCTTTAAATCGTTTTCCTTTATTTTACTTTTCCATCCAGTGAACAATTCTACTCTTTATATTGTAAGGTGGTTGCTGGAGTCCCTGAATGACAACACCAGTTGAAACCTGAACAAATTTCTCTATATTTCCTTCCTTTGTTATTGCAGCAGAAACTCCCTCACCAGGAGGAGGAGCTCCAGGACCGAGGGAGATTGCTCTCTGAAGTTTAGAGCCAGATACAGCTGATGGAGTTAGATAGATTGGCTGGAGGAATGCTGTTCCTGTTTGATAAAAAAGGGTATACATTTTTGTCTCTCCACCCATAGAGCAGGGATCATCTGTTGGAGTGTAAACGAGGAAATCTGCAAGTCCTGCAATAACAAAAGGCTTTGTGATGCATCTTTCTCCAGATGGTATTATGAGCCTCCATCCTTTATACTGGGTTGTTACAGTGTTTAAATGCTCCTTCCAGTTGGTAGTTCCAACCTTCGCATTTTTTACATAGGTTACAACCTTTTCTGCAGGATACTGGCAACCTGTCTTCTTACCATTTGCATCCCTTTGAATCATCTCAGGAACCTCAACCCCATTACAGTAACATGTGAAATCCTCGATCTCTGCAGTTACATCGTAGTCATTGGCTGTTGAGTTGTCAGACAAATCCATAGTAAATAACTGATTCAAATTAACTGTTCCACTTCCTGTATAACCGTTCCAGTTCTCATCTTTAACTCCAATAAGGGATTGGGGAGAAGTCAAAGTTTTATCCTCAACACTTAAGAATATTCCTGTTCCAAAAAGAACCCAAATATTTCTCCTCTCGTCAAAAACAACCTCAGGAGAAGCAGTTATTGGACGCTGTGGATTCACAAGAGTTGAAACAACCCATGAATTGGGATCAGGATTCTCCATTGTCTGAATTCTGAGGAGCCTACCAACAAGGGGAGGATTGTTGCTCATCTCAATGGTTCCAGCATAGATTGTGTCAACCTGATAATCCTTTTCAGGGTCAATGGCAATTACATCACCCAAATAACCTTTTATGCTCGAAGAAATTTCAATCTTTCTGAGAAGATTTCCTGTTCTGAGATCAACAACATAAAGTTTTGGAGATTTTGTCTGATTTCTTCCTGAGAAGTTTTCAGGACCATTCCCAAAAACAAGATACCAATCACCATTTGCACTCCTATCTCCAAATCTAACTACTGTTGGGAATGAAGTGGTGAAACCAAGATCAGGATCTGTAAATTCCCACAATAGGGAAGGATTCCTTGGATCTGTAACATCCATTGCAAAAATTGCTGACCTGAAAGTCCTTGTCTCATTACCGAGCCCAAAATCTCCTGCTATACTTATAGGCTTCCCTCCAAGTCTCATTGTTCCAATGAGTATTGTCCTCCAGCTTTCCTTTGTCTTGGTTCCATTTGAAGGACCATTTATACTTGCATCAAAGACAAGGGTTCTTCCATCAACATAGTAAATGTGGCAGTAATCGGGATAACCAATCCAGGGAGTTTGAGAAATTAGATTGTAAGGAATGTAAGCCCAAAGCTCTTCTCCCCTATCCTCACCCTCAAGATGGGCTTTTTGAGCAGGATTATTTGGATTTTTATCCTCTTTAAGCTTTCCCATATTTACACAGTGGAGCATTCCGTCATTGGCACCAAAATAAACAACATTTTCCCTTCTCTCGTAAAGAGTGGGATTGGAAGGTTCATTACTTTTAACAAATTCCTGATATGTTGTGTCCATATAATCAATGTGGTAAGTGTTAAGGGGAATATTACCAACAATTCTTGGTGTGGAATGGACAATATCACCCAATTTCCAGACTTTTTCTAAAATTGTTCTGTCTCTGTGCCCAAAGGTTGAGCATGTAGGAGGATCGAGACATATATCAATATCTTCACCCCTTATATATCTAATGTATTTTTCAGCTTCGGAAGATGAAACTCGAAAATAAGGAGCAAGTCGAGAGGCTTCAGAAGTTTTGAACTCAATGAATTCATTACTATCAGGTCTTCCATTTTTGTTGGTATCAAGGAATGTATATATCGTTCTATCATCAGGATTGCGAAGGAGCAAACGATTTTCAGCTCTCCATATTGCTTTTATCTCCTCAAAGGATCCAATTCTTTCCGGAGTGCAAGGGAAATCAGGTTTTCCGTCATAATCGTTGTCTGAAAAATATCTGACTTTGATATCATTTGTAGAAAGATCCAAATAAGGTTGAATTATCTTATCCTGATTCAAAATTAATCTATCATCTCTTACAGTATCTTCCCTCACATTAAATCTTGGATCAAGCCACAAATACTGGAGATGACCTGTCCATGTTAGTTCCTTATCCACCGTTACATATTTTGGAGTGAAGAATGCCTGAAGCATCGAAACCGCCCCTCTTGTTGATGTGGAAAGGACTGATGCTGCTGTTCCAGAAGAGGTTCTCTGAAGTATGTCATTTATTGCTGAAATAAGGGCTCTCTCAAGATCATATCCACCAGAAGCTTGATAGTAATTGTCAGGATCCCCATCCCCATTTTTATCCCATTCAGCCTGAAGGTCTGGTCTATCGTTTCCATTCATATCGTCAAATCCACCGTATTTCGCTGCAAGTTTCAAAATAATTGATTCTTGAGGAGCAAAGGCAAAAACTGTGTAAATGTGAAGGTTCTGTTTCCCTTTTGACTTTGGATAATTAGAAACATCAGGTCTTAAATCAGTTATATGAGCCCAGTAGGCTACACCCTCAAGATAAAATGTTCCATCCGAAGCATCGTATCCACAATCTGATGTGACCTGATCATAGGCTGATCTGCAATATGGGCTCCCTCCTTCATTGCTATTTATCATTGCCATATATGTTTCTATGTTGATATTTGGCAATGGAACTCCTTCAGGACTATTCCCTGGTGGTGAAGGATTTGGATTCCCCCAATAACCCCCCGGAATATTCTTGTCCATTGTGGGGTTTCCATCTGTAACAAATATTACAAAATTCTTCTGGCAGTAATACTGGATTGGGTCTTTTGAAGAATAGTTTATACCACCATTATAAGCAGATTTACCCCCTTGAAATACTCTTACAGCCTCGTAAAGAGCTTCTGCCGATGGAGTCCATGTGTCGGGAGTTATATTTTCTATATTGGTAACAATAGAGGTGTTTAAATCTCCAATATCATTCTGAAGTTGCCCTCCATCTCTATTCCTACCCTGCTCAAAGTAATTCCCAGTGTTAAAAAACATTAATCCCCATCTAACCTTATCTGCGGTTTTCTGAACAACTCCTAAGGGTTCTTGAGTCCCAATGGAAACTGTTATTGTATAGTAGGCTATAGGATTTGAAAAAGGACTTGTATCATCATCCACATAAAGTCTTCCGTATCTGTTTCCATAATAGTAATTTCCATGGTATGGGGTTTGATAAGGAAAAGTGTTATCATTGAACCATCCTCTATAAAAATCTCTGTCAGGGTTAGGCTCACCAACAAGATATTTAACGGAAGAAGGATTTGCCCTGTTTACACAAAGTCCACCAACCATAACTCTCTTTGCAACATCAACCCTTCTCATTGTTGCCCAGTTTAGCCAGTTTCCTGACCACTGCCCATTTGCATCTTCATAGAAATAGCCTCCCGCTTGAGTGGAATAGCTGTATCTCTTTGTTGGATCGAAATATCCATAGTACAATCGGTTTCTATCAAAAGTAGCAGGATAGGCAAGGCTCATCATAGATCCTGAATTGTCAAATATTAGAAGAACATTGGGAGTAATAGATGTGCTTATATAGGGAGGGACAGCGCAATAATCAGCCATAATCTGAGAGATTGAAGGAGATGTGAGAATAATGATTAAAATTAAATTTAAAATTATTTTTTTCATGGCTTCCTCCTACTCTCTTCTGAGTTCAATAACTATCTCTTTTACCTTTTCCTCAAAAATAACAATCTTTACCTTTTCAACTGCTCTAAATAAATTTAGATCCAGCTTTTCCTCTTCATCTTTAATGATTTTGCCATCCTTTTCCTTAACCACGAGTTCGTCTGACAATGAATAAATCTTTCCATCAACTGTTATTGAATTTTTTGTTATTTTTTCAAGCCTGCCTGAGACCTCTCTCTTTTCCTGGGAAAAAAGTAAAAAAGTCGAGAAACTAAAAATCAGAAATAAAATAACATATTTTCTCATTTTCTCCCTCCTCACAAAACCTTAATATAGATACAGGAAAGGGTTGTCATTGGTTTGTATTTATAGGATGCTGAGCCCAAAAATCCCTCTTGAGATGCAGAAACCCTTTCCCTTAGAGAGTATGCCTTTGAGTCAATCCTGTATACAAGGCAGTTCCTTCCATACTTTGCTGTCTCAGGAGGGAAAACAGGACCAGCTCCACCAGGTAAATTGGAAACATTCAGGAAGATTATTTCAGCTTCTATCTTATATCTTTCACCCATAACAGAGACTTCCTCTTCAATCTTTCTTTCATTCTGGTCCTGAATTATTGATGGTGTTGTGAGAATCTTGTGAATTGCCTTTTCAACTCCACTTTCAGCTGCCTCAAAGGCGGAAAGGTATCCCTTTGCAATCCCTGAAACCTTCATGCTGACCACAGCAATGTAAAGGGTTAAACCTCCTATGATCAGCATGAAAACCATTACTACTAATGTTGTTGGAAGAGCTATACCTTTTTCTTTCATAGCAAATTCCTCGGTTTTAATTCTAAGGTTACAATTTTCCATCTATATTTTCGTTGCTCCGATGTAAAAGTGTATGTTCTATCCTCAATTTTTTCAAAGTTTTTCGGATGTGGTATTGTTATAAATTGTCCCAATCTTGCCATTGGAATAAGAAGATTTACCCTTACCAATTTTAGCTGATCCATTATGATATCATAACTATAAGAAGACAAATCATTCTCCCATTTCGTATTACCATCAGAATCCATAAGCTGATAAGCATACTGAACATCTGCAACACAGGGCAATATGGTCTGGGTATTCTGATTTGCAGAAACCTCATTCCTTACAAATCTCATACATCCTGGAGGACATTTGTCCTTTGGATCAGAGGGTTGGAGGGTGTATGTGACCTCAGCATAAAAGGGATTTCTTGGCTGTGCCTTCTCAGTCACTCCATATACAATAGTCCCTGGAGTTAAAACATCTTCAAGGGTAACCGAGAATGAAAGGGTTCTCAGCTCATCAGGTGGAGTTCCAGAATCGCTCGTGGATACAACTCTGTAACAAAAATTTGTTGCGCTACTGTTATTTATAACCTTCTTAGTGAAGGGATCCATAAAAACAACCCAGTATCCTGCTTCTATATTCCCTCTCTCCTTTAATTTCTTTACAGTAACCAAATTGGAATTGACCGCAGTTACAGTGGAAGCAGACTCTCCTGCTTTCTCCAGAGTAATGTATGTTCCCCTTAAAATTATCTCATCGAAACTGCTATTTTGATTTCTGCTTTCGATTGATAAGACTTCAGATGGAAGACCAAAGCCCGCCATGAAAATATCCCTCTGGAGAAGATAAAGAGCAGTCCTCTCCTCCATTTCTTCTTCTGAAATGAACCTCTGCTTTGCTGACTGTCTTATGAATGCAGTGTAGACCGCAAAAATTGCAATAAGTGCCATTACAATTATAATTGAGCTTACAAGAAGCTCAATCAATGTGAATCCTTTCTGGTTTCTCATAATGCCTCCGCAATGGTGAAAGTATATTCATAGGAATGATGGGGAATAGACTTGCATTGCTCTATGTCCATGTTATCCCTCATACATTCATTGAACCGACTTCTTCCAGAACCAGAAGGTCCAACTGCTGCCTCCATACCCCAATAGACTCCTATTTTTATCTCCCTGAGCTCAGGTTTCCCTTCCGGAATAGAAACCTTTTTTTGAACAAAGTAAAATGTTCCCTCCTTGTAAACTTCTGTAAATTCATCTTTGATATCTTCAAATCTCTTTGCTTTCACTTTTTCTGTTTCAGTGAAGGCTGTCATCACTGCACTGTTCCTTTTTGAATTGATCAAATTTACCCTCATTGCAAGAAGAACAAGCTGAAAAAGTAAAAGGATAGAAACCACAAATAAAGCTAAGGAAATTAACAATTCAATTAGTGTGAATCCCTTCTCCTTCATAATCTCCTCCTGTTATTTTTTAATTGCAACTCTCATTGAAATATCAATTGTCCTTTCTATCTTTTTAGCTCCTACTAAAACAATTTTGAAGGATTTTTGGGCGAAGTTCCCATTCTGATCTCGAGGCAACCCTCTTTTATCAAAGAATATCATCAGAGAAGTATCTGGAGGAGTGTATTCAAATGTAAGACTTTTAGGAAGATTAAAGTATGAAACTTCTGTTATCTCATCATTTTCTATCCTGTAATTTCCATTTTTATCATCGAATGTAAAGGTGGCATAACAGTCCCTTCCACTTATACAGCCAGTTTCTGTCATAAATCCTCGAAGTTTATCTGTTGTCATTGAACTAAGTCTCAAATCCATTAAGGTGGTAGCAATTGAATTGGCTGCATTATCAATATCTATCCTCTTTCTTGCACCTGAATAACCAATAAAAAACATACCAGCAAGGACAGCAATTATTACTATGACAATCAAAAGTTCAACTACAGTAACTCCTCTATCATTCATCGTTTCCTCCATTTTTTGAAGTATCAAAATTCATGCCATAAAAAAAATCTTAAAAATAAAAGACTTTTCAATCATCAAAAAGAACAAAGTGGATATTTTTTATCCATTTTAAGGAAGCTCATTTCCTTATTTATAAAAAAAAGGAAGGGTCAAAAGACCCTTCCTTTGGAATTTCTTAGATTATTTTTAATACATATCGGATGGAGGAGTGGGATACTTAGAGTGCTTTTCTTCCTCTGGGATTTCTGAGACAAGGGCATCAGTTGTTAGCAGAAGGGATGCTACAGAAGCAGCATTCTGAACTGCTATCCTGACCACCTTTGTGGGGTCAATAATTCCAGCCTCAATCATATCAACATACTTCTCGGAAAGGGCATCAAATCCCCATGTTGTCTTCATTTCCTTTACCTTCTCAACAACCACATTCCCTTCCCATCCAGCATTGTTGGAAATCCACTTTATTGGCTCCTCGAGAACCTTCTTCATTATGTTAACTCCAATCTGCATGTCTCCGTCGAGCTTTAGCTTTTCAAGGACAGGAATACATCTCAGAAGAGCAACTCCGCCACCAGGGACTATCCCTTCTTCAACAGCTGCCTTTGTAGCATGCATTGCATCCTCAACCCTTGCCTTTTTCTCTTTTAGCTCTGTTTCTGTTGCCGCTCCTACCCTAATTACAGCAACTCCACCAACCATCTTCGCAAGTCTTTCCTGCAACTTCTCCCTGTCATAGTCTGATGTTGTCTCCTCAATCTGAACCCTTATCTGCTTAATTCTTGCCTCAATAGCTTTTGGATCACCTTTACCCTCAACAATTGTTGTATTGTCCTTGTCAATAACCACTCTCTTTGCTTCTCCGAGCCAGTCGAGGGTTACATTCTCAAGTTTTACTCCTATATCTTCAGTTATCACCTTCCCACCAGTTAGGATTGCAATATCCTCGAGCATTGCCTTTCTTCTGTCGCCAAATCCAGGAGCTTTAACTGCAGCTGACATTAATGTTCCTCTCAGTTTGTTAACTACAAGAGTTGCAAGAGCTTCTCCCTCAACATCCTCTGCGATAACGAGAAGAGGTCTTCCCAACTTTGCAACCTGCTCAAGGAGTGGGAGAAGTTCTCTAAGATTGGAAATTTTCTTTTCGTGTAAAAGAATCAATGGGTTCTCAAGAACGCATTCCATCCTTTCAGCATCTGTGACAAAATAGGGTGAGAGATACCCTCTGTCAAACTGCATACCTTCCACAACTTCCATTGTGGTTTCAAGGGACTTTGCCTCTTCAACAGTTATAACCCCATCTTTTCCAACCTTATCCATTGCATCAGCAATAATCTTTCCAATCTCTTCATCATTGTTTGCAGCAATTGAGGCAACCTGAGCAACCATTTTCCCTTCAACATTCTTGCTCAGCTTTTTCAGCTCATCAACTATCACCTCAACAGCTTTATCAATACCTTTCTTAACAAGCATTGGGTTGGCGCCAGAAAGGACATACTTAAGACCTTCCTTGTAAATAGCCTGAGCGAGAACAGTTGCAGTTGTTGTTCCATCTCCTGCAACATCAGAGGTTTTTGATGCAACCTCTTTAACCATCTGAGCACCCATGTTCTCAAGGGGATCCTTGAGCTCAATTTCCTTTGCAACTGTCACTCCATCCTTTGTTATAACAGGAGATCCGAACTTCTTCTCAAGAACTACATTTCTTCCCCTAGGACCAAGGGTTACTCTCACTGTATCAGCGAGGAGATTAACTCCCCTCAATATAGCATTTCTTGCTTCATCGCCATGGGTTATATTCTTTGCCATATTTCACCTCCTTACTTTGAAATTATTGCGAGGATTTCATCCTCACGAACAATCAAGTATTCCTCATCATCTATCTTGACTTCTGTCCCAGCATACTTACCAATCAGCACAGTGTCTCCTTCTTTTACATCAAGGGGAATCACCTTGCCATCTTCAAGAATCTTTCCTTTTCCAACAGCAATTACACTTGCTTGCTGGGGCTTTTCTTTTGCAGTATCAGGGATTATAATCCCACCTTTTTTTACTTCCTTCTCCTCAATTCTCTTGAGGAGAACCCTGTCATGTAAAGGTCTAATTTTCATATTCACCTCCTTAGCAATCTTATTATTAGATTGCTAATATATCAAAAAATTACCCTATTTGTCAAGAGGTTTAAAAAATTTCTTGTTATTTTTTAAAGGTGTAAAGGAAAATGAGTAAATTGAAAATCAAGAAGAATTTGAGAATGGGGAAGAACCCAGCAACGGGTAGAAGGATCGCTGAGATAGAAAGAGCTCCGATTGTAGAGCCACCAAGATCAACAGCCCATCCAAGCCCAAATTGTTTCTTTTCTTCAATGAATAATTCATTGGCAATTATGAAAATTGAACCGCTAATTAGACCGTAGAAGAATAGAATAAAGAAAATTAGAAGATGACATAATGAACCGGCTATTATTGAAACAGGAATTTTGAAGAACAGATAAGACAAGCCTGTGAGAGAGAACATTAAAAACTGAAAAATTGAAAGAATTTGTGGAGATGGTTTAATGCAAATTTTTGTAAGAGATGAGCCAATTGTAAGACCAACCATAAAAGAAAATAAAAGAAGAGCTATCCTTCCATAAAAATAACCGTAGAAAACCTGATAAGCGAGAACTATTAGAATTTCCATTGAAAGGGTTGTAAACCCTATTCCAAATACTGGTATCATGTAAGAGCGACCCTTTCTTAAAATAAGTTTAAAAAGAACAAAAACTGCAAATATAATCAATGGAAGTTCAATAAGCCAAAAGGTTGGAACTGAGATAAGAAAACTGAAGAATTTTTTTTCCATTTTACCATGATAACCGCTCAGATAATTAAGCTGAAAAAGATATAAAGAGGGATTAAAATCTGAATTTATCCTTTGCTCAGTTTTTAATGCAGACTCAAGCAATGTATACCTAATAGGTGACATCCTCATCATTAAGTATCTTTCATTTATGAAGGATGTCTCTATGCCGAGCTCTTTCTTTTTTTGGAGTATCAACTCAACGCTTACTTCAAAAGGCTCTTTCGAAGCCAAAAAAATACAGGTTCCACCTGGAATATAATTTACATATGGAAATACGCTTTTTAGCGTGACAAAATGAATTGAAAGGACTTTTTGAAGGTCTAAATTTATATACTCCGCTGATGAGAGAACCTTGAAAGAGAATATCCCCCCATTTTTTAACCTTTCTTTTACAAGGTTATAAAACTCTTTTGTATAAAGTCTATTGATCTGGGCATTTATAGGCTCCGGAAGACTCATTATTATGCAATCCCATTTTTTTCTCTCCCTCTGCAGAAAACTTCTTGCATCCCCCCAGTGGAATCTTATCATTTCCTCTTCAAAAAATTCTTTAAAATCTTTAAAACCCTCTGAGATTCTTATTATTTCAGGATCAAGCTCAAGATAATCGATTTTGACATCTTTGTATTTGACAGCTTCCCTTAAAGTTCCTCCAAAGCCACCACCTATTATCAGAATCTCTCTTGGAGATTTGGTCAAAAGAATAGGAAAATGAACACTTTCCTCACCACCTTCCCTTTCATGGGAAGAAAAAGAGAGCATACTATTTTCGTAAACAGATAACTCTCCCTTCTCATCAACAACAGAAATCTTTCCAAATTTTGAATCCTTTGAAATTATTAGCTCTAAAGGAGACCAGTATTTTTTTGCAAAGAAATTGTCAGCAAAAAAACCAAAAATTAAAAGAATAAAGACAAGCAAAAATGAAAGGGAAAAAAGTTTTAAATTTGGTCTGAAAATAAGTAGAAGGAGTAAAATCCCTATTAATCCTACAATTGTTGTTCCCATCCAGTTGGATGTGTAGGGTACAATAAAAAAATAAACAAATATTGAGCCGAAAGAAGAACCTAAACTTTCAAGGATATAAGTTATTCCCAGTCTTTCGTTTAAAAGTTTTACATTCAGAACAAAGAGAATTCCAAGGAGAAAAGAGACCATAAGAGTGAAAAGAGCTGAAAAGAATATAATCCAGTGAAAGGGAGGAATTTCTCCCGGGAGCTTATGGATTAAAAACCTGTTTAATCTTAAAAGTATCAGGGAAAAAGAAAAAAAGAAAATTGTAATTAAATAAAAATTATAGATTTTATCCTCGCTGAAATGAATTCTTTCAGCAATTAAAGCTCCAAGCCCTTCCCAGAGAAGCCAGAAACCAAGGATCAATCCAAAGTTAAGCTCATTACCCCAGAATACAGCAGAGAACTCTCTTATGATTATTATTTGAAAACCAAGGCAGAAAAAACCAAGAAGAAATGGGGAAAGAACCTTTAAGCTTTTCATTTATATTAATTTAACTTTAGCAGAGAATGAAAGTCAATTTTCTGCTTTGAAGAGGAGTCTTTATTTGTTATTTTTGTTTATTGATAAAAATGGCGGGGCCGACGGGACTTGAACCCGCGACCTCCGGCGTGACAGGCCGGCGTTCTAACCAATCTGAACTACGACCCCGAGACTTTAATATAAAACATTTAGAAAAATTTTGCAAGACCCCGCGTTAGATCATATAAAATGTCCACGAAATGTATCTGGTTAGATCAAAATTAAATGTCCATGAAAATGATAAAATATTCCTGACTTTACTAAGTCAGGGAGGAGATATGGTAAAGGAGTTTGACATGGAACTTATTAAAA
>CAZFCI010000026.1:0-1789 GCA_964517525.1 uncultured Clostridia bacterium | reverse complement strand
ATTATAATTACCCTCTTTTTGTCTTGTTAAAGAATTCAGGGTGATTTTAGAAAAATTTTCTATATCTTTACTTTTTGTTATTTCATCTAAAAAACTCGCCAAAGAAAAGGTAGTTGGAGCCAGGGCGGAAATTTTTGTCTCTCCTTGAGAAGAAATTTTTACTTCAGATATTTCTACTTTATTCTCCGCAATCTGCAAAATCAAAGAAAGAATTTGAGAATAATTAACTTCATCTTTAGAAATAAGTTTAGAAAGAGAAGAAAGTTGATCCTTCAAAAGAAAATATAGTGACTCTTTTTTTTGATACTGCTTAATTTCAGTTTTCTTTAACTCAATTTTATTATTTATCTCATTGAGATTTTTATTTAAAATTTTCCAATAGACAAATAATCCCATTAAAAAAATACAATAAAATAGAGTAATTAAGATTAATCCTCCGCTTAAAAAGCGAATTATATTTTTTCCTTGTATATTCTTTTTTTCGTAAGTTTTTAAAAAATCAATTTCCGTTTTCATACATTTAAATTTCTTTCATCGCTAAACCCACCGCAACAGAGTATAAACTCCTTTCATATATAGGGATTTTCTCTAAAAGACTATCCTCCATTATTTGAATAAATGGATTTCCTACTTGAACCTCTAAATTAAGTTCTTTTGCTAAAAAGGTATTTATTTCAGGTAATCCTGCCCCTCCACCACTAAGAACTATTCTTTGAATACTTTTTCCTTTCTCTTCATAAAATTGAACTGCTTTTTTAATCTCACTTACTATCGTACTTAAAACGGGTTTAAGAGCAGTACTTACCTTTCCTTCGAGTTTTTCTGGATCTACACCATAACTTTTTTTATATGCCTCTGACTGTGAAGATTCCAACCCCAACTCTAAACTAACAGCTCTTGTTAAAGCCTCTCCGGCTGTATGAATAGAATAAACAAAAACAACCGCTCCATTTTCTACTATTGCCAAATCAGTTGCTTTTGCCCCAATATCAACTAATAAAACCTGCTCATTATTAGGAGCTATTAAACTCCGAGCCATAGAGATTATTTCCATTTCTATACTCACAGGATTTAATCCTGCCATTTTCAAAACTTTAATTGTTTTCTCTACTAAAGATTTGGGGGCAGCGGCTAAAAGTAATTCTATGTTTTCTTTAGCGTCTTCCTTTACTTTTCCTATTAATTCGTGAGTCAAGATCACCTCTGAAAGAGGAAGGGGAACATATTGTTCTGCTTCCCACTGTAAAGCTGATTCTATTTCACTCTCAGAAAGAGGAGGAAGAGTTATTATTCGGGTAAAAACTTGATCTTGAGGTAGAGCAGTAGCTACATTTTTTGTCTTAATTCCACTATCCCTATGAAGTCTTTTAATTATTTCTGCCAATGCCAAAAGATCACTTTCTCCCTCTGAAAGAAGTCCTTTAGTTGTTGAAGGAGAAGAACCAAAAGCTACCAATTGATACTTATCCTTATTTTTTTTAACCTGAGCAATTTTAATATTATAAGAACCGATGTCTAAACCAAAAAATTCCATAGGCAGGCTTTTAAAATTACTTTACTAAATTTCCCTCAGAATACAGTACATAATCAAAAATTCCTGGCGGGGCCTTATGAAGTTGACACTGGCGAACTTTCCGAGTAATTCCCGTCTGAGGATTAGTAGCAGTTGATTCATAGCAAGTACCTTGCGAAGGAAGATTACCTGCACCCTTAACTCCTAAAATTTGCGCTTGATTATTGTAAAGAAGTCGAAAACGAAGAGTATAACAAATTGAGCTAGGGCAGGGAA
>CAZFCI010000025.1:0-10470 GCA_964517525.1 uncultured Clostridia bacterium | reverse complement strand
CTGTACAAGCCAGGTCTTGAGGACAAAAGAAATATGGAGAATGCTGAAAAAGCAATACAGAATCTTAAAAAGGCGCTGGAATTTGAACCTGAGAATGAAGATATTATCCTTGCCCTGGGTGACACTTACAACAAACTTCGTAATTTTGAGGAAGCTGAAAAATACTACCTTATGATATTGGAGAGACACCCTGATAAACCCGAGTATTACTATGTCATAGCTCAATTCTACAGAAATTTTGAAAAGATAGATAAAGCAATAGAGATGTACGAAAAAAGAATCTCTCTTGATCCAAATAACCCGGAAGGTTATAAGTATCTTGCCAACTTTTACTATAACGATCTTCTTAACACTGCAAAGGATGTGGAAACAGGAAAAATGTATATTGATAAAGCTATAGAATTATTCGACAAGATTATTTCTCTTGACCCTAACAACTATGAATCTTACTACGCTTTGGGAGTTGCTTGCTGGGCAAAAAGTTACAGAGTCCTACCTGGAGAAATAAGTGAGGACAGAATTACTGCTATTAACAAAGGAATAAAGGCATTGGAAAAGGCAATTGAGTTAAAGCCTGACTTCGCAGAGTCCTATGCCTGGATAAACCTCCTCTGGAGGGAAATGGCAAAGGTTGACCTTAAGAATGAGAAAAAACATATTCAAACTGCAACTGAATATCAGAATAAATTCGCTGAAATTCAGAAGAAGAAGAAAGCAAGAGAAGAGTTTATCAAGGCACTCAAAAAATAGCTTTTATCTTTAAGTTCTACTTTTATAGATCTCATAAAGAATAATAGAAGTAGAAATCGCAACATTTAGGGATTCTCCCCTGATTTGAGGTATTGAAATAATTGAATCTGAAAGGGAAATAATCTTCTCAGGAATCCCTTCAGGTTCAGAACCTATTACAATGCATGTAATTCCTTTCCATTTTATTTCCCAAGGTGGAATTCCTCTCCTTGGTGATGTTGCATAAATTTTCCCTTTTTTCTCCTTTATTTCATTCTTTACTCTTTCAAATTCGACATTTTCAAAGAAATTAATTCTGAGACAACTTCCTGCTGATGCTCTAACAACCTTTGTGTTGAAGGGAGAGCAGGAATCAGGGGAAAGGTAAATACATTCCACTCCAAAGGCTTCAGCTGAACGAAATATGGTTCCAAGATTTCCAGGATCTTTAATTTTATAAATATAAAGAAGAATTGAATCGGCTTCCAAAGAAACTTTTTTTCTTTTCCTTGGATAGGCTAAGGCGAGAATACCTTGAGGCGTTTCAACAGTGGAAAGAGATTTTTCAATCTTTTCATCTATGACAATAATCTCATAATCCTCAATTTTTTTTATAAAATCACTCTTTTCTTTAAAGAACTTCTCAGTTACTAAAATGTAGCCAATTTCAACATCACTAAAAAGAGCCTCCTCAAAAAGCCTTTTCCCTTCAAGTAGAAATATCCCCCTCTCTTCCTTTTCACTTATAAGCCTTTTAATTTCTTTTATTAAAGGATTTTCTTTACTTTTTATAAGCTTCACCTTTTCTTTTTATCTCCATCAATCCCGCCTTTGATAATACATCAAAGGTTTCCTTTAACTTTTTTAAATCAATGCTTCCAAATTCCTCCACAAGTCTTTCATATATCTCAAGCAAATTTCTCTTTCCATCTGAAAAATTGATTAATTCATAAAGAACAGAATCTCTCAATGGAATTGCTTTAGATGCCCCTTCTCCAAGAACATCATCAAGGTAATCAAGCCTTAGAGGAAGACGAAAATCTTCTGCTCTTTTTGGAATAAGAGTTTCAAGCTCCTTCTCTTCCTCTGACAATAGCATTTCTTTAGTATTCCAACCCTTCTCCTTTGAGAACTCTTTAATTTCTCTTTCCATCTTATTTTGAAGGAAGGAAATTGTTTTTGAAAAATCTATGCTCCTTTCTTCAATCCATTTTGAAAATCTTCCATCCAGTCTTTTTATTGAATCTAAGGTTTTCATCTCCCTTTCCAATGTATATTTTAAAGTCCTTTTTGCCATATTCCAGTTTGAATTCAACTCCTCCTCAGTCTTCGAATCGTAGATTTTTGAAAGATGGGAATTTATTGAATCTGAAACCCTTCTCAAACTCCTTGAGAAAACCTCATTATAAAAATTCTTAATTTTGCCTTGCTCTGGATTGGAAATAAAGTAAACAACACTGGAAACTGCAAACATAACCCTTTTCATCTCAGTAGGGTCAACATTTTCAGAGGTATCCTGAATTGTGTGCCAGTAAGGATCTGGATGATTAAACATTAAAGATGGAACTGAAACTGTGGAATCATTGAAGAAGTGATGGTCTGAACCTCCAGAATATCTAACCATTCTGAAGAAGAAGGGGAAATTCTCCCCTGTTGGAGACTCAATTGGAATAGAAGCTGTTCTCTCAAGGGCAATCTCAACAAGGTCGTTTATAAAAGAAGGAAGGGAGTGGGGAGTTTTTGTAACAATAAGGAAAGACTTAAGCTTTCGAGGATTCTCTCCTATCATATCAAGATTCAAAGCAACTATACCTTTATTTGATATTTCTGGATGGGATTTTAGATAGGGGGCTGTGCTATACCACTCATTTAGCCAGAGAAAGCGGACACTCCTTTTTAGTGGAGGGATTTTACCTTCATCCATTAATCTTTTAAAAGTTCTTAAAATCTCAAGAAGTCCTGCTGAGCCTGAAGCATTATCGTTAGCTCCTGGTTTGTAATGGTCAAGATGAGCCATAAGAATTATCTCCTCATCAGGTCTCTCCGAACCTTCCAAAACTGCCCAGAGAGTCTTGACCTCTGAAGGATAAAGTCTTCCTGAAACCTTAGCCTTAGCATAAACTTTCTTTCCCATTTCAATGTAAGATATAATCTCCTTTGCCACTTTCCTCGAAATTGTGAATCCAAATCCAACCTTCTCTATCTCGCTCTTCCTTGGCCAGAGAGCCTGATAGGGAATTAGCTCAGGGTAATCTTCCCTCTCATTAAAGGGTAGAAAGGTTATTACTCCAAGGGCTCCCCTCTTTATAACAGCCTCCCTGTGAACATTTCCTGCGTAACTCTGGGAAAGAACAATCTTACCTTTAACATCTATACCTTCATAAGAGGCTGGATCATCTCCATTCTTTATGTAAACAATTTCAGCTTTCTCAACATCAGCAGAACAGCTATGTTTAACAAGGGAAGAAGGAACCTCTCTGTAACAGGCTATCCTTTTCACAAAAGGCTCAACAATCCAGAGCTCTCCATCTTCAACCTTCCATCCCGGAGGGGTAAGCCATGTATAGTATCTAAGCTCTCCATCAGAAGGATGGGGATCTATTCCATAATTCTTTATTCCAAACTCTTTTAGCTTTTCAATAATATAATTGGCAGAAAAATCCCATCCTTCTGATGCCTGAATTCTGTCAAACATTGAAATTTTTGTAACATGCTCCTTTGCAATTTCTCCACTTAGTTCAGTTAAAAGCTCCTTTGAAACCTTATCATCAAAAATTTCATCTCCCTGAATAATATTTAAAAGAAGAAGAATTAAAAAAATCGAAATATACAATTTCATTTCTGCCTCCAGATTAAGATTTTACAGGACAATTTTTTACATTACAATTGAAGAGTTTATTTTATCTCTAATCTGTAAAGCTTTCGAATACCAAACCAATCATCATCCTTCTTAATAATACCATTTGTCATATAGTAATTTCCAAACCAATGGAGTTTTGAATGCAGGAAGGGCAAATAGAAACTTCCCTCGTATTTCATATCAGGAAGATGATAGACAAGAGTCTCATTCTCCTCCTTTTCCCAATTCCTATTCCCTGTTATTATAAGGAGTCTATCATCAATGACCTTTATGTCCTGAAGAGGGGGAGCATAGGGAGGAATCTCAGTAACCTGTCTCAAAATTTTTAAAATTGGCTCTGGAAGACTCTTTGCACTTTCGCACCATTCCTCAATCTTTTCCTTTTCAACTTTAAATTTTTTAAAATTAATATCAACTTTCCATTTTCTCCTGAGCTTTCCATCAAAACTTATAGCTTCTATAAATGGTTCTTCAATTGCAGGTATGCAATAAACAAACTCTCTCTTCCAATCAGCGGAAAAAATTATAGCACTTCTCAGAGCACGATAGTAATCACAGGAAATTATCTTCTTTCTTTTTATCTCTTCAGTTGTTTTCTTATTTAAAATTTTAATCGCCTCCTTTTTTGCCTTAGAAATCACTCTAAAATTTCTAAATATTCCATCAAACTTAACAAAGTAACAAGTTCCACTATCCCAGAAATCAGTTGATACAAGCCCTAAAACAATTGAATTCCCTTTTCTATCAATTGAAGAAAAACTAAATATGGGGATCACATATTTTGACCCATAACTTCTAACAATGTTTGAAAGCTTTCCAATGGTTTTTATTTCATGGGTTTTTAAATTTATTGATTTTATATATCCCATGCGGGCTTCAATACCTACAATCTCATCCTCACTGAAAAAAATAATATCCTCTGGTCCAATTTCTCTTAGCTCGTTTGGTCCGTCACCTCCATTTACTCTCCAATTTTCAATTATCCTTCCTGAATAATCGTGAACAAAGAATTCATAGGTTTTCCCCATCCCCTCAGGAATAAGAGCAACCACCTTCTCAGGGAAAGGAATTACCCAGAATATAGGTCTGTAGTCAGTTATTTCAAAAACTTTCTCAATTTTAATATTTTCAAAATTCACCCCCTCTCTCTACTCCAGCACTGAGCTCGGTATATCCCTCCTACATGAGACGATAAAAATAGAAGAGAAGACTAAAATTATTTTGAAGAACTTTCTGAAATTGCATGTATTCATTTCAAAACTCCCTTGTTCATTTTACAAAAAATTTAATTTCATTTCATGTTAATCTTTTCAGCTCAAAAAAACAATAAAATGCTATACTGAAACCATAAATTTTCAATATTTCTAACGAGCTTTGAAAATCAGCTAAAACCTATAAGCCTTTTAACAGGGTTCCTAAAAGAAGAATAACAAAGCCAACAACTACAATCCAGAAAGAATAGGTTGTAAGAAACCCAACATTTGCAAGATGTCCAATAACCCCTAAAGCTCCAATTATCAAAGAGAGCCACCATGTAATAGCTCTGGGTGCTGAAAATCTCATCTTAACCTCCTTCTCTCAAATTAAAAATCAATTTCTCCCAAAAAATATCACTACAAAAGACAGATGTCAAATATTTAATCAATTTACTCTTCTCTTTCAATTTTGTAAAATTTAATTTCATGGATAAGATTTTGATTCTTGATTTTGGTTCCCAGTATACCCAGTTAATTGCAAGAAGAGTAAGAGAGCTTGGGGTTTACTCAGAGATAAAGCCTTACTATTATCCGATTCAATCTATTAAAGAAGAAAATCCAAAGGGAATAATTCTCTCAGGTGGTCCCAAAAGTGTTCTTGAAGAAGATGCAATAACTGTTGATAAAGAGATTTTCAATTTGGGCATCCCAATTCTCGGTATCTGCTACGGTCTTCAGTTGATTTCCCATCTTCTCGGAGGTAAAGTCAGGAGAGCTCCTAAAAGGGAGTATGGAAAATCAATATTGAAAATTATTTCCAGTGATTATTTATTAAAGGGAATAAAAGATGAAAGTATTGTCTGGATGTCTCATGGAGATGAGGTTTTTGAGCTTCCTGAAGGTTTTATACTAACTGCTTCGACAAAGACAAACGAAGTCGCTGTTATTGAGAATCCCCAGAAAAAAATTTTTGGGGTTCAATTCCATCCTGAGGTTTCCCACACTGAGATGGGAAAGGAGATTCTATCTAATTTCATTTTCAACTATGCGGGAGCTAAAAAATCATGGAGTCTCTCTTCTTTTATCGATGAGAGTATTAAAGAAATAAGGGAAAGAGTTGGAAAAGAAAAGGTTCTTTGTGCCCTCAGCGGAGGTGTTGATTCCACTGTTACTGCTGTTCTTGTAAACAAAGCTATAGGAGATAACCTTACCTGTGTTTTTGTGAATACAGGGCTCCTTAGATTGAACGAATACGAGGAGATGATGGAAAGATTCAAAAGACTTAATCTCAATGTTGTTGGAGTTGATGCCTCAAAAATATTTTTAGGCTCTTTAAGGGGTGTAAAGGATCCAGAAAGAAAGAGAAAAATTATTGGTAGAACATTTATAAAAGTATTTGAGGAGAAAGCAAGGGAGTTAGGGAGATTTAAATTCCTTGCTCAGGGAACAACATATCCTGATGTAATAGAAAGCCTGCCTCAAAAAGGACCCTCATCAACAATTAAGAGCCATCACAATGTTGGTGGACTTCCAAAATCAATGAAGTTCAAACTTATCGAGCCTTTGAGGGAACTTTTTAAAGATGAGGTGAGGGAGATTGGGATTAAACTTGGAATTGATGAAGAATTTATATGGCAACATCCCTTTCCAGGACCTGGTCTTGCAGTAAGAATAGTTGGAGAGGTTACAGAAGAAAGGATCAATACTCTAAGATTGGCTGACAGAATTCTCCTTGAAGAAATAAAGAATGCGGGGGTTTATAGAGATCTATGGCAGGCTTTCTGTGTCCTTCTTCCAATTAAAAGTGTTGGGGTTATGGGAGATGAGAGAACATATCAGAATGTTGTGGCAATTAGAATGGTTCAGAGTACAGATGGAATGACTGCCAACTGGTTCCATGCAGAACATTCTCTCCTTTCAAAAATTTCAACAAGAATTATAAATGAAGTTAATGGAATAAACAGGGTTGTTTACGATATAACTACAAAACCCCCTGGAACAATTGAGTGGGAGTAAAAAATGAAACAGAAATTTGTCCATCTTCACACCCATTCAGAATACAGTCTTCTTGATGGAGCGATGAAAATTGATTCGCTCCTTGAAACTGTTGCAAAAATGGAAATGCCTGCTGTTGCATTAACAGACCATGGAAATATTTTTGGAGCTCCTTATTTCTGTTTAAAGGCAAAAGAATATGGAATAAAACCAATTGTTGGGGCTGAAATTTATGTTGCTCCAGGTTCTCGATTTGAAAAGAAAGGGAGGGAGGATGAGATAAATTTCTACCATCTAATTCTCCTTGTTGAAGATGATACAGGATACAAAAACCTCGTCCAGCTACTTACAAAATCTTATCTTGAAGGATTCTACTATAAACCAAGAGTTGATAAAGAGCTTCTCTCCCTTCACAGTTCAGGACTTATTGCCCTCTCTTCCTGCTTAAGAGGGGAGATCTCAACATATATTCTTCAGAATGAGCTCGACAAAGCTGAAAATGCAATAAGGGGATATCAGGAAATCTTTGGTAGACATAATTTTTATCTCGAACTAATGGACAATGGTCTCAAAGAGCAGAAAATTGTAAATGAAGTTCTTATTGAGCTTTCCAAGAAAACTTCTGCTCCAATTGTTGCCTCCAATGATGCCCATTATTTGACTCAGGAGGATGCTTTAATTCAGGATGTCCTTCTTTGCATACAGACAGGCAAAACATTGAAGGAAACCAATAGACTTAAATTTAACTCTGACCAGTTTTATCTAAGAAGCACTGAAGAGATGCTAAATATTTTTTCCCATTATCCCGATGCTATTGAAAACACTCTGGCTATTGCAGGAAGATGTCAGTTCTCCTTTTTCAAGGATGGAAAGGAGAAGAGATATCATCTTCCAAGATTCAAAACGCCCGAGGGAATAAGTGAGGACGATTATCTTGAGAAGGTTGTAAAGGAAGGTTTTGAGAGGAGACTCGAAGAAAAAAGAAGAAGGAATGAAGATTTTAATATTGAAAGGTACAAGGAAAGACTAAAGATTGAACTTGAAACCATAAAGCAGATGGGATTCTCAGGATATTTCCTTATTGTCTGGGACATTGTAAAATTTGCAAAAGAAAAAGGGATACCCGTTGGTCCTGGAAGAGGCTCTGCAGTTGGCTCCTTAGTATCCTATTCCCTCGGTATATCAGAAATTGATCCAATCCAATATGATTTGCTCTTCGAAAGATTCCTTAATCCTGAAAGAATATCCCTTCCAGATATAGATATAGATTTTTGTGGAAGGAGGAGACAGGAAGTTATTGACTATGTTGTTCAGAGATATGGAAAGGAGAATGTGGCACAGATAATAACTTTTGGAACAATGGCAGCAAGAGCTGTTGTTAGGGATGTGGGAAGGGTTCTGGAGATACCCCTTTCAGAGATTAATGCGATATGCAAGTTGATTCCACCAAATTTATCTGTTGAAGAGGCAATAAGGGAAATACCACAATTAAAGGAGAAAATTGAAAAGGACGAAAACCTTATTCAGATGATAAATATTGCAAAAAGATTAGAGGGTTTTGTCAGACATACATCAACCCATGCAGCTGGAATTGTTATATCCCCAAAACCCCTAACAGAATATCTTCCTCTTTATCTAACAAATAAGAATGAAATCACAACCCAGTTTGCAATGGGTGATATAGAAGCCCTGGGTCTTCTTAAAATGGATTTCCTTGGCTTGAGGCATCTAACAATTATCCATGACACTTTAGAATCAGTAAAAAGACATGAAGGAAAAGAAATTGATCTTAACACAATTCCCCTTGTTGACCAGAAAACCTTTGAACTCTTTTCCGCTGGAAACACAGATGGAGTCTTCCAGTTCGAAAGTTATGGGATGAAAGACCTCCTGAGGAAATTTAAGCCAAAATCCCTGAATGACCTTATTGCTTTAAATGCCCTCTACAGACCTGGTCCTCTTAAAAGTGATATGGTCAATGATTTTATAAAAAGGAAAAATTCCCTTGATGAGATAAAATACAAAACTATTGAATTAAAAGATATTCTTGAAGAAACATACGGAGTTATAATTTATCAAGAGCAGGTTATGAGAATAGCAAACAAAATTGGAGGATTTACCCTTGGAGAAGCCGATCTCCTTAGAAAGGCAATGGGAAAAAAGGTTCCTGAAATTATGATGGAGCAAAAGGAGAAATTCATAAAAGGAGCTGTCAAAAATGGCTTAAGGAAAGAATTGGCTGAAGAACTCTTCAAGGATATGGAATCCTTTGCTTCTTATGCTTTCAATAAATCCCACAGCGCAGCCTACGCTTATCTTGCCTATATTGGCGCCTATTTGAAAGCCCACTACCCTGTCCATTTTATGGCTTCCCTTCTAACCAATGAAGCTGAAAGAGGGGCCACCTCAGAAATTGTAAAATACATAAATGAATGCAAAAACATGAATATTGAAGTCCTCCCACCTGATATAAATGAGAGTGATTACACTTTCACCATAGTAAAGAACAGAATTAGATTTGGCTTATCTGCCATAAAAAATGTTGGTGAATCCGCTATAAAATCAATCCTTGAAGCAAAGGAGAAACTTGGCAAATTCTCATCCCTCGAAGGTTTCATAAGGGAGATTGATCCGAGGAGTGTCAACAGAAAAGTTCTTGAAAGCCTCATAAAAGCAGGTGCCCTTGATTCTTTCGGATGGAAAAGGTCCCACCTCTTCCATTCCATCGATGGGATTATAGATTTAATCCACAAATTCAACAAAAAGAATCACTATCCTTCTCTATTTACAGAAACTCCAGATTTGACAGAGATAAAAAGGAAAGTGAAAGATTTAAAGGAATGGGACAATCTTCAGCTTCTTCAATATGAAAAGGAGGCTCTCGGATTTTACATAACAAGCCATCCCCTGACAAAATACTCAGAAAGCCTTGAAAAATTGAAAATACCCTCAATAAAAACAATCCTCGAGGAACCCATTGAGGGAAGCGATGTCACCCTTGCAGGTATTGTTGGAACCGTTAAACAAAAGAAGAACTCAAGGGGTGAAAAGATGGCAATATTTACCCTTGAAGACCTTACAGGGAACATCGAAGTTGTTGCTTTCTCCGATGCTCTAAAAGCCTTTGGCCATCTTCTTCAGGAAGGTTCTCCTATATTGATTAAAGGATTTCTTAAAGAAGATGAGAAAAAGAGCATTTATTTAAAGACTGCAATGCCTCTCGATGAAGCATTGGTAAGCCTTGCAAAGGAAGCAGTAATAAAGATTTCCCTATTCGGTTTGGACTCTGAATCAATTTTTTCTCTTAAAAACACCCTGGAAAATCACAAAGGGAACATCCCCCTTTTATTCGAGATATCAGAGCTTGGCGAAAGATTCACTGTCAAATCCCTTCGTTTCCCAGGAATAACCCCCTCTTCAGAACTGAAGGAAAAGATAGAAAATCTCTTCGGAGCTAACTCATTCACCCTTAGATTTCAGTAATTTTTTTATTGTTAATCTCTTCCTATCAAGAAAAACAGAGATCGCCTTAGCTAATAGAATAAAAGTTTATTTGACTTGACATTGATTTTTTTAATTTAATAAAATAGAAAATTAATTAAGAAATGGGAAAAGATTTGTAAATGGCAAGTTTTTCCAAGAATATACCCTCTCCCCTGAGAGCCCAACACAATAAGAATAGTTTCTGGA
>CAZFCI010000024.1:0-6625 GCA_964517525.1 uncultured Clostridia bacterium | reverse complement strand
TTCCTTAATTCCTCAACTTACAAGGGAAAGAGGGAAGACCTCCGAGACCCTCACAATAAGCAAAACAATTGCAATGAGATGTGTGAAGGAAGGGCTTGCCCTTCTTGTTACTGACGCACCTTTGGATCAGAGATTCGCAGGAGCCGAGAGTATCTTAATTTATGGAATCAAATCCGCAATCTCCGTTCCACTGTGGCTTCAAAATTCTACAATTGGTCTTATTTATGTTGACTCCACAGATCCCCATAGAATTCTTGGAAATGAACATATGGAGATACTTTCAATCCTTGCAAATTACTCTGCAATAGCCATTGAGCAGTTCAGACTTTCCCAGAAACTTGTTGAGGAGATGAAGATAAGATCAAGACTTGAAAGATACCATTCTCCGTCAATTGTTTCAAGATTGATGGAATTAACTCAGCTTCAGCCATCTTTTCAGGAAATGGAAGTTTCTATCTTATTCATGGATATTGTTGGTTTTACTTCAATTGCTGAGGAACTTGAACCTTCTGAGGTTGGAAATTTTCTTAATAAGTTCTTTTCAGAGATGACAAAGATTGTCTTTGAATACGAAGGAACTCTTGACAAATATATAGGAGATGCCATAATGGCGATATTTGGTGCGCCTTTTCCACAACCAGATCATGCCTGGAGGGCTGTGAAGGCAGGACTTAACATGATAAAGAAAACAGAAGAGATAGCTAAGAAAGGAATTTTGGGAAGAGATGTAAGTATAAGAGTGGGAATTAACTCAGGAAGGGTTGTCGTTGGTGATTTTGGCTCACCCATGAGAATGGAGTATACTTGCATTGGAGATGCAGTGAATGTGGCATCAAGAATTGAGAGCTCTGTGGCTGAGCCTGGAAAAGTTTTAATAGGAGAGAGCACATACAACATGGTAAAGGATAAATTCGAGTTTAAATCCCTTGGCTCTAAGAAATTGGAAGGATTAAGAAAGGAGGTAAAGGTATGGGAAGTTTTAAAAGAAAAATAATTTTTTTAGTTCAAATTGCCCTTTTAATTTACGGTTGCGCTACAAAATCAACTACAGATTTGAGAAAGGAAAAAGATCCAAATTATCAGTATAGCCTCGGAGCCTTTTACCTGAACGAGGGTAAACTTGATATAGCGATAAATCATTTCAATAAAGCTCTCTCCCTCGAGCCCAGGCATTATCCTTCTATTCACGGCTTAGCAGTTGTCTCAATTATGAGGGGAGAAATAGACAAGGCGAGTAAGTATCTGGAAGAAGTTCTTAGAATACAACCCACATTTACTGAAGCTCACAATTATCTTGGAATTATATATCAAACAAGGGGAGAATTGGAAAAAGCAAAAGAAGAATTTGAGAAAGTCATTATGGATCAAAAATATCCTACACCTGAAAATGCCTACTTCAATCTTTCTGGAATAGAGATGACAAGAAAAAATTGGAAGGAAGCTCTCACCTACATAGAACTTGCAATTGAGAAAAGTAAGAGCTTTGCCATTGCCCACAACAGAAAAGGATTAATCTTAAAAGAGCTTGGAGAGCTTGATGGCGCTGAAGAAAGCTTCAGAAAGGCTGTTAACCTTTCTCCCGAAGATCCTGAATTTAACTACAATCTTGCAGAGACTCTTTTAAAGAAAGGTAAAAAGGATGAGGCTAAGGAAATACTCCTAAAAGCCCTTCCTAAGGCTGGGAATAAGGAAATAAAAGAAAAAATTGAGAAATTGTTGAAATCGATTTTTTAATATATATAATTAGAAGAGTGGAAGAGATTGGAAGAATGAAAAGTAAGGAAAAAATGGAGGCTCTCAAATTGCCTCTGCTTATAAAAGGAGGTATATATGGAACCAACAAAAAGGGTAGGAAATTTTATAATTTTTAAAGAGAAGAGAGAGGATATTTTAGGAAAGGAGTTCAGGGCTGGATGGATAGAAAATGAGAAGATAAAGAATGTCATTTCACTGGTCGCAATAAAGGAGGTTCTCACCAAGAATGATGAAATTTTGAAAAAATTCTCAGAAGGGATGAGGGAAATTGCTAACTTGATAGATCCTAAGGTTGTCAGAACTCTCGGATTCGGAGCTATAGGAGAAAATGTCTTCCTCTCAAGAGAGTATATAAGAGGAGAAACCATCGGAGATATTTTAACGACATCAATTTCAGAAAAGAATTTTATGCCCCTTGACATTGCATTATTCTTGTTTTCCCAGATAGCCTCCACTCTTGAGTATGTTCAGACATTCAAACTTGAAGGGCAGAGAATGTTCCATGGTTTTCTTAATCCCTCTGACATCCTTGTCACATATGATGGGGTTCCAAAAATTAAGAATTTCATGATTTACCCAATCCTTGAAAACTATCCCTATGAAAGGACAAACATAACAAAGTTATACGAGAGATATTTGACACCTGATCACAAAAGCGGGCTCCCTGTTACATTTAGCACCGATATTTACTCCTTTGGAATGCTTCTATTTGAATTCCTTACAGGAACTCCCTTTGAATTTAAACAGGGTGAAAATCTGAAAGATAAGTTAGATAATGCTAAACTACTCTTTCCCTACAAGGACTCAACAGGATTGCCTCTATCTTTAAAGAATTTCCTCCTGAAAGCTCTCTCCCCTAATCCTGAGGATAGATTCTCCTCAATAAGGGAAATGCGAAGGAATTTTGATGCAATCATTTCAGAAGAGAATATGGATGCAAGCACTTTCAATCTTGCATTCTATATGAACTCATTATTCGGGATTGTGGCTGAAAAAGAGGATAAGGAGATTGAAAGCGAGGTCTCAGCAGAAGTTATTCCTGTCGAAGTAAAAGAGGAAGTTACTGTTGAGAGAAAAGAAGCTCCTGTCAGATACCCTGCAATAGAGTTTACTGCATTTAAAGTTAAAGAAAGAAGAAGCCCAATTCCTCTCTTTATAGTTTCAATTGTCCTGGTTGCAGTTCTTGCTGTAGTGGGAACTCTCTTGATTGTTGGCAAAAAGCAGCCTCAGCCTCAGGCTCCAACAGTCTCAGAAGCTGAAATTCAGAAGGCAATAGACCAGAGAATTTCTGAACTTCAGCAGAAGATGAGGGAGGATTTTGAGGCTCGTTACAAAGCAAAGGAAGAAGAAATAAAGAAAGCTTATGATGAACTTATGAAAAAGGCAACCGAACAGCAAAGGAAAGAGCTGGAAGCTCAAATGAAAAAGGATATAGACGACCTTAAGAAGCAGAGGGCTGAAGCCGAAGCAAAGATTCCAGTCGAGGCTGAAAAAATAGCAAAGGAAATGGACAGAACTCCTCCAGCTGAGAAAACTGAGCAAAAGGAAACCACACCAGAAAAAGTTGAAAAACCTGCCGAAACAAAGTCTCAGGAAGTTCCTCCTGCTCAGCCAGCAGTTGAAAAGCCAGCGACTCCATATGCTCCTGTTATAGCTCCCCCAAAAGAAGGTGAGGTGGTTGCCTATGGAGTCTTGTCTAAAAGACCTGAAGTTGTAAAAAAGGGAATTCCAAATCCTGAGTACCCACAAGTTGCAAAAAGGTTTGGTGTTAAAGGAAGTGTTCTTGTTCAAATTTTAATATCAGAAAAAGGAGATGTAATTGATGTTAAGGTTCTCCAGGAAAATCCTAAAGGGAAAGGTTTTGCAGAGTCTGTTATAAAAGCTGTAAAAACATGGAAGTTCACCCCTCCTGAAAAGGATGGAGTAAAGGTCAGAACATGGGTGACTCTCCCAGTTTTCAAGTTCCAATAAAGGAGAAAGAATTTAAAAGTAGAATATTTTAGATTCGGCTTTTAAGTAAATTGTAAGATTTTCCAAAAGTATTATGTTTTTAAACTAAATATTAATAGATTTGAAAGTAATAATTACTTATGTTCCTTCTTCCCATCCTCTAAGATAAGAAATTTGTTCTTCAGTCAAAGTATCGATTGAAATCCCCATTGCCTGAAGCTTTAGCCTTGCAACCTCAGAATCAATTGAATGAGGAACATCGTATACAATTTTTGAAAGGGAGGAACTGTTTTTAAGGAGATACTCAACTGATAAAGCCTGATTTGCAAAACTCATATCCATTACAGTTGCTGGATGTCCCTCTGCAGAAGCAAGATTTATCAATCTTCCTTCACCAAGAAGAAATATAGATCTCCCATCTTTGAGTTTATATTCTTCGACAAAATCTCTTATTCTCCTCTTTGAAACAGAAAGGGATTCAAGGGAAGGTATGTCTATTTCAACATTAAAATGCCCTGAGTTACAAACAATTGCTCCATCTTTCATCAATTGAAAATGATCCTTTGTAATTACATCTTTGTCTCCTGTGACAGTTACAAATACATCACCGATTTTTGCTGCTTCCTCCATTTTCATAACGAGGAAACCATCCATAACAGCTTCCAGGGCTTTTATAGGATCAATCTCTGTAATTATCACATTTGCTCCCATACCCCTTGCTCTCATTGAAACCCCTTTTCCACACATTCCATATCCAGCCACAACAACTTTTTTTCCTGCAAGGAGTATGTTTGTAGCCCTTAATATTCCATCAATTGTGCTCTGCCCTGTTCCATAACGATTGTCAAAAAGATGCTTTGTTTGGGCATTGTTTACTGCAATAATTGGGTAGCCAAGAACTCCATTTTTAGCCATTGAAGTAAGCCTTATAACACCTGTTGTTGTCTCCTCAGTTCCCCCTATAACTTTCCCAAGAAGTTCCTTCCTCCTAAGATGAATTTCAGAGACAAGATCTGCTCCATCGTCCATTGTAATAACTGGATTGTGGTCAAGGGCTCTATTTATATGGGAATAATAAGTTTGATTGTCCTCACCCTTTATTGCAAAAACTGGAACTCCAAAATCTTTCACAAGAGATGCAGCTACATCATCCTGAGTGCTAAGAGGGTTGGAAGCTGTAAGAACAACATCAGCTCCACCTTCCTTTAAAGTCTTAACAAGGGCAGCTGTTTCTGAGGTAACATGTAAACAACAAGAAATCTTGATCCCCTTTAGAGGCTTATCCTTTGAGAATCTTTCCCTTATCATAAGAAGAACTGGCATATGTCTTTCTGCCCATTCTATTCTTAGCATTCCCTTCTCTGCAAGGGATATATCTTTTATGTGATATTCCATTTTACTTTAACCCTGCCTCCTTTCTCAGTTTTTCTGCAGAATCTGTTCTTTCCCATGTAAATTCCTTTTCAGTTCTCCCGAAGTGTCCATAAACAGCTGTTTTCTTGTAAATGGGTCTTCTCAAATCTAAAAATTTGATTATCCCAGCGGGAGTTAGATCAAACATATCCCTTATCATCTCAACAATTTTTTCATCAGGGATTTTTCCTGTTCCATATGTATCAACCATAACTGATACAGGTTCAGCTATTCCAATGGCATAGGCAATCTGAATTCCTATCTCATCAGCTATTCCTGCAGCAACAATATTTTTAGCAAGATATCTTGCCATATATGCAGCAGAACGATCAACCTTTGTGGGATCTTTACCTGAAAAACATCCTCCTCCGTGGGGTGTCCTCCCTCCGTAGGTGTCAACCATGATTTTCCTTCCTGTCAGACCTGTATCTGCAAGAGGTCCACCAACAACAAATCTTCCTGTTGGATTAACAAAAATCTTTGTATTTTTATCCATTAGTTCCTTTGGAATAACATGCTCTATTACAAGCTCTATCAAATCCTCTCTTATTGTGCTCTGGGTTACAGATGGTGAATGCTGGGCAGAGAGAATGATTGTGTCAACTCGAACAGGTTTCCCATTTTCATACTCAACAGTTACCTGGCTTTTACCATCAGGTCTCAAATAATCAAGAATCCCATCCTTTCTGACAGTTGCAAGTCTTCTCACAAGTTTGTGAGCCAGCATAATAGGAAGGGGCATTAGCTCTTCGGTCTCTCTGCATGCATATCCAAACATCATCCCCTGATCTCCCGCTCCTCCAATGTCAACTCCTTGAGCTATATCAGGAGATTGCTCCTGAATTGCAGAAAGCACAGCACATGTCTCAAAGTCAAAACCAAATTTAGCTCTTGTATAGCCAACCTCTCTTACTGTATCCCTTACAACTTTTGGAAGATCAACATATCCTGAAGTTGTTATCTCACCTGCTATAAATGCAAGCCCTGTTGTCACAAGGGTCTCGCATGCAACTCTTCCATTGGGATCCTGCTCCATTATTGAGTCGAGAACCGCATCTGAAATCTGATCTGCAATTTTATCGGGATGTCCTTCTGTTACAGATTCAGATGTGAAGAGAAATTTTCCTTTTTTCATAAGCTCCTCCACAAAAAAGTATGAAATTATTTTTATATCACAATATTTGCGAAAAAACAATAAAAATTGACATTGTCTTGAAATCTATTTTATATTTTAAAATGAAAAGATTTTATATCCAGTGGCACATAATCGACAGATGCAATTTAAGATGTAAGCATTGCTATCAGGACAATTTCTCTTCTAAAAGGGAACTCGATATTCATAGCTTGAGGGAAATCGCTGATAATCTCATATCTACAATGGAAAAATGGGGAGCAAAGCTTGATATTGCAATAACTGGTGGAGAACCTCTCCTTAAGAAAGAAATTTTTGAATTAATTTCCTGCCTCAACAATTCAAATTCCATAGGAAATCTTAGCATCATAACCA
>CAZFCI010000023.1:0-9978 GCA_964517525.1 uncultured Clostridia bacterium | reverse complement strand
TTACAATACAGCCAAGAGTGGCTTCTGGTAAAAATTTTTTCAAATGTAAATAAATTAATCAGTTGTAAATTTTCTTAACTCTTTTTTGAGATGCCATACTCTTTAATTTTGTTATAGAGGGTTAACCTTGATATTCCAAGTATTGATGAGGCTTTTGAGATATTCCAACCTGTCTCATCAAGAACACTTTCTATATGGGCTTTTTCAACTTCTTCCAATGTTTTGTTTTTATATTTGGGAATTGTGCTTGAGACTGAAGAAATTGGAAGGTCATCAATATCAATTATCTTTGATGAACAAACAACAACCGCATGCTCAACGAAATTCTCAAGCTCTCTTACATTTCCAGGCCAGTCATAACCCATAAAGAAATCAACCACTCTTTTTGAAAAGCCGCTAATTTCCTTTTTGTTTTCCTCTGAGAATTTCTTCAAGAAATGATTTGCAAGAAGTAAAATATCTTCTCTTCTTTCCCTTAAGGGTGGAATTTCAATGGTTATAACATTTAGCCTGTAAAACAAATCCTCCCTGAATCTCCCTTCCCTCACCTCTGTTAGAAGATTCTTGTTGGTGGCAGATATGACCCTAACATCTACTTTTATGACCTCATGTCCTCCAATCCTTGTGAATTCCTTCTCCTGTAAAACCCTCAAAAGATGAGCCTGAAGTTGAAAGGGAAGGTCACCAATCTCATCTAAGAACAATGTGCCCTTATGGGCAATCTCAAACTTCCCCTTTTTGGTAGAGATTGCTCCTGTAAAAGAACCCTTTTCATGGCCAAAAAGTTCAGACTCAAGAAGAGTCTCAGGGATATTAACACAGCTTACAACAACAAAGGGGTTATTTCTTCTTTCAGATGCAAAATGTATTGCCCTTGCAACAAGCTCCTTTCCTGTCCCTGTTTCTCCCTGAATCAGAACAGTTGTGTTTGTCTTTGCTACAGTCTCTATAAGCTCATAAACCCTTCTCATTTTGGGGGATTTTCCAATAATATTCTGATAGCCGTATTTCTTTTCCATCTCTCTCTTCAACTGGATATTCTCTTCTGTAAGACTCAGATGCTCAACCATTTTATTTAAAATAAGCTCAACTCTTTCAGGGCAGAAAGGCTTTTCTATAAAATCAAAAGCTCCCTCCTTCATTGCAATCACGGCACTCTCAACAGTTCCATAGGCTGATATAAAAACTGCAAGGGCAGGCTCAACCTTCTTTTTTATATTTCTAAAAAGTTCAATGCCATCCATACCAGGCATTTTAAGGTCAATGAGGAACAAATTTATTGGCTCCTTATCAATTATCTCCAAAGCCTCTTCTCCAGAAGATGCAGTTATCGGCTCAAAGCCTGCTTCTCTAAGCCAGGACTGGAGGGAGTCTCTCACAATTCTTTCATCGTCAACAACAAGAATCTTAACTGGTCTCATAGTATGCAGAAATTTTAATCGTAAATGTTGTTCCTTTACCAACTTCAGATTCAACTTCTATCTTCCCTTTATGCCTCTGAATTATTCCATAACAAACAGCAAGCCCAAGACCGACACCTTTACCTTTCTCTTTCGTCGTAAAGAATGGTGTGAAAAGCTTTTTCAAATTTTCCTTTGGAATTCCAATACCAGTATCTATGAATTTTATAAAAACTTCCTTAGTTGATTCAATGTATCCACTTTTAATTGTCAATGTTCCTCCGTTTGGCATTGCCTGAATCGCATTCAAAATAATATTTACAAAAACCTGCTGAATTTGATCAGGATCAGCAAAAATCTGAGGTAAATCCTTTTCAAGTTCCAAAATTATATTTACATTACTGAGCTCAGCATGATGGGAAAGTATTGAAATTGCATTTTTTATGACCTTCTCAACATCAAAGGGAACAGGCTTGGGCTGAGTCTGTCTTGCAAAATCAAGAAGGTTCTTTATTATTCTCGTGCATCTTTCAGTCTCCTGTTCCATAAGGGAAAGTCTTTCTTTAGAAGTTTCAACTTCGAACTTACCCTCTTTGAGACTCTTCAGCATTAATCTTGTGTAAAGAAGAACTCCTGTTAAGGGATTATTGATCTCATGGGCTACTCCTGCTGCAATCTGGCCTATTGAACTTAACTTTTCAGCCTGGATGAGAGTATCCTGTGTCCTCTGAAGCTCATCAATAAGAAAAGGTAGACACATTTCAACCTCTGCAATTCCCTGAAAAACTGCAATTGCTTTATCTCTGCATGTAGGATATCCGCATGCACCACAGTTAAGTTCATCTTCCTTTTTCAACTTTCCAAATTTTGCAAGAATCTCTTTGATTTGCTCTTCAGTAGGATAAGGAATGTTGATAGGCTTTGGACTAAAGCTTCTTTTTAAATTAACATCAGAATATCTTTCCACATCATCAGCGGATTTATTCTCGTCAAAATTTTTCCTTGTAAATTCAACTATTAAATCCTTCTTTTCAAAGAGGCTCAAATTTGTGTTCATAGCGGGTCCATTTATACAACCCTCGCAGAAAAGAAGGTCAAAAAACTTTGCCTTAACCTTTCCTTTTTCAATCTGTTCAAGTATTTCAATGACCCTTTCTTTACCTTCAGTAACAACAACATCACCCTCAATGAGATCAAAAGGGAGGCGAGCACTCTTCATCAAACCTCCTGAGACAGGGAAAAGACGAGCCAGTCCAGGGACAGGACCATCAAGTTTATTCTCTTCAAGCTCTTCGATATTTATTTCACTTTTTAATATGAAATCTTTTATCTCCTCATAGGTTAGAACAGCATCTATAGCTTCTTCAACTTCAGAATCTTTTATCTCATCCTTTTTTGCAATACATGGTCCGATGAAAACAACCTTTGCTTCTGGGGATATCTTCTCCTTTATAGTTCTACCCATAGCAACCATTGGAGATACAACATTGGCAAGATACGGAACAAGGGCGGGATGAAATCTGACAACATAGTTTACAACAGCAGGACATGGAGTAGAAATTATTAAATTCTTATCTTTTTCAAATATTTTTGGATATTCGAGGGATGAAATTAACTGAGCACCAAAGGCAACCTCCATAACACTTGAAAACCCAAGCTTTTTAAGAGCTGTAATGAATTTAAAAGGATTATAAGGATGAACAGCTGCAGGGAAAGAAGGAGCAAGAATTGCTATTACATTAGAATTACTTTTTAAAAGTTCAGCAACATAAGGAAGATGAGTTTCAACCTGTTTCGCCTTTTGGGCACATACCCTCAAGCATGTTCCGCATGCTATACATCTATCCTCCATCACTTCCGCCTGTCCAAATCTTACACGAATTGCCCTTGCCGGACAATTCCTGACGCAGGAATAACATTTTTTGCATTTTCCAGGAATCGTAGATACAATAGCCATTTTTTATTATAAAATATCTACTAAAAAAAATGAAGAAGACAAATTGCATTCTAAGATTTTAAATGTGAAATCGATTCGTTGCATTTGATACTCCCTCAAAAGTTGAGAGGGAAAAGCCGAGACATTCAGGATTGATCTTGTGTAAAATGATGGTTTCAAAGAGGAAAGATCTGAAAAGAGAAATTAGAATAAAATCTTAAGTTCTGTAATTAATAGCTATTTCATATAGCTCTTTAAATGATTTAATCAGGCACTGACCCCCATTAAATTGTTTTAACCAATATTGGATAAGATGTAACACGGGCAAAAACTTTGCCACTCTTTTCTCTTAAGACAAGTTCTATTGTGTATTTACCAGGACTATCTAAGGTAAAATCCATTGAAAATTTCCTTTTGACTCCGCTCTTGCAATCATTTTCAACAAATATTTTATTTAAATAGTCATTTGTTGATGAAATAATTTCAGCTGGCCAACAGTGCCATTCTTCATCGAGGCAAGGAACATCCTTGATAGATGGACTAATTTCACAGGAAACTTCTATATTCAAAGGTACGGTCCCCATTCTCGTGGAAAGATCCATTCTGAGAATATTTTCTTCAAACAGTATTTTTCCAGGCTTACATGAAAATATAAAAGTAAGAAGAATAAGTAAAACTTTACTTTTCATAATTTTATTGTATCAATTTACCATCTATATTAAAATTAGAATTTCAGTAAAACAAGGAGGAAAAAAATGGGTGAAAAGATAGTAAATGCTACGGTTAAAATGGTTGAAGGTCTTCAACTCATTGGCTATGCATCTTCAGGTCATGGGATAGTAATGGATACATCCCCAGATATAGGAGGACAGGATAAAGGTTCAAGGCCTATGGAGCTTGTTCTAATAGCCCTTGGTGGTTGTACAGCCATGGATGTTATATCAATTATGCAGAAAAAAAGGCAAGATTTGAGGGGACTTGAAATAAAAATAGATGGAGTAAGATCTGAGGAGCATCCAAAGGTGTACAAGGAAATAAATATTCGTTATATTTTTAAGGGGAAAAATTTATCAGAAGATGCCTGCAAAAGAAGTATAGAACTCTCTCAAGAGAAATATTGTTCAGTATCTGCAATGCTTTCTAAGGTTGCGAGGATAAAATATACATGGGAGATTTTAAATATTGAATAGAGTCTTTCTCTATAAATTTGGTTTAGTAAAGATAGAAAAAATCAAGTTAACAAATTTATTGCTCTTCTTTTAAAACTTTAAACTTGGGACCCCCAAAAAGGAAGATGATAAAATTAGTAAAAAGAGAAATTATAAGCCCGAAAAACCAGAAAAACAAAAAGCCTGCAATCGCTCCACCAATTCCGAATAAAATTGCTCCTATAAAATGCCCTCTTGTAGCGGTTATGGATTCAGGCAAGGTATTGATAAAAGGAAAGGAGCTTAGAACTCCTATGAGAGCTCCAAAAATTATACCAAGAACTAATCCTGCCCCACCCCAAAACAGTGCGAAACTTAGCACCTTTAAACTTCCGATTCTAAATATAATCTCTTCTTTCTCTTCTCTTTTCTCTTCAAAGGTAAAATCACAATAGGGGCAAACCTGAGAGCCTTCGGGCAAATTCTTTCCACATCTTGGGCAAACAAGAGGAACTTTCTTCAGACTTCTCTCACACTTTATACAAACAATGGAATTCTCAGGGTTTTCAAAACCACAATAGGGACAAATTAATGTCTTTTCCTTTGTGTAGGGAGGTTCTGCTGGAATCCATTTGCTTCCATCGTAATAGTGCCATCTTCCAGAATTTGTTCCGAGAGCCCATAATCTACCCTCCTGATCCTTTATCATCAACCTTTGGAGTTCTGAAACAAATTCTTCCCTTGTAATTTCACCCTTCTCCTTTTTTTCTTTTAACTCCTTATATGCCTTTTCTGCTTCTATAAATTTATCCTTCATATGGATATTATATCTAATTTTTCTCCAACTCAAAAATTTACCTCTATATTTTTTCGAGGGATAAAATCGGGATAAAAAAAATTGTTCAAAATGCCATGCAGATTATTTCCAGAAGCTAAATTACACCCCGAAAATTTTCCACAAAAACTGTGGAAAAATCTGTGGATGAAAAATTAAAACTTCTTTTCTGAAGAGAAAAAAAGGTTAATTGCACAAAATTTGAGCATGATTTTCATTACACTTTTTCAAGCTTTTCCATCGCTTAAAACTTCTCAAAAAAAGGTTTTGAACTTAAATTTAAATTTTTCGTAATATAAATATGATTCTTAGAGGAGGGTTTAATGAATAAGCTTTATATTTTGAGATTTTTGAAGTTTACCTTAATTCTCTCGCTTTTATTTCCTCTTTTATCAGCACAAGAAGAGCTCCACAATGTATGGGCAATAAAGGATTGCAAGATAATTACTCAGGTTGGTCCACCTATTGAGAAGGGAATTATTTTAGTAAAGGAAGGTTTAATTGAAAATGTTGGTGTAAATATTTCAATACCCCCAGAAGCTGAGATAATTGATGGTTCTAAATTGACCGTCTATCCAGGATTCATAGACATTTTGAGTAAATCTCTTCTTAAATTTCCCCAGGAGAAAGTTGAAGAAGGAAGAGAATTTGCAGGAGAACCTACGGAAAAGGAAAGAGGTATTACCCCTGATATCAAAGCTTACGACTATACTGATTTGAGTAAATCATCCCTTGAGAAGTTCCATACCAGTGGATTCACAGTTGTTAATTTAGTACCTGAGAAAGGAATTCTTACAGGAGTTTCATCCACATTTTCCCTTATAGATTCAGGAAAAGAGAAAGCCTTTGTTCAAGTCGATCCATTTCTTGGTATAAGATTTTCACCTGCAAGGAGAGGATATCCCAATTCTCTTATGGGAGTTTTTGCCTTTCTCCGTCAGACCTTCTCTGACACCCTTTACTACAATATGATTAAGGAAAGATGGAGAAAGGAAATGTCAGGGATAAAAAGGGAGGCTTACAACCCCAAACTTGAAATTCTCAATTCTTACATTTTGGAAAAGAAACCCGTTGTTTTCCTTTGCAGAAACCAACATGATATTTTAAGGGCGATAAAATTGGGTGAAGAGTTTCGACTCAATTATTTCATTTGTGACCTTGGAAGTGAAGCCTTCATGGTTCTTAATGAGATAAAAAATTCCCATGCTCGTCTAATTCTAACTGCTGGATTCAAAGCTCCAGTGACAAGTATTTATTCAAGATTGGGAAAGGAAGAAAAGGAAAGGGCTGAGAAGGAAATTTATCCAAAGAATCCTGCTAAGGTTGCATCTGCGAGTATTCCTTTTGCTTTTTCCTCCTTTGAAACCGATGAGCCATCAAAGTTTCTTGAAGGGATAAGAAAAGCCATTGAGAATGGACTTTCAGAAGATATTGCTCTAAAAGCTTTGACTTTAAATCCTGCGAATTTTCTTAATCTCTCAAAGGCTCTCGGAACTATTGAGCCTGGTAAAATTGCCAACCTTGTTCTTGTCGAGGGGAGCATTTTCTCAAAGGATTCCAAGATAAAATATGTTTTTGTTGATGGTAAAAGATTTGAGATAAAAGAGAAAAAAGTCGAGGAAGGAAAAACTCCACAGGTAAATGTCTCTGGTAAATGGGAAATCTCCCTCGAATCTCCAATGGGCTCGATGCAATTTACCCTTGAGCTTTCGCAAGAAGGTTCCTCTTTATCTGGAAAGTTTATAAGCCAGTTTGGCACTACAGAATTCACAGGTGGAAAGGTTTCAGGAAATGAAATCTTTTTCACCATGTCTATAAACTTTGGAGGTGAGAGTCTGGACTTAACATTTTCTGCTGTAGTTGAAGGAGACACAATGAGAGGAAATGTTCAGGGGCAGATGGGCTCTATGGAATTTACAGGAAAAAGAATTCCTTAGGGAGGAAAAAATGAGAGTAAAAATTTTAATTTTATTAATATTTTCTCTTTCAATATTTACCTATTCAGAAGATATTCTCCTCCTAAAAAATGCCAATATAATAACTGTAACAGGAAAGGACTTAGAAAACGGAGACATTTTGATAAAGAATGGAAAAATCTTTGAGATAGGAAAGGGAATTCAAGCACCCAAGGGAGCAAAGGTAATTGATCTGAATGGGAAGTGGATAATTCCAGGAATTATTGATTCCCATTCCCACATTGCAGTTGAGGGAGGAGTGAATGAAACAGGAAACTTAATATCCGCAGAGGTCGATGTTGAGGATGTCTTAAATCCTGAAGATATATCAATATTCTACGCCCTTACAGGAGGAGTAACAACAATCCACACAATGCATGGCTCAGCAAACCCAATTGGTGGAAAAGGGATTGTTTTAAAACTAAGATGGGGCAAAAGTGCAAAGGAGATGATTTTCAAAGGAGCTCCTAAAACAATAAAATGGGCTCTTGGCGAAAATCCTAAACAGTCAAATTTTTCCCTTGCAGGGCCCCCAAGATATCCAACTTCAAGGATGGGAGTTGAAGAATCAATTAGAAAAGTTTTTGAAGAGGCTAAGGATTATATGAGAAAGTGGGATGAGTATAACAGGAAGCTTAAGGAATGGAAGGAGAGAAAAGGTAAAGGGGTGGAGCCAATTCCACCAAAGAAAGATTACAGACTTGAATCAATTGCAGATGTTTTGAGGGGGAAATTGTGGATAAGATGCCATGCTTATCAGGCACAGGAAATGCTTTCAATAATGAAACTTTGTCATGAATATGGAGTAAAACTTGTATGTTTTGAGCATGGTCTTGAAGGTTATAAAATAACCAAGGAGCTTGTTAAATACAATGTTGCAGTATCAACCTTTGCAGATTTCTGGGCTTACAAATGGGAAGCTTTTAACACCATGCCCTATTCAGCAGCAATGATGGCTAAAAATGGTGTCCTTGTTGCAATGAATTCTGATGATTCTGAAAGAATGAGGAGACTCTTTTCAGAAGCTGCAAAGGCAGTAAGGTTTGGAGGATTATCTGAACTTGAGGCTCTGAAAATGATAACAATAAATCCTGCTAAAATCTTAGGTGTTGAGAAACGGGTTGGAACAATTGAAGTGGGAAAAGATGCTGACTTAGCCATATTCAACAAGCATCCCTTGGATCCATATACCATATGCGAAATGACTATAATTGATGGCGAAATTTACTTTGACAGGGCAAAATACCTTGAAGATATGAAGAAAAAGAAAGAAGAAAAAGAGAAGAAAGATAGAAAGGCTTGAGGAGGCTTAAAATGAAAAAGATAATCTTAGTTTCAATATTTTTGGTATTCACAATTTTTTTAATCGCAGAAAATAAGAATTTAATTCTCATTAAAAATGCCACAATTATACCAGTAACATCGGATAAAATTGAGAACGGGTCAATTCTAATTGAAAATGGGAAAATAAAAGAAATCGGAAAAGAGATTGATTTTCCTGAAGGGGCTAAAGTAATAGATGCAAAGGGGAAATTTGTTTACCCCGGATTTATTGATGGCTTTACCCATCTTGGTCTTATTGAGATATCATCTATTTCCAGCACAGTTGATGTTCAGGAAACTGGTAAATTTAACCCAGAACTCCGCGTTGCATGGGCAATAAATCCAAGCTCAGTTCATTTTGCAACAAGTAGAATAATTGGAACCACAACTGCCCTTGTATCTCCAAGGGGTGGGACAATACCGGGTCTTACAGCCCTAGTTAAAATGGATGGTTGGACATTTCCAGAAATGGCTCTGAAGGAAGTAGCAACATTAGTTATAAACTTCCCGGTTTCACCGAGGTTTGGAAGGGGTGAAGGTGGAGAACAAACTGTAAGCCAGGAAGAAGCTGCTTCAAAACTTGTCGAGGAGCTGAAGAACTATTTCAAAGATGCAAGGAGATATCTGGAGCTTAAAAAGCTCGCCCTTTCAAATTCAAAGATTTCAATGCCACAAACCAATAGAAAATTTGACGCTCTTGAACCTGTTTTAAATGGAGAAATTCCAGTTATAATATCTGTTGATAAAGCAAAGGATATTGAACTTGCAATCAAGTTTGTCCAGGAAGAAAAAATAAAAGCAATTTTCAAAGGTTGTTCTGAGGGATTTAAAGTAGCAGATAAAATTAAAAAAGCTGGGATTCCTGTAATACTCGGTGATCTATACACCTTCCCCTCTGAACCAACTGATGGTTACGATGCACCCTTTACGAATCCTTTAAAACTTTATGAGGCAGGGGTTCTATTCTGTTTTTCATCAGGAGGTAGCCCTGCCATTGCAAAGGATTTAACCTATCACGCTGCAAGGGCAGTTGCCTTTGGATTACCCCATTCGAAGGCTATAGAGGCTCTAACAATAAATCCTGCAAAAATATTTGGAGTTGAAAATAGAATTGGGTCCCTTGAAAAAGGTAAAGATGCTGATCTTTTTATTTGTGATGGTGATCCCCTCGATATTAGAAACAATGTTACAAATCTATTCATAAATGGTAAAGAGGTTGATCTATCCAACTGGTGGACTGAGCTTGAGAAAAAATGGAGTAAAAGAACAAGAGAATAAATTTATTCTTTCCTGAGACGGCTCTATTTCAAAAAGTGTGCAGGTAATATAGAAGAAATGGTGGTAGGAAGCCGAGAAGCATCTTTTTAACATATACCTCAAC
>CAZFCI010000022.1:0-22947 GCA_964517525.1 uncultured Clostridia bacterium | reverse complement strand
TAATTATTTACTAAAAAATTACAAGAAATCTGGGCTATTGGTAGCAATTTAAACTTTTCTAAGTTTCTTCAGAAATGCGGGATCTACATCAAGACCAAGCCCATATTTTTCGGGAAGGGTTATGGTTCCACCTTCAACCTTTATTCCATCAATTACTGGATAAACAGCGTGGGAGGAGTCTGCATCAAGGTCTGCGAAAACAACATTCCTGCTCGATGCGACAAAGTGGGAAGCTGCAGTTAGAGCAACTTTTGTTTCAAGCATGCAACCAACCATGCATTTTATACCTGCAGATTCTCCAATGTTGGATATTTTTATTGCATTTCTTATTCCACCAGATTTCATAAGCTTTATGTTGAAATAATCACAAGACTCAGCCTTTATGAGTTTTAATGCATCCTGAGTGGAGAAGAGGGATTCATCAGCCATTATGGGAATTGGGCTTTCATTCCTTACAACTCTCATTCCATCTATGTTCCATGCTGGAACTGGTTGTTCGCAGAACTGAATCTGAAATTTTTCCATTTTATTTAAAGCTTCTATTGCCTGGGGAACATTCCAACCCTGATTTGCATCAATTCTAATTGGGTATTTGTATCCAACAGCCCCTCTTATTGCGTCGAGTCTTTCAATGTCAAGGGATGGATCCTGACCAACCTTTATTTTTATGATTTTATAACCTTTATTTATTACATCCTGAGCCATTTTTGCCATATTTTCTGGGGTGTCAAGGTCAACAGTTAGGTCTGTTTCAAAGGAGTTCCTATCTCCACCAAGAAGTCTGTAGAGGGGGAGTCCTGCAACTTTTCCAAGAATATCGTAAAGTGCCATATCAAAGGCTGCAATAATTGATGGATTTGTATGGACAAAGGTGCCAAAATCTTTAAAAATTCCCTCAATGGCAAGAGGGTCCTTCCCTATGAGAACCTCTCTTAAAGCTCTGGCAACTGCAATATTTGTCTCCTGGGTTTCTCCTGTTATTGGAGGGAATGGGCATGCTTCTCCAATTCCAACTATTCCCTGGTCAGTGTGAATTTTTATTAGAACATCCTTTGCTCCTTCCATTGTCCCAATGGCTATTCGGAAAGGCTTTACCATGGGTATGTCAAAATAGTAAATCTCAATATCCCTTATCTTAATCCTCTTTGCCTCACTCTTTGCTTCCTTGAGTTCCTTCTTCTCTTCGCCTTTAATTACTTCAGGAATAATAAAACCCAAACCTATTAGTTTCAAAAAATTTTTTCTTGTAATTCCCATATCTCCTCCTTATAAAAGTTTTCATTTATTTTTAATAAGTTCTATTGCCTGAAGAAATGTAGAGAAGTGAATTCCAACAATCTCTTTCACATCGTAAGAATAACCACCTCCAAGGACAATTGCAACTGGGATTGAAAGCTTGTAAGCTTCATCAATAACTATTCTATCCCTTTCCCTCAAACCCTCTTTTGTAAGCTTCAAACCTCCAAGCTGGTCTAATTCATAAGGATCAGCACCAGCAACATAAACAACAAGCTGGGGATTAAAATCTTTGTAAAGTTTAGGAAAATACTCATTTAACACATTTAAATACTTTTCATCTCCATCCCCTGAATATAGCCCGATGTCAAGGGAACTCCTTTCTTTTGGGATTGGATAATTGTCCTCCTGATGAATTGAGAAGGTGAAAACTGACGGGTCATTCTCGAAGATTTTCGCAGTTCCATTACCCTGATGAAGGTCGCAGTCAACAACCATTACCCTTTCAGCCAATCTCTCTCTTTGAGCAACTCTTATACCTACTGCTATATCATTTAAAGCACAAAAACCCTCTCCATGATCAGGATAGGCATGATGAAATCCACCACCTATATGAAAGGAGATTTTATTTTTTATCGCAAGTCTGCAGGCAAGAATAGTTCCTCCCACAGAAAGTATTGCCATCCTCACAAGTTCATCAGAATAAGGGATCTCAAGCCTGTAAAGCTCTTGAAGGGAAAGAGTTCCATTTTTTATTTTTTCAATCCACTCTTTTTTGTGGACAAGAAGGAGCTCCTCGTCAGAAGCTGGCTCAGGTTCTATAAAATCCACAAATTTATGGAGCTTTTCCCTCAATATTTTTTCTTTTAGAAGTCTGTATTTTTCTGTTTTAAATATATGATTTTCAAGATCAGCAAGGTATTTTTCAGAATATATTACTGAAAGTTTATCCTTCATGGGTTAATCCCTCATATATCCCAATAAATGCTATGTTCCTTCCCTTTTCTCCTCTCCTGTGGGAGAAGAAAAGCTCTTTCTCACACATTGTGCAAAGGGGTATTTCGTAAATGTTCTCTTCCTTTATCCCCCCTTTTAAGAGCAAATTCCTGTTTGCTTTCCTTAAATCAAAATAAGATTTTTCCTCTCTCCTTTCAATCGACTCTGGAAAGGAACTAATAAGAAGTCTTTCAACATCCGAGCCAATTTCATAACAGCATACTGAAATAGAGGGACCGAGGATTGCTATTAACTCACGAGGATTTGAGCCAAACTCCTCTCCCATCCTTTTTAAACCTTCCAGAGTTACTTCTTTTAGAGTCCCTCTCCAGCCAGCATGAATTGCTCCAACAGCTTTTTTATTTTTGTCAAAGATTAAAATTGGAAGACAATCCGCTGTCTTTACTCCGATGAAGAGACCTTTATCTTCTGTTAAAAGTCCATCACAGCTAACCTCACCTTTCAAATCTTTTCCAACTTTAATCACCTTTGATGAGTGAATTTGGTTTGCAGTGATGAGTTTAAAACCATTATCTTCAAATTTCTTTATCACCTCATCCTTTCCAATAACTCTTGTTGTGAAACCATAAATAAAACCATTTAAATTTAAGCTACAGTGGAAGATATAAGGAATACCCAAGAAATTGCCCTTTTTGTAATTCATTTCTCTAATTTTTTAATAATCTCCTTTGCCTCTTCAAGGGAGGGGTCAAGAGAAAGAGCTTTTTTAATTTGCTCAAGCCCCTTTTTTTTCTCACCAATTTCAATCAGTAGCTTTCCCATTTCAAGGCTATTCTCCGCCCTTTCCTCAAGCCAGAGGGAGAAACTGATTTCCTTCATAGCTTTTTTGAGGTCTTTTTTCTTCATAAAAACTTTTGATAGGATTAAATGGGATTCCCAGTCAAAGGGAGATATATGGATAGCTTTTTTAATAAATGATTCTGCAGAAACTAAATTGTTAGATTTCAAATAAAAATTTGCTTCTTTCTTGTAAAAATCTCTCTCCTCGATTTGCAAAGGAATCTCCCATTTTCCCTCTATAGATTTAAGGAGATCTTTAAAATCACTTATGGGAGCGTCAATGTCTAAAGAGAAATACTCCTTTGAAATGCTCTTGACAATTTCGGCAATTTCAGTGTCACCCCAGAAGATCAATTTCTGATATAGAGAATGAAAGTATGGAAAAGCAGGCCTGCTATTTTGAATAGCCTTCTTTATATTTTCTAAAAATTCTTTTTTTTCGTTACTAATAAGAGCAATATTAAAATAGATGTCAGGGTTTTTCTCTTCCGAAAGGGCAATTTTGAAATATTCCATAGCTTTCTCAATATCTCCTTTTTTGGCGTAGCAAACACCAATGTTATTTGTAGAAGCTGATTTCTCGATTCCTTTTTCCAGACAAATTTTGAAACCTTCTATCCCTTTTTCATAATCCTTTTTATAAAAATGACAGAGGGAAGAGATAAAAATGGCGATAGGTTTTGAATCAATCAAAGGCTTTATGTAATTCAGGCACTTTTCATAATCTCCCTTTTTAAAATAGTGATAAGAGAGCTCCCATCTGCATGATGAAAATTCAGGGAAGAGGTTGAGGGATTTCAAAAGGAAAAGCTCCTTTTTATCATTATCCTTTGTAAGGAGTCCTTTTATAAAATTTTCCCATGCGGGAAGAGGAATTTTTGCCCATCTTCTCAAGAACTCATCTTTTCTGGAATCATCAATTTTCTTAATGTTCTGTAGAAGTCGCCAGGAAAGGAAATTTTGAAGGGGTATTAACTCATTTATATTCCCTTCCACAGAGATTGTTTCTCCAAGCTTTCCATTTTTTAAGTCAATTATTCGGGAAGAGACTATTACTTTATCATCCATAACAACAAAGTCTCCGATAACGATTTTATCTGCTCCTGCCATATTTGCGAGTCTTATGGAAGTTGCCCTTGTTATTGGTGTGGTAAGGGGGATCTGGAGCTCATCATATATTGCATTTCTTTTCTCAGGAGATATAACATCTATCCCTTCTTCGAGGAATGTGGAGCATAATGCATAAGAGATGCTTTCTGAGAGCCAGAAATAATTTCGGTTAGATCTATTCTCAAATGGAATGATTAAAATTGAAGAGTAGAGGAAAACATGAGAAAGAAAAAAAATAAATAAAATTCTTCTTATCATATTCTTCAATAGCCTCAATTAGAAATTTTTTGATAAATTCAAAGAATTGTCAAGGAAAATCATCCCGACAAAAAGAAATTCTCTAAATATAATGATTTTTGGCTCATTTGTTTCTTGTTTTTAAAGCTATTACATAACCCTTCTGAAAAATCAATAGTCTGTCAAGGATGGAAAGAGCCCTTAAAAAGGGATAAAAAATTCCGTGAATTCTAAATAAAAATTTTCTTGAACTGATATCCTCCTCTTTCAGGGGTGATATAATTCCTTTGTAGCTTCTTTCCTTCCTCCCACTTAGAATAAATCCAATATTTAAGATCAGCTCTATCAACTCAGTAAATGAACCTGAATAAAATTCTATCTTTTCTATCTCAAAACCTGATTTTTCAAGCAATTCCTTTATCTCATTAATTTTATATCCGGGTCTGACATGGCCATAAATCTCATCCTTCATACCGATAAGAACTTTGAATCTTCTCAGAATTGAATTTTTTTTGTAATGAGGAACTGTAATTATAGAAAAGCAATTCCTTTTAACTATTCTTCTAACCTCTTTTAAAAACCCTGAGTCATTATCTATATGCTCGAGAAAATCAGGAATAATAGCTATATCAAAGCTTTCATCCTTGAAGGGAAGGGAATTTTCATCGATTTTAACAAGATTCCCCTTTATAATATTCTTTGAAGAAATAAGGGTATCTTCCTCTCTATCACAATGAACCCATCTTCCCCCGACTTTCTCCAAAAAGCTTCCAATAATCCCTGTTTCACATCCAACTATTATTCCCATTTCAATATTTCCTTCAATGAAACTCAATATTTTCTTTAATTTTTCCCTTTTCTTTATTCCTCTTTTAAAAAGGATTTTCTGCCACTCCATTATGGCATTCTCTTTGTTAAAAATTCCCACAGATATTCGGTAGGGACACCAAGAAAACGCTTCCTCCATGGTCTATCACAATTGGAGCAAATTTTTACTTTATTATAATTTCCATTAGAAAGAAGAAACCTCAATTCTTTCAGTTCCTTACCGTTCCATATATCCCTGATTGTTGAGTCCTTGACATTTCCCAATTTGTAATCTCCAAAGAAATCTTGAGTGCATGGAAGAACTTTCCCGTCCCATAGAATGACCAGAGCATTCCAGGGGAAAGGACATATGGAATATTTGTTTGAGCCTTTCTTTATATTTAAATAGCCACCCCAGTTATGAATCTTTCTTGTAATAACTCCGTTTAAAGGTAAACCCCTGAATTTAGAAAGGAGTTCATTTCTTTTATCTTTAATTTCTCTCCATTTCATGTTGGGGAAGGCAATCAATTCAATAAAGACATTTATCTTAGAGTTCTTTTCTTTTTTAATTTCGAGTAATCTTTTTATATTCCCCATTACCCCCTCATAACTTGCCCCTATCCTTATTTTCTCATAGGTTTCCTTGTCGTAGGCATCATAGGAGAAGGTTATTCTGTGGAGTCCAGTGTCAATAATTTTATTTATAAGGGAATCATTTAGAAGAGTTCCATTGGTATGAATTTTTGTGTAGATACCTCTCTCCCGAGCATATTTAAGCATCTCATCTATTTGTGGATGAAGGAGGGATTCTCCCCTGTGATAGAGATTCATCTCTGCTATAAAATCTTTTACTTCATCGACAATTTTACGAAAAATCTCAAAGTCCATGAATCCTCTGTCGTTTTCAGGGAGGTCTTTATTAGGGCACATCACGCATCTTAGATTGCATGTAGAGACAAGCTCAACCCATAATCTTACAGGTAAAGATTTGAGATGGGTTTTTTTCCTTTTGTAATCAAGGAATATTCTTAATAGCGCCTTATAGTAATCACTCCTTCTCATCTTTAAAGAATAAAGTTTATTTTAGTTTATGTCAACAAAAATGGACTTGACAGATTTGGAATGATAGAATATATTATTTTGTGATGGGTAAGGATATTAAGTTTATTTTCCTGCTGATTAATTCCTTCCCATCTTTCAATATAAAATTAATCATTTCCTACCTAAACAATAACAATAATGTCCCCCTGACTTAAGGGGGACGACTACACTTTATTCTCACTCCATTAAAAATTTCTTGAAAATAAATCTATTAAAAGGAGGAAAAATGAGAATTTTAGATCTCAGTAAAATACATCCGCTTATGATGGAAGATTCTTTATTGAAAAAAAGAGTTTTTGCATCAAAAATTATGAGTGAGGTTATAAAAGCATCTTCTTCTTTTCTGAGAGAAAAAGGCTTTGTGGAGATTCTTCCTGTCATAATTTCGCCAATTACAGATCCTCTTGCTGACCCATCCAAAGGATTGAGACTCGAAATATACGGATACCCCTTTGAAATTACAAAGAGCATGATTTTCCACAAGCAAATATCGGTCCTTTCTCTAAGAAAAATATTCACTTTCTCTCCCAATGTGAGGATTGAGCCACCAGAGAGAAAGGATTCGGGAAGGCATCTCCTTGAGTTTACCCAGCTTGACCTCGAGGTTTTGAAAGGAGGAAGAGAAGAGGTTATGGAAATTGGAGAGGACCTTTTAATTCATGTGATAGGAAGCGTGAAGGAAAGTTGCAAAGAAGAACTTGGATTTTTTGAAAGGGAACTTACCATTCCCAAAAAGCCATTCCCAAGAATTACTTGGGATGAGGCAGTTAAAATTTTTGGTAAGGATTTTGAGATACCCCTTTCCAATCAAAGCTCCTCACCTGTTTGGGTTATTGATTTTCCAATTCAGGAGCGAGAATTTTACGACAGAGAATGGGAGGATAGAGAGGGTTATCTTGCTGATATGGACTTGATCTACCCGGAAGGATTTGGTGAGGCTCTCTCCGGTGGAGAAAGGGAATGGGAATATGAAAAAATCATTTCAAAAATCAAAAGGAAAGGTCTTAAACTTGAGAGTTTCGAGTTCTATCTTCAAATTGCAAAAACTGGACTTTCTCCATCAGCAGGATTTGGTGTTGGAGTGGAAAGACTTGTTAGATTTTTGACAGGAGTTAAAAGTGTTTTTGAGGTAAAACTCTTTCCAAAGCTTCCAGGAGAATTCTCAATTTAGATTTTGAACAGAGACTTGTAGTGGTAGTTTAGTTTTTCATAAGTTATTGCTTCTAACATTCATTCCCCCTCACCCTTCCCCTCTCCCCCAAGGGGAGAGGGAACAGGAAAAAACTTACAGGTTCCAGAAACCATTCTTATTGTGTTAGCACTATTTTTTGCTTTCATAAGCTTCTCTTTCTATTTTGTTCCAGAAACATTTCTTATTGTGTTAGGCTCTCCAGGGAGAGGATATATTTTTGAAAAAACTTTCCATTTAAGAATCATGAAAACTTCAATGGTCAAGAGTTCCCTACTTTATTCGCTTTCTTCCTTCTCGTTCTCCTCCCTCTTCATTTCTTCTTCCAGTGCCTCTTCTATTGAATCTTCAAATCCAGGTTCAAGTTCTTCTCCAAACTCTTTCCCAAATTTTTTCATCCATTTAGCTACAGATCGAGGGTCATTTTCGTCAATACCGCTTAAGAAAGATGGATCAGATAGCTTTTCCAATCTGCTTTCTTCCGAAATTTTTATTGCTACACGGGAAACAAGCTTCTTAAGTTCTTTCGATCCACAAAACTTACATTGTATTTCTGAATCAGACTTTAAAGATAAAACTATGACTGTGCTCTTCTTACCACATTTCAGGCATCTGTACTCGTATATTGGCATATTTTATAATTAAAAAATCCCAGGAAAATTGTCAAGAAGTATTGATAATTTGATTCATTTGAAATTATCATGATTTTTTGTTAAATTTTTTAATTAAGCTAATATAAAGGAGAAAAATTGAAAGGAGTTAGTATGAGGAATCTCTCAATTATAGGAATCACTATTCTAATCTTTTTATCCCTTAGTTTTGCCCAGATAAAAGAATCGGGCGTTATTCAGGGAAATGTCTACGATAGTAAAGGGAAACCTATTTCAGGAGTTACTGTTATTCTCACAGGGACAAAACTTATCGGAGGAACAAGGGAGCTCCTTACCGATGAAAATGGTTTCTACAGATTTTCTGGAGTTCCTGCGGGATACAGTTACGAATTAACAGCAAAAATGGAAGGTTTTGAAACTTTAACCAAGAAAAATATCTTTGTTCACGCTAATTCAACCCTAACTGTTGACTTCACCCTTTCATCTGCTCGAGTTTTTGAAACAGGTGCTATTCAAGGAACCGTTAATGACACCAATGGGAACCCGATCTCAGGAATTTCTGTCTTTCTTAATGGTTCAAAAATGACTGGTGAATCTAAAAGGGTTGTGACAGATGATTCTGGATTTTTCAGGTTTTCTTTAATCCCTGTTGGTTCTGACTATACTGTTTCATTGAAATTTGGAGACCAAGTCCTTGATAAAAAAGAGCAGATTTCAGTTTTTGCAAATGCGGTGACTAATTTAAATTTCTCGGTAGATACAGGAGTTATTCAGGGAAATGTTTACGACATCGCTGGAAACCCTCTTCCTAAGGCAATTGTAATTCTTGAAAATTCAAGAATCTTTGAAAAACCGAAGACAACCTTGACAGATGCAAATGGATCTTTTAATTTTACATCGATCCCTACTGGATTCAGTTATACAATTAAAGTTCAGCTTGATGGTTTTGTACCCGCTAAAAAGGAAGGAGTTCCTGTTACTCATGAATCTCAAGAGATGATAAATTTTAACCTTGAAACAGTAAAAGTTGCAGAGGAAAAATCCTTAGAGTCACCTGTGGTTCTTGATTTAAAAACCTCTTCTCCTACATCAAACATTATCTTTTCAAATGATATTTTAAGAAATATTCCCAACCCTCAATTCACCACAAACATAATAAGACTTGCTCCTGGTGTAACCCCCTCATCAGATGCTTTTGGAGGTGCAAGCTCCTCTGCTAACTCCTATATGATAGATGGATTGGAAACTTCAGATCCAGAGGGTGGAACACCATGGGTTTTCATGGATTATCAAGCAATTCAGGAAGTTCAGATTCTAAATTCCGGTCTACCAGCTGAGTTTGGAGGTTTCACAGGAGGCGTCCTCAATGTAATAACAAAATCTGGGGGGAACAAATTTGAAGGATACAATGAGTTCCTCTTTCAGGATAGTGATTGGGTATCTGATAATTTAAAGAAATTCAAGCCAGAAGAGCTTTACAATCCAAGTCCTTTCAAGATTAAAGATATAAAAGATTTCTACAAATCTAAATCAGGGGTTACAGATTTCAATATTCATTTTGGTGGTCCACTAAAAAAGGATAAACTATTTTTCTTTGTAGGAACCCAGTATTATCAATCGAGGAATTTCCCTTCGGGTTTTGATGACCCGACCAATGAGGGTGTTGTATTCAAACAACCAAGGTTATTCTTGAAAATTTCTTATCAACCCAGCCAAAAGGATAGAGTCTCTGGATTTGTGGAGAATGACCAGTACAATGGCTTAAATGTTGGAGCCTCCTATAATATAGCTAAGGAAGCAACAGTAACTCAAATGGCTCCTGAATGGGTTTTCAATATAAATTATACCCATAATTTTACTCCAAAGACTTATCTCGATGTAAAACTTGGTGGGTTCTGGGGTTATTATTATCTTGAGCCTTCATCAGGAAGGGATAAAATAGCCTATGTAGATGAGTATGGTTACAATACTTCCAATTCCATGTGGTGGTATATGGCTAACAGATTCAGAACCCAGGTTAATGCCCATCTCTCCCACTATGCTGACAACTTCATAAAAGGCTCCCACGATTTCAAGTTTGGAGTTGAGATAGAGAAGGACTGGAACCAGTCCCTTTACGGTTATACAGGTGCGGGAGACTCAAGAACAGGTCTTCCAAAATCAGCCTGGATTCTAACTTTTGAAGGCATTCCTTATCTTGCCTATCAATGGGAAGGATATGACCAGCATATCTCCCTCACAAGATTTTCAACCTTTGCCCAGGATTCATGGTCTATTTCAAGAAGATTTACAATTAATTTAGGGTTAAGATACGATATTTTCCGAGGTGCAATAGTTGACAAAATGTCACCCTTCTCCTCTTTCTTCTCAAAATCTGAAATTTACTGGCAAACAATCCCTTCAGGAAAAGAAGATAAACTTGGTACAATTTATAAACCCTCTGGAATCTCACCAAGAATTGGTTTTGCCTTTGATATTCTTGGAGATGGGAAAACTGTTGCAAAAGCTCATTATGGAAGATACTATGAAGCTCTTTTTGCCGCATCTTTTATGATGGCTGATCCAAGATATAAGGATTCAAGAAGGTATTGGTGGAGTGGAACAAGATGGATTGAGGATGTTGAAGGCTTCTATCCATGGTCTGAGGGAAAATATTCTGTTGATCCCCAAATAAAGCATCCCCATATGGACGAGATAACATTTGGTATTGAGAGGGAGATTTTCAAAAATGCAACAATTGGATTAGCATTTATCCAGAGAAATTACACTGATATGATTGGAGCTATCTCTGACGCTGAATTTGTTAAGAGGGAAGTTCTTGATGTTGGACCTGATGGATTAAAGGGCACTGGAGATGACAAAAAAGTTATAGTTTATGAGCAGTTAGATCCTGGAAAGGAGCATTTCTTGATAACAAATCCTAAAGCAGGGATGGATAATGTCCTTCTTGATAAAGACCCTTACAGGAAATACACTGCGTTTGAATTACTCTTCAATAAGAGATTTTCTGACAGGTGGCAACTAATCTTTTCCTATGTTTATTCCAAGACAAAATCCAATTTGGATAACGATTGGGATACAAATACTGGAAATACAACATTTTTTGAAAATCTGAATTACCAGATAAATGCAGAGGGAGTTCCAACTGTTGATCCAACCCATCAGATAAAGATCCAGGGCTCATATGTTCTTCCCAGGTTTGGAATCCTTCCCTTTGATTTTCAGATAAATGCTTACTATTTCTACCAGACTGGGAATACCTACAACCGAATCTTCACCTCCCCTTACTACCATAAGAATAGCAGGATAAGACCCTTTGCGGAGCCAAGAGGCTCAAGAAGACTTGATTCTTACAATAACCTCGATATTCGTCTTGAGACCCAGTTCAATCTATTCGGTGGTAAGCTTGGTTTGATGTTTGATATGTTCAATGTTTTCAACTCCGCAGGAGTGAGAGGAAGATATGTGAGAACAATCTACAGAGATCCAAAGGCTTACCCAGGTGTTGACCCTGCTTTCCTTGGTTCCCAGTTTGATAGAATTACAAGCATTGACCAGGGAAGATCATTCAGATTGGGTGTTAGATATAGCTTTTAAAAATTGTTAATTTAAAGGGTAAAGGACTAAGGGCTCTTTAATTGTAAATATTAAGCTTTCCCAAAATTTTACCTATTCCCTCACCCTCCCCTTTATCCCCTCCTGTCAAGGGAGGGAAATGTTAAAAACGATAACAAGGGAAAACTAAACTATTACCTTCAACTTTTAATAATAGAATTTCTTGAGAATTCTATCCTTGTGCTGGACTTTTTCTGTGAGTTTATCCTTTTTCTTCCATGCAATTTCAGTAACTATTGAATTAATTAGAACTGAAAAGGCTGAAACAGAGTTAGTATAAAGAATGTTTTCGCTCGGAACAACAAGAACCAGATGTGAAAAATTGGAAATCGGAGCGAACTTATTATCAGTTATACCGATTATTCTAACCCCTAAATCCCTGGCAAGATTTGCGATTTCAAGGGTATAACGGGAGTAAGGTGGAAAGGATGATACAACAAGAATGTCGTTCTTATCTATCGCTGTTATTTTTTCTTCTACAGGAGCATCACCCTCATCAAGGGAATGAGCCTCTTTCTCCACCTGATTTAAAAGATATGCAAACATTCTTGAAAAGATGGATGATATTCCCATCCCAAAGGTAAAGACCCTCTTAGCATTTTCAATTTCTCTAATTACTTCTGTAAAGGTATCCTCGTCAATGGAATTTAGCAGTTTATTAATATTTTTTATATCCTGCTCAGCAACCTTTATCAAAGATCTTCTTCCTTTGAGGTTCTCCTTGACAAGTTTAAATTTCTCCACAGGAGAGAGTTTCTCTCTGATTTCCTCTTTGAGGTGATTTTTAAATTCCTGAAAACCTTCAAAATTCAGTTCCCTTGCCAATCTTGTAACTGTGGCTGTGCTGACTCCAGCCCTTCTTGCAATTTCCTGAATTGAAATAAGGGGAACCTCCTGCCACTGCTGGGTGAGAAAAACAGCAAGCTTTCTTTTCCTCTTCGGTAGCTTTTCTATTACTTTTTCTATTTCAGATATTAGTTCTGTCTTCATAAAAACATTATAACATAAAAAAAAATTTAAAAAAAGAAAAAAATTTGACATTTGGAAAAAATGACAATATAATTTCTTCGTAAAATTTTTTTGGAGGTTTTGGATGAACCAAAAAACATCTAAAAGGTATTGGAATTTGGGGATTTCTCTTTTTGCAGTTCTCCTCTTTCAGTTCAACCCCATAGGACTCAAGGCTTACAAGTACTATGTTGTAGGAAACTCAGGTGATGTTGTCAGAACCACTTCCCCAGGTTTAATGCTGATGGGTGGAGGAACTGATGTGGACGATGCTTTTCGCTGGATGATTTCAAAATCAGGAGGCGGAGATTTTGTGGTTATAAGATGCTCTGGAACAGATGCTTACAACCCTTACATTTACAGTCTTGGAACAGTTGATTCTGTTGAAACTCTCATAATTACAAGTAGATTAGATGCAGGTAAAAGTTTTGTTATTGACAAAGTAAAGAAAGCTGAGGCTCTCTTTATTGCAGGTGGTGACCAGTATGACTATGTCCGTTACTGGAAAGGAACACCTCTTGAGGATGCAATTCATTACTTGAGGGACAGAGGGGTTCCAATTGGTGGAACATCCGCAGGAATGGCAATCCTTGGAGAATTTCTATTTTCAGCAAAAAATGGAACAGTTTATTCCAGTGAGGCTCTTGCAGACCCTTACAACAAATACATGACCCTTGACAGGGACTTTCTCATTCTTCCCTATATGGAGAAGGTTATTACTGATAGCCACTTTGTGACAAGGGATAGGATGGGAAGACTTATGGCTTTCATGGCAAGGATAATAAAGGATGGCTGGTCTTCAACGGTTAAAGGAATTGGTGTTGATGAGGAAACTGCTGTTTGTGTTGAGGGGAATGGCTCAGCATCTATAAAGGGAAAGGGATACGCTTATTTCCTCTATTCATCAAAGGTTCCTGAGGTTTGCCAGCCAAAGACTCCTCTGACATTTCTTAATATACCTGTTTACAAAGCTGGAAGTTCTGCAACCTTCAATCTATCAACATGGACAGGTAGTGGAGGGGTTTCCTACACAATATCAGCTCAAAATGGTGTTCTCAGCTCAACCCAGTCAGGAGGGAAAATCTACTGAAAATTCAAAATTTTGAACATGTTCAAAAAATTGAACATTTTTTACATTTGCCAGAAAAAAAAACTAATATTGAAGCCATTTTTCACCCCCTTGAATTCTGGCACGATATTTGATATTAATCTTATTGTGATTTTTGAAAGGAGGTGATGGATAGAGAAGTTGAGAAAAAAATTATAAAGTAAGGGCAAAGGGTTTTGGGTAAAAAATTTAAAAAAGGAGGTAAGATGAAAAAGTTTTTGATTCTTTTCCTATCAATCTTAATGGTTTCCTTTGCGTTCTCCCAGATAAGGGAGACAGGGGTTGTGCAAGGGAATGTTTACGATGCTTCAGGAGCGCCCCTTCCTGGAGTTTCAGTAACCCTTGCAGGACCAAAACTCATTGGTGGAGCAAGAACAACCGTAACTGATGCCAATGGTTTCTACAGATTCCCATCTGTTCCTGTTGGTTCAGATTACACTGTAACAGCTGAACTTGAGGGATTCACAACAGTTAAAAAAGAACAGATTACTGTTCACGCCAATGCTACAGCAGTTATAGATTTCAGCCTTGAAATGGCAAAGATTGCAGAAGAAATAATAGTTGTTGCAACTCCTCCAGTTGTTGACCCAAAAACATCCGCACCAGCAGCAAATGTTGTTGTCACTACAGAGCTTTTGAGAAATATACCAAACACACAGTTTATGACAAATATAATTAACTTGGCTCCTGGAGTCACACCAGGCTCCTATGCTTTTGGAGGCGCTGGTTCCTCTGCCAATGCCTATCAGGTTGATGGAGTTGATGTTTCAGACCCTGAGGGTGGAACACCATGGTTATTCATGGATTATCAGGTAATTCAGGAAGCTCAGGTTCTTGGTGTTGGTCTTCCTGCTGAATACGGAGCATTCACAGGAGGGATTCTCAACACTGTTACAAAGTCGGGTGGAAATGTAATAGAAACTTACAATGAGTTCCTCTATCAGGATAAAAATTGGATTTCGGACAACTTAGGAAAATTCAGAGAGGATGAGCTTTACAATTCAAATCCAAAATTACTCAAAGAAAGAAATCTAACTGCAAAGGATATCTACAAGGCAAAGCTCGGACTGTTTGATGTTAATTTTCATCTTGGCGGTCCATTCATTAAGGATAAGCTATGGTTCTTTGCAGGTGCTCAGTTCTATCGTTCCCAGAACTTCCCATCAGGATTTCATGACCCAACAGGAAGAGGTGTAAAATACAACCAGCCAAGAGGATTCTTCAAGCTCACATACCAAATAAATGAAAACAACAGATTTTCAGGATTCCTTGAGCATGACCAATATTGTGGAGTCAACAGAAGAGCTTCCTACAATGTTGCCCAGGAGGCAACAGTAACCCAGATTTCTCCTGAATGGGCATTTAACTTTAACTTTACCCATATATTTAGCCCAAAGACATTCCTTGATCTGAAAGTTGGTGGATACTGGGGATATTACTATCTTGAACCTGAATCCGGAAGGGATGCTATAGCCTATTATAATGAGTATGGGTACAACACTGGAAACTCTCCATATTGGTATATGGCTAACAGATTCAGAACACAGGTTAATGCCCATCTATCCCACTATGCTGACAACTTCATAAAAGGCTCCCACGATTTTAAGTTTGGAGTTGAGATTGAAAAGGACTGGAACCAGTCCCTTTATGGATATACTGGTGGAGGAGATCCAAAGACAGGTCTTCCAAAGTCTGCATGGATATACACAGACAGGGGAGAACCTTATCTTGCCTATCAGTGGGAAGGATATGACCAGCATGTTTCCCTATCAAGATACACCCTCTTTGCTCAGGATTCCTGGACCCTTTCAAAGAGATTAACAATTAACGCTGGAGTAAGATACGACATATTCAGAGGAGCTATTGTTGACACAATGGAACCCTTCTCATCCCTATTCCCCAAATCTGAGAAATACTGGCTTGAACCTGCTCCTGGAAAACCAAAGGAACTTGGAACAGTTTACAAACCAACAGGACTTGCTCCAAGAATTGGATTTACCTTTGACCTCTTTGGAGACAGAAAGACAGTCTTGAAAGCCCACTATGGTCATTACTACGATGCAATATTCGCAATGACAATCATGCAGATGGATCCAAGGTATAAGGATTACAACATATACTTCTGGACAGGTTCAAAGTGGGTTCTTGATGCCACTAACCCCCTTTCAGAAAACAAATTCAGGATGGACCCTGATATAAAGCATCCTTACATGGAGGAGATAACAGCTGGTATAGAGAGGGAAATCTTCAAGAATGCATCAATAGGAATAACCTATATCCAGAGAAACTACAAGAACATGATAGGTCCTGTGACAACAGGAACCTTTGTTGCTAAGACTGGAACAGATCCTTTAACTGGTCAGCCCTTCACAGCCTGGAACCAGATAGATTATGGAGACCAGCTCTACATAATAACCAATCCAAAGGCTGGAAAATGGACAGTAACAATTGATGGTGTTCCCTACAATCTCCAGACATTACTGGATAAGGATCCCTACAGAAAATATCAAGCTGTGGAACTTCTCTTCAACAAGAGATTTTCCAACAAATGGCAACTCCTTTTTGCCTATCTTTACACAAAAACCAAATCCAATGCTGAGGCAGGCCAGGCTGTAAACACTGGTGCAACATCAATGTATCAGGATCTCAACTATCAGATATTCACTGATGGAGTTCCAACTGTTGATCCGACCCATCAGATAAAGATTCAGGGCTCATGGATACTACCTCGATTTGGAATTCTTCCCTTTGACCTCCAGTTGAACGCTTACTACTTCTATCAGACAGGAAATACATATACCAGACTTGTCAGAACACCTTCTCTATACCAGGGTAGAAAATGGATCTTCGCTGAGCCCAGAGGTTCAAGGAGAGTTGACAATTACAACAATCTGGATATAAGACTTGAAACCCAGGTTCCTCTCTACAATGGGAAGTTGGGTCTGATGCTTGATGTGTTCAATGTCTTAAACTATGCTGGAGTTAGAGGCAGATATGCAAGAACACTATATAGAAACCCGAAAGATTATCCTGATATTGACCCCATCTACCTTGGTCAACAATTTGGAAGAATTAATGGAATTGACCAAGGAAGAAGCATAAGGATCGGAATCAGGTACTCCTTCTGATTCTCTGCGGATTATATTTAAAGGGAGGGGCTTATAGCCCCTCCTTTTTTTATTTTACAAATCATTTTTTAAACTTTATTGAAAGAAATTAAAAATTTGAAAGCTGGAATTATTTCAATCTCCTTTTCATTTATCCTTTCCCTTCCTTCCTTATTGTAGGAAACAACATAACCTTTTTTTAGTTTAAACTTCCTTAGAAAATTGATCAAGCCTTTTAAATCTATCTTCCCAAATTTAATCTCTATTGGTATTGGTTCTTTCTCAAATAAGATACAATCGACCTCATTCTTTAAAGGATCTCTCCAGAAGAATTCTGTTTTGACTTGGTTTATAATGAGCCATTCAAACACCCTTGACCTCGAATAATTATCTTCTCTAAAAAGAAGATCAATTGAGATTATCGAAGGATAATATTTTTTCAGTTTTCTCTCTACCTTCCTTCTGCTTTTTGAAAAATTATAGAGTTTTCTAAGAAGAAAAGACTGCTCAAGGTATTCTAAATATTTTGCAACTGTCTGCCTCGAAAGCTTAAGCTCCTTTGAGAGCTCAGAAACTTCTACAAGTTGTCCAGGCTCTTCCATAAAAATATTGAGTAGGGACTCAAGACCTGAGAGATCCTTAATCTTAAAGAGATTGGGAATATCTCTGTAAACAACCTTTTCAACAATACTCTCTTTTACATATTTTTTAATTATTTCCTTTTCGTTAATGTCAATAAGTTCAGGGAATCCGAGGGTTAGAATGTATTTATCGAATAGATTTTGCAATTCCCTTTCATAAAGCGAAAGGGGCTCAAATTTAAAATTTTTAAAATAAAGGAACTCTCTAAATGAAAGGGGTTCTACTTTGAATTCAAAAATTCTTCCTGCGAGCGTTTCTCTTGATTTTCTCCTTATAAAAAGAGATTCTGAGCCAGAAATTATTATTTTTGTATTCGGTTTTAAAACATCATAAATTCCCTTTAACTTGTCCTCCCAACCCTCTAATTTTTGTATTTCGTCTAACAGGAGTAGTTTTTTCCCCTCCTTAAAATTAGTGCCCATAATCCTTTCATACTCCCTTGTCAAATCTCTTATTTCAATATCTTTAATCTCGTCAAAGGAGTAATAAAGGATATTTCTTGGAGGAAAGCTTTTTTCTATAGCATCTTTAACAATTTTCATCATTATCGTCGTTTTACCTACCCTTCTCAAACCTGTAATGGCTATTATCTGGGGGAGAGTCATAAATTTTTTTATTTTTTCATATACTTCTCTCCTTTTAAAATCAATTTTAAATTCCCCCTTCCACCATGGGTTCAAATCGAGAAGAATTTCTTTAATTTTTGCCATTTGCAATTAACATAAAATTAATTTTGCGTTAATCATAGTTAACACAAATTAAATTAACATATTTTTTTCTCAATTTCAAGCTCAACTTGCAATGCAAAAATTTATGAAATACAATCCTTCCCATTGACTTTTTCGCTCCAATAGAGTATAAAATAAGTTTAAAGGGCCCGCTAGCTCAGAGGGAGAGCACCTGCCTTTTAAGCAGGGAGTCGCTGGTTCGAGTCCAGCGCGGGTCAGTTGCCCCCATCGTCTAGGGGACTAGGACACCGCTCTTTCAAGGCGGCAACACCGGTTCGAATCCGGTTGGGGGCGCCATTAATTTTTCAGAGTCTTAATTATGAAAACAATTGGAATCCTTGGAGGAATGGGACCTGAGGCAACTCTCCATCTCTTTAAGCTTATAATTGAAGAAACTCCTGCAAAGAAAGACCAGGAACATTTAAAAATTGTTATTTACAACAATCCAAAAGTTCCTGACAGAACAGCTTTTATCTTAGGTAAAGGAGAATCACCCCTCCCTTTTCTTATTGAAGGAGTCGAATTTTTAAATAGGGTTGGTTCCGACATAATTGTTATGCCATGCAATACTGCCCATTACTTCTACGAAGAAATTTCAAAAATTGCCAAGGGTAAATTTTTGCATTTATTGAATGAAACAGCAGAAGAGATAAGAAGAAAAAACATAAAAGAAGTTGGTATTCTTGCAACAACAGGAACTTTGAAAACAGGTTTATGGCAAAAAGCTATTGGGGAAGGTGTAAAAATTATTTATCCTGATGAGGAAGCCCAGGAGAATATTGTAATGGAGGCAATTTACGGAGAAAGGGGTGTAAAGGCTGGATTTAAAAAGAAGCCAAAGGAATTGCTCGTTAAGGCTGGAAATATTCTTATTAAAAAGGGAGCAAAAGCTATAGTTGCAGGTTGCACAGAAGTCTCAATTGTTATGGAAAGAAATCCTTTTAATGTTCCCCTTCTTGAGCCCTTGAAAATAATAGCAAAGAAAACTGTAGAATTTGCTCTAAGCCAGTAAAAATTCTTCAGTATTTTCTTATTGCAAAAATTATAAGAAAGATTGCCACACTACCTCTCAAAACAATTTTTGATAAAAGAGGGGATCTTTCCTTTAGCTTGTTCCAAAGATAAGAAGTGAAATAGACAAATGTGGTTAATCCTAAAAATACCAATGAAGTATTAAGAAAGCTAAGTTTGTTGGGAAAAGTCTTTAATAGGGTGGGTATCGGAAGAACAGAGCCAAAAAGAATTATAAGATGAAGCCAGTAGGCATGGAGGGATTCAATTCCGAGGGTTTTAATAGGTCCTGCAATTGGAATAAAGACTTTTTCAAGAAAATAAAGGAAAGAAAAGATTATAAGTATTGAGCCCAATCTCATAAAAAATATATTGGGTGAGCCATACCAGAAATTGAAGGAATTTCCGTATATTGAAGCAAAGAAGTTTCCTGTTCTTGAGCCAATAAAGTAAAGTGTAATCCCAAATATAGCAAGGGCTATAAGGAATGTCCTCCCTTTATTCTTTTCATTTAATGAGAAGAAAACTGATGCTGTCAAATATCCGAATAAAAGATAGGCTGACCAGTGAAAAATTGGATAGGGAGAGAGATAGCCTTCTGAAATCGGGAATTGTTTAAAATAAGATTCAATACCAAGGGGGAATATCGGAAAATCATAATTGAGAACAAAGGGTGTTGAAAATAGAATTAAAATTGATAGTGTTAAGATAGCCCAGTTGAATAAGGATTCCTTCCTGAAAATCAAAAATAGAAATTGCAAAATCAGAAGGGAAACTCCAATGCACTGAAGAATATCTGCTTTTAGAAATTCTCTCATTATAGCTTCATTTGAGGAAAGGGTTTTTCTGAGAGAAAAGAAGGGGAGATGAAGCCAGTATCCAACAAAAATTATAAAAATTATCCTCTGGATTCTCGTGAAAAACTTTTTGTTAAGTTTTAGAAAATCCTCTTTGTGTCTTCTAAGAACTATTGAAAAAGAAACTCCTGAAATAAATAGAAAAATTGGACCTGTAAGCCCATCTAAGAAATTAATAAATGAGTTTTTAAAAAATGAGCTTGTAGGAAAAAGAAGGGCACGGAAAACGTGCCCTTCAATCATTTTTATTATTGCTAAACCTCTGAAAAGGTCTATGAAAAGGAATCTTTTACCTTTTGTTGACATCTTTTATTTTAGCAAATATAAGAGAATATTTCTATTTTAAAAATTTGCCTTTTGGAGATTTCTTATATATTATAATTTCCTGTTTTGGAGTTTCAAAATGTTTTTCAATAGAAAAAAAATTTTGGTTTATCGGCTTATGATTTTTACAATCCTTTCCCTCCTGTTTAATTTCTTAAAAGGAGGTGACTCAAGAAGAATCCTATGCAGGATTAATGAAGGAAGTAATCCTGACCTATTCTTTATGACTCTTGGAAATGTCAATACTCCAGTTGCAGATGGCTTCTACGAACCCTTAATGGATGAGGTTGTTTTGAAAGATGGGGAAATTATCAGAAACTACTTTAAAGATATTCTTGGGATTAAATATTTTAAGCCAATTGATAAATCAAGATTTCCCTTGCCTCCTTCAGGATGGTGTTCTTGGTACTATTACTATCAGGAAATAAATGAGGACGAAATAAAGAAAAATGCAAAATGGATAGCTGATAATCTCAAAGATTTTGGAGCCCTTTATGTTCAGATAGATGACGGATGGCAGGGGAAGGGTCATGGGAGCGGAGATAACAGAGACTGGGAGACTGTTGATAGAAGATTTCCTTCTGGAATGGATAAAATTGCAAATTTCATAAAGGGACTTGGACTTAAACCAGGCATATGGCTTGCTCCCCATGGACAGAGTAGTGATGAGTTTGTTAAAAAGTGGAAGAATGTTTTTTTACTCAAACCTGATGGAAGTTCAGCGTCTGAAACTTGGGAAGGGAAGTATCTTGTTGACCCTTCCACAGAAGAATCCCATCAATACTTGAAAAATCTCTTCAAAAAACTTTCCGATTGGGGTTACGAATATTTTAAGATTGATGGTCAGCCAATTGTCTTAAGGGAATACAGGGATAAATTGAAATTTATGAAAAATCCAGGAGAACCTGAAACCCTTTACAGAAAAACCCTTGAGTCTATCAGGGAAGCAATAGGAAATGAAAGGTATCTTCTTGGTTGCTGGGGTATACCCATTGAAGGGATAGGTATAATGAATGGTTCAAGGACAGGAGGGGATGTTGTTCTTGGATGGGAAGGTTTCAAAGTAGCTTTAAAAGCAACAATGGAATACTATTTTCTCCACAACATAGCTTGGTACTGCGATCCAGATGTGATGCTTCTAAGACCACCTTTGACATTGGAGCAGGCAAGGGCATGGGCTACATTGCAAGGAATGACAGGACAAGCTCTAATGGCTTCAGACAGAATGATGGATTTACCATCAGAAAGAGTTGAAATTCTTAAGAAAGTTTTTCCTGCTCTTGATATAAAACCAATGGATCTTTTCCCATCGAAAAGGAATAAGAGAATATGGGATCTGAAAATAAATCATTTAAACAGAAATTATGATGTTGTGGCTCTTTTCAACTTTAAAGAGAGGGAGAGCGAGTTTATCTATTTAAGCTGGAAGGAAATTGGACTTGAAGATGGGCCAATTCATATTTTTGACTTTTGGGAAGGTGAATATCTTGGAGCATGGGAAGGAGGATTAAGCATTGAGATTCCGCCTACAAGTGTAAAGGTTTTTGCCCTTTTATCAGATAATGGAAAAGTACAACTCATATCCACAAACAGACATATAACTCAGGGAGTTGAAGAAATTCTCTCTCTAACAACAAAAGAAAATTCCATTGAGGGGAAGAGTAAAGTAATAAGGAATGAACCCTATGAAATATCCTTTGTCTTTCCAAGGGGGAAGAATTTTATTTTAAAAGAGGTTTTTGCAGAGGGAACAAAATATTCAATTTTTAATTATCAGGGATGGGCAAAGGTGAGATTCTTTCCATCTAAGAAAGGTATTCTTTCTTGGAAAGTAAACTTTTCTCCTGCAGATATATACGATTACCCTGTTTCAAGACCTTCGGAGCCATGGATAGAGAAGGTATGGTTCGATAAAGTTTTGCTCAAATGGAATGATAGCTACTATCTGAATAAAGGCTACAAAGTTTATCTTGATGGAAAACTTCTTGGATACACTCCATTTAGTTCATTTATCATAAAAAATCTTGAAGCTCATAAGCTTTATAAAGTTGAGGTTCGGAGTGTATGGGAGAGTGGTAAAGAAAGTGAGGGAAGGAGTATAAGTTTCACCTTAAGTGATTTTCTTCCTGAAGAAATTTATCTGAGTGATATTGAGCCAATTTTTGCAAAATCTGGCTGGGGTAATGTCGAGATGGATAGAGCTGTTTCAGGAAGACCATTAATAATAAATGGGAGAAGATTTGAAAAGGGGATCGGAACTCACTCAGTATCTGATATTGAATATGAAGTAAAGGGGAAATTTGAATATTTAAAAGGGAAAGTTGGGATAGATGACGGGAACAGAAGTGATAAAGGGAGTGTTGAATTTATTGTTTTTGGCGATAGCAAGGAACTATGGAGAAGTGGTGTTATGAGGAAATCCGATGGGATTAAGGATTTCAATATTGATATAAAAG
>CAZFCI010000021.1:0-3592 GCA_964517525.1 uncultured Clostridia bacterium | reverse complement strand
ATGTAACACTTATCTTAATCCCTTCCCTTTGATGAACTCCTTTGATGATATAAAATCCAGCAAAGTGGATCAGAGGACCTGCATCTTTTCCTGGTTCAATAGATGGGACATTGAATGTTCTAACAATTGTAGTCTGAGTGACTCTGTCGTAAAATTCCATCTTACCTTGTGCAGGAGCACTTCTTTGGTCTCCAACATTTCTAACATAGACTAAAATTTCTCTCACAGGAAGAATTTCTTTACTTCTTAATGCATCTTTTATCTCCTTGCAATCCGTGCACCACATCCAAACCCATGGATAAAGATCAGGACCTTTAATTGGCTTTAATGTTGGATAAGCCTTCTTAAAGGCTTCATTCTTTTGAGATGAGGATGGTTCCTGGGCTAAAACCAAATAACCTAAAACCAAAAGGAAACAAAAAATGAAAGCAAATATTGATGCTAACCATTTTTTATTGATCATTTTTCACCTCCATAAAGTTTTCAATATTTTCCAAAATTCATACTGAATGTATAAACATTATTATTTTCGTTACTTTCTGTAATCCAGTTATCTCCATCAAGGGTAATCTTATACTCCCCAACATTGTCTTTTCCATGATACCATGAAAAATAATCAGTAAAGGTAATTGTTTCCTGATCCCAGGGAGGGTCTAAATCGACAGCTCTTTCTGTTTCTACCGCATGTTCTATGTTGTAAGGATGGCTCGAGTTTGGATATCTTGAAGTGAGGCGAACCTTAACACATCCTTCATTAGATCTTCCACAATATCTTTTCCCTTCCTCCTTTATAAAGGGAGACAACCGAGCTGAAGAGTTATTCTTTATTGTTACTGTTATTAGCATCTTAACCCTATATTTATCACTCTTATCAACAACTCTTGCTGAACAAGAAACGAGAGTGACATCTGGTAAAACTAAAGGTGCCTCAATTCTAAAATTGCTTTCGCCAAATACTCCTCCACAGGGAGCAACACACTCCACTTTAATCTTGTAAGAGTTAGGAACTATACTGAGCGGAATTGTCCAATTATAACTGCCACCTGAGACATTTTGTGCTATATCCATAATTTTCTGATTCCCCTGCCAGAGAGAGACATTTTGTCTATGTGTAACTCCTACTGCGTTCCATTTAATTTCATAAGAGCTTCCCTGATGCCATAAGGAGTTTTGAGCAGGAGAGATAACCTCAATTTTAGAAACATAAACCTCTGGTTGTTTTCTAATCTGAAATAATTTGCTCTCTCCCGACATAGATTGAGAAACACTATCCACTTTAACTTTGTAATATCCTTCTTGAATGTTGGTGGGGACTCTCCAATTATGATTCTCTCCACTTATATTTTGGGCAATATCTAAAACTTTTCTATTTTCCTGAAAAAGAGAAATATTGACTCTTGTTGGTCTTATTGAATGCCACTTAATCTGATAGGTTCCGTTCTGATACCAGGTATCTAAATGAGCAGGCGTAGTCACTTCAAGAGCTGGCGTTTCAGCCAAAGCCCTTTCAAAAACCTTCCTTAAAGAATTATTGTTTTCACTTGCCTCCTGAATACAATTTCCTGCATCTACATTTACCAAGACCTCTGTTCTCATATCCTGAAAATCTTTCCACACTTTTTTTCTTGTATTCCATGTCACTTCGTTTCCAGGAAACTTCAGAACTTTATTCGGGTCAATATTTGATAGATGTTCTGTATGTCTAACTCCATCAATTAATAGTTCTACGATTGAAATTAAGGGTCTCCCTGAATCCACCCTTGAATAATCTGAATCCTTAAGCCCCATTCTTCCAATATTTTTTATTTTAACGATAATATTACCCGAACTATCTGATGATATTTCAGATATTGTAAGATCAGGAAGATTTGAAAACTGCTCTCTTATTTGCAAATTCTGAGCCTGCAAAAAAGAAGAGAATGAGAGAAAAGCTAAAATCAGTATCAAAATTGGAAAAAGATAAAGTATTTTTAATTTTTTCATTACTTTTCTCCTAATTAAAAGGGGAGAATCCCCCATTACCTTATGGATGTGGTCTTTTCGTTATTTCCCTCATTGGACTCATCAATCCAGTTCCGATAGTCGGCAAGAGCCTGATATTTGCTCTCTGTTCCAATTTTTACAAAATCATCACAGTAAAAGGTAACACTTTCTCCTCCTCTAAGTGGTTTGCATCTCTTTTCGCAGAGCATAGTATATGTTCCTGAAGGATAGTTTCTCAGAACATTGAGGCGGACCATAAAACATCCTGTAGGGCACATTTTCTTCCCTTCAGGAGTCAGAGCTGAACCTGTCGGATAAGGAGAAATGTTTTTGACAACAAAAACAATCCGAACTTTCATTCCTTCCTTTGGAATCTTTTGAATAATCTTTACATATAGCTGGTCGATTACGAGATCAGGTTTCTTTGGTGGGGGAACAACTACTCCCTGAGCAAAAAGAACCCTAAAGAGAAAGATTGTTAAAATACTTAAAGAAAAAAGTTTTTTAAGCATTTAAAACCTCCTTTATTTTCTCCATACTCTTTGGAAGCTATTATTAGTTTCATCTGTTTCATCAATCCACCCCATATAATCGACAATTGCTCCATATTTTCTCTGGGAAGAAGAGACCCACTCCTCATAACTAAAACTTCTTGTTTCTTGCCCTCTTATTGCGCTAAAGGTATGAGTATGAATAGTGCGAAAACTCCAAATGTTTGTTAGATTAAGGTCATCAGTTGCACCCAGCCTAACGGTTACATACCCGTTTTTATTATTTAACCGTCCGGTTGGGGTCAATGACCTTTCATCATCTGTCCTTCCATTTGTGGTATTTTTTATTATGACTTCTATCCTAAGCTTCACCCTCTGGTTATCTCTTTGAATTTCTGTAATGGTTAAATTATAAATAGTTAGGTCGGGCTTAGAGTAAACTCCTTCTCCAAAATTCGTCGACGGTCTTTGTGGGTTTCTTATAGAAGAAAGGGGTTGAACGAGAGAATAACCTCCATCCCGTTCATAGAGAGGATAAAATTGTGAATGTGCTACTTCTAAATTGTTTACATCTGTAAGAGTTGCGATTATTCCTCTATTGCTATAACCAGTGTTCCTAAAATAATCACCAAAAAAGTCACATCTCACTCCACCTACTCTTGTTTCACCAGGAGGAATTTGTACAGTAATATCGGAACCAATAATATACCCTCTTCTGTCACCAGAAGAGTTTAAAAATCTCAATAGCACATTCTGAAGAGCAAAATTATGGTTATTTCTAATTTTTGCCCATAGACAGAAACACTGGTCAGGTTTTACAACTTGCGGGTCCATTGTTATCTCTGTGATAACTACATCATAACCAGTGGTTTTTGAAGAAGGACCAATTATTGCTGACCATTCTCCTGAGGGAAGATGGGCACGAACTTGATACCAGTAAGTTTTCCCTGGTTTAAGATTACGGTCAGTATAAGCTGTGGAGTTAGCAGAAACATTAGCAATAATCTGCCACTCTTCATCTCTTGGGACTTCAGATACATGTGTTTTTTCAGCTCTCCAGATTCTAAAGCTATCTTCATTTGAAAAATTATCAACCCAGCTAATCTTTATGGTTGTTT
>CAZFCI010000020.1:0-2263 GCA_964517525.1 uncultured Clostridia bacterium | reverse complement strand
CTTGAAAGCTCTTTTTCATATTCATTTTCAGCGGGGCTTTTCCCTTTAAATATTAAATGGAACGAATTTTATCGTCTTTATCTTTTAAGCCAGTGTTATAAAAAAATAGGAGATATTGAGAAATCAAAAAGTCTTTTTAATCAATCAGAATATGAAATTCCTTATCTTTATAAAAAATTAGAAAGGCTTGGATTTCTATGTTTAAAAAGAGGTGAATTCGAAGAAGCAGCAGAAGTATATGAGAAGGTTCTAAAATATAAAAATGATTCGGATGAAATATTAACTAACTTAGGTTTATCACTAAAGAAAATAAAAAATTTTAATCAAGCTGAGGTGTCGTTTAAAAAAGCACTTGAAATTAATCCAAATAGAATCGAGGCCTTGGCAAATCTTGGTTATTTATATTACGAGATGAAAGATTTTTTGAAAGCCACTGAATATTTTTTAAAAGCCTTAAGAGTTAATCCAGATCTTGATGATTTAAGATTAATGTTAAATGAAATTTACTTTATTCAACTCGATCTGGACGAAATGGTAAAACAATGTGAATTTCTCCTCAAGCGATTGAGTATTCCGCATAAAAGAATTGTTAATAGCTTCGAAGAGCTAAGCTTAATATACAAGGAGATAGGAGAAGAATACGAAAAGAAAGAAAAAATATTTTTATCTCTCCTGGCTTATAAAATTTCCTTTTTAGTTCACCCTTCCGAGGATATTTTAGAAAAAATCATTTGTAATTCTAAAAAGATGGGAAATCTTGAGGATAGTTTGGAAAAAGTGAAAGATTACTTAGAATTTCATAAAAGGACATTTAAGTTTTTTCCTTTCTTGGTCGATAAATATTGTGGAAAAGGTCCGGACCTTAATTAAAAAGAAAGGAGGGATAAATTTTTTAAATATTCAAAGAAAATTTATAAATTTATTAGTTATTTACCGATAATTAACTTACTAAGAAAGGGCAAGGAAGCCCAAAAATTAAAAAATCAAGGAGGAGAAAACTATGGCATTAAGAATCAATACCAATGTTGCTGCTTTAAATGCTCATCGTCAACTGGCAGACACGGATGCTCGATTATCTGTGTCTATGGAAAGACTATCCTCAGGTTACAGAATCAATAAGGCAAAAGATGACGTAGCTGGCCTTTCTATCGCTAACAAATTTAGGATGGAAGTAAGGTCACTCCGGATGGCTCAGCAGAACGTATCTCAAGCAACGGCCATGTTACAAATGGCTGAAGGAGGAGCACAGAAAATAGAAGGTATTATTGAACGATTAAAAGAATTGGCAACCCTTGCTGCTTCAGATAACACTGATGAGGGTGGAAGAACAAGTCTTAATGCAGAAGCACAAAAACTTTTGTCAGAAATCGATCGGATTGCCAACGATACAAAATATAGTGGGACAGACTTACTCAGTTCACCGGTAAGTTTTACTTTCCAAGTTGGGTCAGGCAATACAGCGACCGAAGATAGGATCACTGTTACCACTACTAGGGGGTTATTATCAAGTGACCTTGGGATCAATTCCCTGAATCTGGAATCTGCTTCAAATGCCCAAACAGCGCTTGATAACATTGATACCGCATTGGGGCGCGTAAATACAGCTTTAGGTGAGATTGGTGCTGCCCAAAGTAGATTGGAATTTGCTTCAGCCAACCTAGCCATCACCATAGAGAACATCGCTGCTTCGGAATCGACGATTCGCGATGTGGATATGGCCTTCGAAGTGGTTAACTTTACTAAGAATCAGATTCTGCTTCAGGCGGGCACAGCCATGCTTGCCCAGGCCAATATGGCACCTCAGAATATCCTCGCCTTGCTTGGTGGGCGATAATTCAAGATGATCTATTGAGTTGGAAGGGGGAATTTCTCCTTTCCAACTCCTCATTTTTTTCTTTGGATAAAATGAAAAATGGATATTACTCCTGTAAATAAGGGTCAAATTCGATTAATTTTAGAAGAGAGGATTCATAACTCTCCCCAAAAACCTTCCAAAACGGAAGAGATTGAGGGATTTCCAAAAGATTCTATTAATGAAAATATAGGAAAGGGAAAAGGTGAAATTCTGAAATTGGCTGATAGCCTCAATCAATTTATACAACGTATCGGTTACAATCTACAGTTTATTCCTGACCAAAAATCAGGAACCGTGATCATCAAGGTTTTAGACAAAGAGGGAAATTTGATTCGCCAGATCCCACCTGAGGCTTTTTTGGTCCTATCCTCAAAAATTGGCGAGCATATTGGAATTCTAATTAATTCC
>CAZFCI010000019.1:0-2800 GCA_964517525.1 uncultured Clostridia bacterium | reverse complement strand
ATCTGAATCCCAAAAATCGAAATAATTATAATATTCAGCAATTTAATATCTTTCTTTGGAATAACATCGTCGAATATGTTCTTCATAAGATAAGGGGTTGGAAGGGCAAGAAGGGAGAGAAGGAGCATGAGAAGGAAGGTTAGGAAGGCTTCTTTTAAATACCTTTTAAAGTATTTAAAATGAAATAAACTCTTGAAATGATCCATTTCTTTTAAATATTTGACTCCTTTATTTAGCTATCATCTTAATTAAAAAGGTTCCACCCTATCTTCTAAAATATCCATGCTTTTTTATCTTTCGCATAAGGGATTTTTAGCTTTTGGTTGCCCTGATAAAAATTCTGCTATTACACGACAATCTCTGCACCCAAATCTATAAATGCAATCTCCACATCCTTCTATCTTCCCCAGACTCTTTTGCATCCCAAACGATTCTTCTAAATTTAATTCATCTATAATATGAATAATCCTGCCCTTGTCCCAGCTTCCGAATATACGATCACTCCATAAACATGGCTTCACACGACCTTCACTATCTATACTAAATGAATCTCCCCAGCATCTATGGGAATATTTTCTATAGTAAAAATCAAAAAAATAAACAGGTTCTAAAAAATTATCTTTTACCTTTTCTTTATACCATTCAATATTAGAAAGGTCTTTTTTTAAAAGATATTCTAATTTAAAAGTGGACTTTTCTTTTAGTTCTTTTCGAAATTCGTTCTTCTCACCGACGAGAAGAATCTTTATTTTGTTTCTACCAGCAAGCTCAGATACTTTTAACAAAGATATGTCCTTAGAAGTCTGAAATACTAAAAATGTAATCTCAAAATCTATCTTGCAATATTGTTTTAGCTTTCTAATCCTCTCATCTAATAATTGCTGAGTTGAGGTTATTGGAATGTTAAGATTTATAAGTTTGGGTTTTAATCTCTTTAACCCGCTTAATAAAACCTCAATGTGAGAGTATAAAAGAGGATTGCCTCCAAAAATTTCTAGTAATTCTATAAATCCTTCAAATCTTTCCAAATCTTTTAAAAGAATCTCTAATTCGTTTTTTCTCCATTCTTTACCATTGCTGAAACAGCAGCAGTTTAAAAAACTGTTACAGAAATCACATTTTCTATCGCATTTACCTGAAGGCTGAAGCCAGATTTTTTTGAACGAAAAAACAATTTCTCCTTTTGAAGGAAACTGATATTCCATGGGTGGCATTATTTCATTTCTCCAGTAGGATTTGGATACTTCTAAAATAACCCCAGTAGACTTCCCTACTTCGATTAACTTCTTTAGCTCTTCTTCTCCAATCATGGATTTCGATGCATCTCTTTTTAGTTTTTCATAACTTTTATATGTTTTCCCTGAAAATAGGTCAACTACTTGTGGAGGGACAATATAAATATTCCCTTCCAATAAATCGTATATTATGCCTTCCTTTTGATTTCTTAAAGCTCGAACAAAGGGGTTAAACCCAAAATGCTTCATCTAACTTTAATCCTATAAATTGTATGTAAAGAATAATAATCAGAACCTTCTTTTATTAAATTGTAAGTTATGAAATATTCGCCAACCCATTTTGTTCTCAAAAAATTTGGAAATGGAATGTAAAAACTTCCTTCGTATTTTAAGTAAGGAAGCCTATAAACAAGAGCTTCATTCTTCCCATTTTCCCAGTCTCTTTTACCTGTTATCAAAATTAGATAGTCTCCAATTACTTTTATTCCTTGGAGGGGAGGAGGATAAGGTGGAATATAGCAGATAGCTTTGAGGTTTTTGAAAATAGGATGTCTCTCGCTATTAACCCAATCACAGTAAAATTCAAATTCATTCTTGTCAACCTTGAATCTCTTAAAATTTATATTAATTTTATACTTCTTTCTTTTCCCTTTAAAATCAATACTTTCTATTTCAGGCTTTTCAATCTGAGGAATATGGTAGATAATCCCTCTTTCCCAATCTACCGAAAAGATTCGTGCTAATCTAAGACTATTGTAGTAGTCTATATAGTCTTTCCCCCGATGGAGCTGGGATAGAAAAAATTGAACAAATTCGGGTTTTTCCTTTTTTGCTTCTCCGATAATTCGAAAATTTTCAAAATTATCCTTCCATCTAACAAAATAATATTTGTTGTTCTCCCAAAATCCAGTTGACTCAAAAGCTGTTATTACCTCATTATTTTTGTTTTCAATGGATGTCCTACTTATTCCCTGAAATGTATATCTGGAACCGTAATTCTTTATCGCATTAGAAAGCTTTGATATTGTTGTTATCCGCAAATTTCCTGTATTGATGGCTTTAAGATATCCATTTGCATCTATACATAATATTTCTCTTCCATTTTCTGAAACCCAAATCGTATCGTATTGGGTTGCAGAAATTTCATCTGGTCCGTTACCACTACTTACAACTCTTTCTTTTACAATTTTCCCATTCTGATTAAATACTATAAATTTATACTCCTTTTCTGATGAATCCATAACTTCATTACAAATTACAAAACCTGAAACTGGTAAGCACCACCTGCAATAATAAAGTTTTATCTTTAAAACTTCATTTATTTCAAAGTTTTCGAATTTTTCTCCTCTTCCTCCTTCCAATTTTTCGAAATTTTTGTCACAAGAAATTAAAGAGAGAATAACAAAAGTTATAAATGCAAATTTTTTCATTTAAATCTTTTGAAACTCTATATACTCGCTTATTCTTTCCCTAAACCTTTTAATTGTATTCTTACAAAAGTTCATCAATTCAATTTTACCATTAAACCCTGTTGATGCAATACAAGCTGTGCAGAAGGCTAGGAC
>CAZFCI010000018.1:0-7996 GCA_964517525.1 uncultured Clostridia bacterium | reverse complement strand
GAATATGTTTGGGATTGTTCCTGGGAGAAGGAAGGCTGAATGTCACATAAGATTCGGGAATGACCTCCTATCCTTTTCAAAATTCTTAATTGATCTTTACAGGTTTAAAAAACCAGTAATAACAATCATAGATGGAATTGTTGGAATGGACGGAAATGGTCCCGCCAATGGAAGAAAAAGAGGATTTGGAATTTTAATTGGTTCTGAAAATGCCATTGCCATCGATACATTCATTTCCCATTTCTTGGGACTTGGGAATGGATACAGTATAGTAGAAGCTGGAGAAAAGATGGGGATTAAGGGTTCCAAAATAGATGAAATTGAAGTCCTAAATGGCGATTCCTTTGTTCTTTCAAATTTTAAATTTCCCGATTCAACACCTCTTTCCAAGCGTTTCTCCTTTTTAACCGAAAGACTAAAAAGCTCCCTTCCAAGACCTTTTATAAACAGAGAACTATGTAAGCTTTGCATGCTCTGCACTGAGGTCTGTCAGACAGATTCAATAAAGAAAGATTCAAAGGGCTTGAGAATAGATTATAAGAATTGCATCTCCTGCTTTTGCTGTCAAGAGGTCTGCCCCCACAATGCAATTAAGATAAAAAGAGGAATTTTAGGAGAAATTTTAAGGAAGCTCTAATGGCAGAGTTTTAAAGAGTAAATTATTATTTTTTAATTCTTTTCTCTTTCAGGTCTCAGTTAATTATTTAACATCTTTCTCCTTTAACTCTTTGTAATATTCGCCAAGAATAATCCTTTCAAGCCCTGAAAAATCAACTGTGAAACTTTCACTTCCTGTTTTCTTCCTTTCCTTGTGGAGGAAATCGTAGAGGTTTAAAAGGGGAATTTCATATTCATAAGTTTGATTTATAAGCTTGATAAACTCATTGGTAAGGATAGCATGACCTAAGGATGATGGATGAACACCATCAAGGCTGAAAATTCCTCCTGTCAAAAAAGCTGTTGTAAATTTTACACCACCAATAACAATCCCTTCCTTAGATGCTTTCAGCAATAGAGAATTAGCATCGAGAATTGGAATGTTGTTTGTGCTGGCAATGCTCTTCAGAAAATCATTGAACAGTTGGGTTCTTGCCTTTATTGCTGAAATTTCATCTTTGTCAAGGACTACTTCATCCGGTAATGGGACTCCTGTTCCTCCTGCAGATTTTGGTATTCCAATTCCCTGAGCAAGGTAGTTGGAGGCAGGAAGTGTTATGTAGTCACCAGGGGATAGTTGTCCTTTAGGTCCTATTAGATAAACAAGATTTCCACCAACAATAATTGGTTTTTTGGTCAGGGGGTCAACAAGATAAATTGGAAGAGCTGTAACATACGGAATTGAAGTTACATCAGGAATATTGGCAATCACTATTTTTGCAGATGTATTTCCTTTAAGAGCTGTGATTATCTGAGTGTAGTAGGACTGAAAACTTGAAAAAGAAGTTAGAGTTACTCCATCAATGACTTTTCCTGCAAGAACAGCCTTAAGCACATCATTGTTTCCAATCCAGAGAGTTATTAGATCAGGTTTTAGAGATATTCCTTGCTGTAACTGAGTTCCAAGACCTCTTAGAATCAAATCGTGAATTCCTCCGCCATCTGTTACTGTAGAGAGGAGATTGTATGTATTTGCTCCTGGAACAGCTAAATTGTCATAGGGTCTTGGAAGGGTTAGATTTAGAGGAACTCCCAAACCAGGTTTAGGAACAATAACAATAGAAGGGTAGAGGGATTTTATCACAAGAATTGGAGGGATTCCTGGCTGAGAAATCAGAGGTTGCTGGAAATCTGAAATTCCAAGCTGGAGAGAGAGAAGTTTTGGAAAACTTTCATTCTGGTAATCAATTACAAGTCCTCCATCCTGATAACCAGCTGAAATACTGTCACCGAGAGCAACATATTTCTTTATCTCTGCCTTGTAATCCCTTGCTGCAAAAAGGAATGTTGAAAATATCAGAATTAGAAGGATTGAAAATATCTTTTTCATCTTTTCCCTCCTTTAAAATTTGTATCCTATGTGGATACCAAAGAGATTTGCAAAGGTCTTATAGGTTCCGTTGTAACCTTCAGTATTCTTTCCTTCTGTTGATCTTTTCTCAAAGAAAAGGAACATATTTGCAACATCGATATAGAACTTTCCAAAGTTATAGGAGAATCCAACTGTTACACCATGTCTATTTGCATCTGGTAGCATTGGAGAAACTGATTCAGGAAGAGAAGGGGACTTGTCGAATACATAACCAAATCTTAGAGCATATTTTTCGCCGAATCTTCTCTCTGCTCCTGCCCTTACTGAGAAAACATCCTCATAATATTTTTTCATTGATTCTTCTGAAGGATTTAGCTCAGGATGCTCTGTAAATTCTATTGGAAGCTTATTATAGGTGCTCCATTGAGTCCAGTTAAGGTCAACTTCAAAGGTCCAGTTTTCCAAAGCAGTGGTTGAAAATCCAAGGGACGCCATACCTGGATAGACAATTGTTGCTTTTCCAGGAGTTTTACCGAAAGGAATTGAAAGCTTTACAAGTTGATCAAGGACAGGATTCCCTGTGCTAATCTGTGTAAATTCAGCCTCTCCTTCATAGTCAATTTCAACCTTGTGCCTGTAGGAAAGACCAACATTGTAATTTTCCTTTACCTTCCATAGAGCCCCTACTGAGAAACCAAAGCCAGAGTTCTTGAATTCAGAGGAGAGTTTTAAATGGGCAATATCCTTTACAGTGAAAGTATAGGGATCAAAGAGGGGGACATTTCTTTCAAGGGCAACAGAGGATATTCTGTAATCAAAAGTTATACCAACTGCAAAATTCTCTGTGACTCTGTAGGCAAGAGCAGGATTGATAGCAATATGCTTCAAATCTGCATACTGGGAGACAAATCGGCCTGTGAAAGTGTCCTTGTTCTTCCATTTTGTTGCAAGTCCGAAGGGAGAGAAAATTCCAAGCCCAACCCTCAATTTTTCGCCAATTGGCATCACAAAATAAATACCAGGAGGATAGAAGAGCATTGCTTCCTGTTCTTCCTTCACTCCAACACCAGGATAGGGATTTTCACCTTCAAAGGAAGATTTTGGAGTTATGAAAGTGGCGCCGAGATAAAACTGGTATCCATCAAGAAAAGCTATACCAGCAGGATTGTAGAAAATTGATGAAGGATCGGACGCCTGAGCTGTGAAAGCTCCAGCAAAACCAGTTGCTTTTGAGCCTGCCTCGAAGAGCTGGAAACCTGCTCCCATGGCTAAGGCACTTGCCAAAATCCAAATACCTAAAGAAAGAAGAAACTTCCTCATACAAACCTCCATAAATTTTCTTATTTTTTAATACTCTTTCAAATAAATGTCAAGAGGTGGCTTTTTAATTTTATTTCATAAATGCTATAATTTAAAAATGAGAAGGCTTTTACTATTTATCTTCCTTCTTTCATTGACATTTCCAATCTTCTCTGAAAAAAAAGAAATTAAATCACTTCCTGAAAAATATAGAAAATGGCTTGAGGAGGAGGTTTGTTATATTATAACCCCTAAGGAAAAGGAGGTTTTCCTACAGCTTGAAAGTGACAGGGAAAGGGATATATTCATTGAAGCATTTTGGAAGGCAAGGGACACTGAGCCTAACACTCCAGAGAATGAATTTAAAGATGAGCATTACAGGAGAATTTCCTATGCAAATCAGTATTTAGGAAGGCTTTCACCAACCCCTGGATGGAAGACAGATAGGGGAAGAGTTTACATAATTTTAGGAGAACCAAACCAAATTGAAAGATATGACAATCTTCCTGATGTTTATCCTGTTGAAATTTGGTTTTATCAGGGGCTTAGTAAATATGGGCTTCCCAATGCATTCTATGTGGTTTTTTTCAGAAGAGATGATTCATCAGATTATGAGCTCTACAGTCCTGTAAAAGATGGTCCTAAAAGCCTTTTGAGATTCTTTGAAATGTATAGGGGGGCTGATCCCCTTGATTTTGAATATGCTTATAAACTTCTTTATCAGGCAAAGCCAGAGTTGGCAAATAAGGCGGTTTCCCTTATTCCTGGTGAAGAAAGGACACTAACAGGACCATCCCTTGCATCAGAAGTTCTTCTTTCCAATATCTCCCAATTTCCCTTTAAAAGAGTAAAGGATGAATATGCTGAGAAAATTCTGAAATATAAGGAGTTAATAGAGGTAGATTATACAGCAAATTACATTGAAAGCTCTTCAGTTTGCAAGGTTATTCCAGAGGGAGAAGGACTTTCATTTGTTCATTATTCAATAGAACCGAAAAAATTTTCCGTTGAGCTTTTCGGAGGTGTTTATAAAACTTCTCTCCAGATAGATGGCAGACTTTCTGATTTAAAAGGTAAAACTATCTATCAGTTTACAAGAAAGATTCCCATGACTCTTACTGAAACTGATGTAAATCAACTAAAATCAAAACCTGTGAGTATTCAGGGCTTGATTCCAGTGGTTGAAGGGAATTATAAACTTTCTTTAATACTAAAAAATATTGTCTCTAAGGAATTTGCAATAATAGAGAAGGACATTAATGTTCCTCCTTTTCCCAGAAGTATCTCCATAACTTCTCCTCTTCTTGGATATAATTTTAAAGATGAGGTGAGCGATAAAAATAAGAAAGCTTTCAGAATTGGGAATTATCGATTGTTCCTTTCTCCTCTTCCCAATTTTAGTGCCTCGGAAGAACTTCATATAATGTTTGTAATATATGGCTCTGAAAGTGAACTAAAAAGGTGCGATAGTCTCAGGTTTGTTTTTACAGATGAAAATGGAAATTCTGTTAAGGAAAAAACTGTTCCTCTTCATATAACAGAGAAAATCTTTCCAGTTCATGATTCCTTTAAACTGCAAGATTTTAAATCAGGGAATTTCAAACTCACAATTGAGATAAAAGATAGTGAGGGGAAAACTTTGCTTTCTGAAAATGAGGATTTTGGGGTCTCAGCTGTTCCTTATATCCCAAGGCCCCTTATTTACTCAGACCCTCTTCCTCCCCTTGGTGACCCCACATATCCATTTATTATGGCTTCCCAATATTTTAACAGAGGTGAGATTGAGAGGGCTTGTGAACTTTTCAGAGAAGCTTACTCTAAGAATCCTTTAAATCAGAAGTTTGCAATAGGTTATTCCAAAGCCCTTTATCTACTGAAGAGATTTTCTGAAATAAAGGGAATCCTTACCCAATTTTTAAATTCAGAGAAGAGAGAATCGGAAACATTTGAGCTATTGGGAATGGCTTATCAGGCAACGGGCGAATACAATGAAGCAATAAGGATTTATAAAGAGTTCCTTTCTCATTTTGGTCTAAAATTATCTGTCCTTAATTCCATTGGTGAGTGCTATCTAAAAATTGGCGATAAAGGGAATGCCATCACCGCCTTTGAGAAGTCTCTGGAGATTAATCCAGACCAGGAAGAAATAAGGAAAATTGTTTTTAATTTAAAAGGGAAATGAAGAAAATTATTTTGGTTGCCTCACTTCTCATTTTATTTTCCTGTGCTACCTCAATAAAAAATAATCTAACGGTAGAGGAAAAAGAATTCCTTTCAAAAGTGAGATATATAATCACCAAGAGTGAAAAAAAGAACTTTCTTTCCCTTCCTTCCTCCGAAAGGACGCATTTTATTGAAGAGTTCTGGAAGAGAAGAGACCCTATACCAGAGACTGAAGAAAATGAACTAAAGAATGAGTATTTCAAAAGAATTGAAGAGGCAAACAAGCTTTTCGGAAAAGATGGTTGGCTTCAAGACAGGGGAATGGTTTATATTCTTTTAGGACCTCCAACCGAAAGATACACATATCCGATGGGAAGGTATCACGGAGACCTACCCACTGAAATTTGGTATTACGGATTTTTCCCGATTGTCTTTGTTGATTATTATTGGTCTGGGACTTATCAACTCACTCCCCTTTCTGCTTATCAGATTGCCCAGATAAACATCTCCCAGGCAACAATGGGTCCTGAATTTAAAGTTTCTAAGATCAGCATTGATTTTGAAGTTGATTTCCAGAAAGGCTCTTTCCAGATCAAAATTCCCTACAAGTTAATTGCCCTCCAGAAAAAGGACTCTGATTTTTACACAACTCTTTTCTTATCAATTAAGGTAAAAAATGAAAAGGGAGAGATGATTTTCGAAAAAAGTGAAGAGGTTTTACTAAAATTTAATCTTGAAGATATAAAAAACATAAAAAATCCTTTTCACATTTTAAGTTTTGAAATGAAACTTGAGAAGGGAAAATATGAAGCAGAAATTGAGCTTAAGAATCTCACTGGCAATACCTCAAGGAAAAAATTGGAAAAATTTGAAATAAAATAAATTCAGGAGGATTGAAAGATGTTTTTAAAAAGAATTTTTATCCTTTCAACAATTTCCATTCTTTCTCTTTCGTTTCTTTTTGCGCAGGCAGGAAGAGGAACAGCTCGAATTGGTGGAACAGTTAAAGACGAAGAGGGAAAACCAGTCATTGGAGCGAAGGTAATTCTTGAGCATCAGGAAGAAAAGGGTGCAGTGAGGGATGCTAAAACAGACAAAAAAGGGAAATGGTCTATAATGGGGCTTGGAACAGGAATATGGAGGCTAAAAGTTTCAGCTGAAGGTTATGAGCCCTTTGAGAAGGACATTTTTATTAGCCAGCTGGAAAGAAATCCTTCCATAGATGTTGTTATTAAAAAATCGAAACCTGCTGAGCCTGAGTATGAGGAAGGAATTGAATTTTTAGATGAGGGGAACAAACTTTTCAATGAAAAGAAATTTGAAGAGGCTCTCTCTTCTTATATGAAATTTTTGGAGAAAAATCCATCAGCCTTTCAGATTCATTACAATTTGGGAAATTGTTATAAAGAAATGGGTGAGTATGACAAAGCCATTGAGGAATACAATATTGTTATCTCAAAATTGAGGGAGAAAAAACAGGATCTTAAAGGGGATGAACTTGCTTCAAAAGCATTTGCAGGATTGGGAGAGGCCTTTTTTAAAAAGGGTGATTACACATCTGCCCAGGAAAATTTCAAGGGGTCTCTTGATATAAACCCAAAAGATGAGGTTCTTGCCTATAATGTTGGAGAGATTTACTTTTCGAATGGAAAAGTGGATGAGGCAATTCAATTCTTCAATCTCTCAGCTCAGATAAAGCCCGATTGGTCTGAACCTTATCTAAAACTTGGATATGCCTATTTTAATAAGGGAGATTTTGAAAAGGCAAAGGAGAATCTGAAGAAATATTTAGAGCTTGCTCCCAATGCTCCAAATGCAGAAGAGGTGAAAAAGGTGATAGAGGCTTTGGAGAAGAAGTAGAAGGAAGCTTTTGTTAAGGGAATCAGTAAATGGTAAGTTTTTCAAAAAATATACCCTCCCTCCGGAGAGCCTAACACAATAAGAAAAGTTCTGGAACTTGTAGTTTTTCTATACCCTCTCCCCTTGGGAAGAGGGTTGGGATGAGGGGGTAATGAATGTGAGAAGCAATAACTCAGGAAAAATATACTATTACGGGAATTCCTTTAAAAATTCTTCCCGCAGAGGTTTAAAATCAAGATATTTTCTCAAAGTTAAATCTAAAAAGTTTGCCCATAACTCTTCATCTTTTATAAAAAGAATTTTCCCCTGCAAGATGTGAAACTGAAAGTAAAGGGGAGCAAAATTTATAATTCTCAAATCCACTGGAATTTTTATTTTTGACTCAATTTCATATCCCAATTCTATCTCATAATTGAAAGCTTCTTTCTTGGCTATGTTTTTTAGATAAATTCCAATATCGATGTCTCTGAAAAAAAGATTATCTAAGAAACTTCCAAATATATAGGCAAAAACAATTTCCTCTCTTTTCTTAAGAATCTCTCTAATAACAATTTCGATTTTTTGTTTCTCTTTCTTTGAAAGGAAATATCTTTTGATCTTATCCATTTCTTTCAACGAATTTTTTTATCTCTTTTACAAACATTTGGAAGTCTTTATAGCCATTTTTTACATTTCTATAAACTTCATTATCATCAACTTCCCAAT
>CAZFCI010000017.1:0-6240 GCA_964517525.1 uncultured Clostridia bacterium | reverse complement strand
ATAAAATACTTAAAATGGCAAAAAAGAAAGAAGAAGAGCTGGCGAGAAAAGATCCTTTGACTTCCCTTGCAAACAGGCGATGTGCTTATGAAAAATTAGAGGAAGAAAGCCATAGATTTAAAAGATATGGAATCCCTTTTTCAGTCATTTTAGCTGACATTGATTATTTCAAAGAAATTAATGATAGATACGGTCACGAATGCGGAGACTTAGTTTTAAAAACCTTTGCTGATATATTAAAAAATTCAATCAGAGCAATTGATACAGCTACAAGATGGGGAGGTGAAGAGTTTTTATTAATCCTTCCTGAAACAAATCTCGAAGGTGCCCTAATCCTTGCTGAAAAATTGAGGGAAAAAATATCATCTGCTGAAATTTCATATAAGGGAGAAATTATAAAGATTACTTCAACTTTCGGAGTTGCACAATACAATGGTTGTGAAATTGAAAATATTTTGAGGGAAGTTGACAGCGCATTGTATTCTGGGAAAAAGGCTGGAAGGAATAGGGTTGAATTAAAGCATTAATTAAGAAAGCTCATAAATTCTCTCTATAAGAAATTCCCATAGATTTTAGCCGGATGTTTATGAGTCAAAAATTTCAATAATTGGAACAAATTCTTTTTGAATTTCTACTGTCTAATTTTTTAAATTTAGTAAGTTCACAATCTTTTCAATTCTTTCAGCCGAATCCAGACATTATAAATTTCTTTTTTGCTGTCATCAATTTTTTTCAAAGCAATGGTCGTAACATCAGGGCTGGATATATGACCTGGGATACCACTTAGAGTTGTTTCATGTAGGAAAAGCCAGTTGACCATTTCCATGTCAAGACTTTTAGTTAATTCTAAAAATTTCACCAAAAAATCAGCTTGTGTTTTTTCAGAGTTTGTTCCTCTTGAGCTCCAACCAATTTCTGTAAAAGCAATTGGCTTGTTCGTATACTGTTTTAATTTAGTGTAATAGTCTTCTGGCATATCAGCGGGAATTGCGAAATTCTGATAGGGGTAAGTAGTCAATCCGATAAGATCAACAAAAGTTCTCTTCCTAATCATAGTAAATTGGTCATTGAATTTTTGAAGCAACTCCCACTGGTTGTTTTCGATTAAATGATTGTAGGAAAATACAACCAATACTTTTGTCTCAGGGGAGACTTTCTTTATTACGGTATATGTCTCCTCAACCAATGATAAATAGGCATCAAGGTCATTGGGGTGAAAATAAAAATAATCGTTTACTTCATTCCCAAGAGACATGTATTCTGGTTTAAATTCCTGTGCAATATTTCTTGCTTCATTTTTCCATGCCGATCTGAATCCTGAATCTGATAAACTTGGGATTATACCTGGTGGAGCATCAATTTTATACTCCAATCCATTAGGAGTTTGTTTTATTGTAGCAAAATTAAGGGTCACGAAAGGTTTTAGCCCATAAACTCTGACTCCTGAAATTACCTGATTTTGTTTTAGCAAATTATACTCCCCTATTCCTTGCTTTTCTACCCAAATCATGCTTATCTCCGCAATTCTACTTGTTTCTTCATAAGCCCTTATTATATCATCAAAGGTGCTGTTTGGTGCATTAGCTGGGTTAGGGACTAAACCAATATAAAATTTTCTTTCAGAAATTGGCAAGCTATGATTGAAAGAAGGATCGACAAATCTCTTCTCCAAGCCATTTATAAGACCAATCGCCGTGAAAACAGAAAATAAAAATAGTTTGGATTTTTTAAATTTCCAATCATTTTTCATGTCTTTTACCTCCCTGCTAAAAATTTGATAGTGCTCAATATGTTACAAAAGCCTGTGGATAAATCCTTCCGAAAACATTTGGTTATATGTTTATCGCAGGCTTTATTTGGATGATCATTGATAAAAACTCTTAATTTGAATGGATTTTTAAATTTCCTCAATTTTATTTTTACCTTATTCTATCCTAAGAGGTTTCAGCCCTTTCTCCTCAAGGAGTTTGTTGTAAAGAAAAACTGTGTTTTCAACCATTTTTTCTACAGAAAATAATTTTTTTGCTCTTTCATAACCCCTTTCTCCCATTTCAATCAAAAGATTCCTATTTTTATAAAGATTGAAAATTGCTTCAGCAAGGGCAGAAGAGTTTCTTGGAGGAACAAGAATACCATTTACTCCATCCTCTACAGCTTCTGGTATACCCCCTGTCCTTGTTGCAACGATTGGAAGTTTTGAAGCCATTGCATCAAGAAGGGATGTGCAAAGCCCTTCCAAATTGGACGAGAGAACAAAAAGGTCAATTGCCTTCAAAAGATTTGGAACATCATTTCTGAATCCAAGAAATTTCACCATGTCTTCAACACCAAGCTCCTTTGTCTTCGAAACCAAGAAATCTTTCAGCTCTCCATCTCCAATTATCAAAATCTCCATATCTGCTCCCCTCTCTTTCAGTATTTTTGCTGATTCAATGAGATAAATGTGTCCTTTGTGATCCGCTAAGTAGGCAACTATTCCAGCAAGAAATCTATCCCTTCTAAAACCAAGTTTTTCTTTCCAATCCTCCTTTTTTCCACCTATATCAAACTTCTTCAAATCTGTTCCTTCATAGATTGTGTAAATCTTGGATTCAGGGATTCCATCTTTAATAAGAACACTTTTTACTCCGTTAGAAACTGCTATAACAGCAGAGACAAGTTTATCGTATTTCAATCTTCTAAAGGGATTCCCTCTGACTGAAAAATCCACCTTTCGAGCTGAAATTTTTATTGGAACAGGATATAAAAGGGATGCTAAGATTCCCAATGTTGCTGAGTGGGAGTCATGAAAATGCAGAATCTGTGCTCCTTTCTTCTTTAAAATCTTTGATATTTTAAAAACTGAAACTGGGTCAAATTCAAAATTCATTTTTAGAGGATAAACTTTAATCCCAGCATCCATTGCTTTTTGCCAGAGGGGAGAGCCAGCCTGACAAATTAAGGAAACATCAAAACCTTTTTTTTTAAGACCCTCTGTAAGATAAAGAGCCTGGGATTGTCCTCCTCTCCAGCCTTTCCCACAATCTATGTGAACAATCATTTTCCCCTCTGGAGCTCAAACAATTTTGCAAATTTTAGAAAAACATAGAAAGAGGAAAAAAAGGAAATTATAAGGCCATGAGTTCCATCGAGAAAGCCTGCTCTGAAAATAAAGTCCCTTAAAAAGGTGAAAAGAGGAAGAAAGAAAATTTTTAAGTAATTGCTCCTTCTACCCTCCATGAACATCTTATCCGCTGAAAGGGTTGCATATCTTTCAATTCTAAGGATATGATCGGAGAGATTTCTATAGGAATAATGAAGTAAGTCTCCTTTTAAATCTTTTACCTTACCTTTGAATACAAGTTTTTCGTGGACAAAATCCCCTTCCCAGTAAGCTGAATTTTTTCTGAACAATCTTATCTTTTTATCGGGATACCAGCCTGAATGTTTTATCCATTTCCCAAGATAAAATGTTTTCCTTTTGAAAGAAAATCCATCAAAATCAGGTTCATTTTCTTTTATTTTTAAAATCTCTTCCTTTAATCCTTGAGATAGACGCTCGTCAGCATCAATGGAGAGAATCCAGGGATATTTTGCCTGGGATATAGCAAAATTTTTCTGACTTGAATATCCTTCCCACCTTCTCTGGAAAAATCTCACACCATAAGATTGAACAATTTGAGGAGTTTTATCTGTGCTGAAAGCATCAACAACAATTATTTCATCAACAACACCTTCAAGACTTTTGATGGCGGGTTCAATTCTGTCCTCTTCATTGTAGGTGATAATACACGCACTTATTTTCATTTGTTCATAATATCACATCAGGCTTATTGTGTTCAACTCAGGCATTGGATCTATTCTAATATTTGTTCTATAATCTCAGCAGAATCTCGAACAAACTTAGGACATCGTGTAGAAAAGAGATTTTCTTTTTTTATAAGCTCTAAACCCTCAGGAGTGTTCATATCATAACCAAGTAATTCTCTACATAAAATTGAACCATTCCTATCCTTAAATTTACTAACAAATTCCTTTACCAAAGCGTAACATTTTTCTTTTGTTTCCTCATCTTCAGCTTTTGTTTTCCCATATTTAAGCCCTATTACCATTAAAGCTCCTGTCACTGCTCCACATACCTCTCCCATTCTACCCATTCCACCTCCAAATGCTCCTGACACTCTTAAAGAAATTTCCCTATCCAAACCCATCTTTTCCCCATAGGTTGAAAATATTGCTTGTGCACAGTTAAAACCTTCTGTAAAACATGAAACCGCTATTTCAACTCTATTCATTTTCAAACCTATATCATGCATTATGTTGGGTATAAATTTAACTTTATAAAGCTATTTACTACTTTACCATCTTCTCCAGCTCAGCTATGACAGCCTTTATTGTCCCTGCCTCAGGAGAGTTGGGATCAACCTCAATGGATTTTTTGAAATACTCAAGGGATTTCTTGAAATCCCCTTTATTCAAATAGCAGTATCCAAGCTTTGAATAGGGCTTCCACCAGTCGGGTTTGATATTTGCTGCAAGCTCAAAATATTTTATTGCCTCATCAACTTTTTGATTTGTAAAATAAATATCTCCAACACTATAGGCAAGAGCTTCATCTTTAGGAGAGATTTTTAGTGCCTCTTCAAAGCTCTCCCTTGCTTTTTCAAAATTATCTTTTTTAATCCAGACCTCACCCATTGCAGTAAAGGCTTTGAAGGCTGTCTCCGGCTCCTTTGAGAAGTCTCCATCCCTTTCCTTTAATCTCTTCAAAACCTCTTGAAAGCTATTCAAAGCAGAATCAAGATCTCCCTTTTTCATCTGGGCATATCCAATATTAAGGAAAAGCTGAAAAACCGAAGGAAATTTTTCAATAAGTTGATTATAAAGAGTAATGGCATCATCGTATCTCTCTTCTTTCATTGCATTTTCTGCCTTCTCAAGCATATCTATTGCTGATTTGTCAGTTGAAAGAGCTGATGGACCAGCTTTTATTTTTTTAAGGGTGAATGTTACAGGAGGATTTCTGAATTCTGAAACCCTTAATTCTATGCTTGAAGGCATGTATCCTTCCTTGGAGGCAGTTAATCGCCATGGTCCTGTTCCAAAACCTGCAATTGCCCAATCCCCTTTTTTATCCGACACCCCCTTTAAAACGGTTCCCCTTTCAATTAAGCTTTCAGCAACAATTAGAGCATCAGGGATAGGATTCCCCTCATCATCTACAACTTTTCCAAAAACTCTCCCCCTTCCCATCCCTGCCTGAGAGAAGATGTTGTAGGAATTAAAAAGAAAAATTAGTGTGAATAAAATCAAAATTTTCCTTTTCATTTTTGCCTCCACTTCCTAAATTTATTCAATTTCCCTCTTCAATTTTGAAATCTATCTTGCCTTCAAAAGATTTTTCAGAATTCTTGTCCTTTATAATAATTTGTAAAGTATAATCTCCAGGCTCAAGTTTTCTCTCCTCTGAAAAAATTGGCAAGGGATGGCTTATTATTGGAGCCCTCTGATTTTCAAGAACCTGGGGAGCAAATTTTAGTTTATCCTCATCCCCTTTTTTCACCTTATAATTTATCTCAAAATCGTATGTTCCCTTAGAAGATGTGGAGGCTCCGAGAATAAAATAGAAAAGTTCAACAGTTTCATTCCCCTTGAACTTGTTCACAAAATAAGGCTCGATCTGCAATCTTCCATAGGTGAAGGAATCCTTTTGAATAATGGCTTCAGTTTGAGGTGTATCAAGGATTTTTAAGGATTTCAAAAAGAATAGGGGGGTTGTCTGGAGCTTACTAACCTTTATAATATCTGGCAAAGTTAGGTCTGCGTAAGCAACAGAGATCTTTTTCAAGTCGGGCGAAGCAAGGGAATAGGAAAGGATGTAATTTCCTGGAGGCAAAGTCTGAATTATTGAATAATAATGTGACTCTTCAGGATTGTAATTCTCCTTTCCAACACTTTCTTTCAATGGTAAATAGACTTCCTTTACAACTTTTTTGGGAATTCCTTTTGAATCCACAGAGTAAAATCTCAGGAAGGTATCAAGTTCGCCAAGCATTTTCCCCTCAAACTCCGATGAAAATATCGAATCATTCCTGATTTCAAAAAGAAAAATCACAAAAATGTTTTCTATCGAGCTTGGATAAAACAAGTAATCCTTGAATTCAACAGGAATATCCATTCTGCTTTTTCTCTCCGCAATATTTAAATCCATAATCTGGGCAACTTCCTTCGGTATCTTAATAACCTCTTCTACCTTTCCTT
>CAZFCI010000016.1:0-1903 GCA_964517525.1 uncultured Clostridia bacterium | reverse complement strand
GGTTACAAGCCTGGAGGAGATATTTATCTTGCCATAGATGCAGCTGCTTCTGAGTTCTATGAAAATGGAACCTATATTTTCAAAAAATCTGATGGTTCTAAAAGAAATTCCTCTGAGATGATTAAGTTCTGGGAGAACTGGGTGAAAAATTTCCCAATAGTCTCTCTTGAGGATCCTCTTTCCGAGGATGACTGGGAAGGCTGGAAGGATATTACATCATCCCTTGGAGATAAAGTTATGATTGTGGGAGATGATATTTTTGTTACAAATCCAGAAATATTAAGAAGGGGAATTGAAGAGAAAGTTGCCAATTCAATCCTCATAAAACTAAATCAGATTGGGACAGTTACAGAAACAATAAAAACAGTTCAAATGGCAAAAAGGGCAGGATATAGAACAGTTATATCTCATAGATCAGGAGAGACAGAGGATTCTTTCATTGCAGACCTTGCAGTTGGATTAAATGCTGGCTTCATAAAAACTGGTTCCCTTTCAAGGGGTGAAAGGATATCAAAATACAATAGGCTTTTGAGAATAGAGATGGAGCTTATTCCTAATGATTTTTACGCAGGGAAAGAAAGGAGTATATGGAAAGTTAGCAAATGAGTCTTTGCGTTTACTGTAAAAAAAGAAAAGGGAAGAGAAATTGTCCTGCATTAAAAGGAATGATATGCTCAAAGTGTTGTGGAGAAAAGAGAATAAAATTCATCCCCTGCCCTGAGAGCTGTCCAGTTCTAAAGGAGCATATAGATTATTCAAAAGAGAGGAAGGGTGAGAAATTTGTTATAGAATTGTCAAGAGAATTTGGAGAATTAGAGGAGGAAAGCTCCAAAATACTTTCAGCCATAGAATGGAGTTTGTACTCTTATTTGATTGATTCTCCCGGTTCTCTGGACATTGAGATTCTTTCAGGTCTTGAATATGCAAGAAGAAAGTTCAGCCCACTCACTTTTTTAGGAGATGTGAAAAACATCTTTGGTGAAATATTACTGGACTTCTTAGAAAGAGGTGTTAAAGAGGGTTACATAGATGAAGATAAGATTCCAGGAACCCTTGATAAAGTTATAAAATTTGTGAAGAATTATAAAGGAGAAAGTATAAAATCCAACGAATTTGTGAAAGGTTTCATAGGGTATATGGAGAAATATCAGCCTCAGAGAGTGGAAAAAATCAAAGAATTAAAGAGCAAAAAAATTATTGAGGTCTAAATTGAAAATTTATTATATCCCTCCAAATTGAATAACCTGCTCCAGTAGGAGAAGAAGCTCCTCCTTTAATAAAAAATTCTCCTGCAGGGTAAGTAACATAGAGAATACCCTTGTTTGTTCCCTTCAAGTCATAAAGGAAATGATTTTCTCTAACTTCTATCAATTTAACCTCAGCCTTTACCCTTTCTCTATCTCTTACAGCAACTCCTGCAAGTTTCAACCTTTTCCCTCTTTTCTTTGCATCTAATATTTCTTCTCGGCTAATTCCTCTAATGCCTTGAACTTCAATATCTTTCAAAGTAAGGGAAGAATCCATCAAATAATTGGCAATTATAAGGATTTTTGATGCGGTATCCCAACCATCTATGTCTAAAGATGGATCTGTTTCAGCAATTCCCATTTCCTGAGCAATTTTAAGAGCTTCTTCAAAACCTATTTCTTTTTCTTCCATTGAAGTGAGGATAAAATTACAAACTCCATTCAGAACCCCTTCAATTCTTTCAATCCTTGAACCAGAGAGGGAACTTATCCCGAAGTTTATGCTTGGTAATGCAGCTCCAGCAGTGCAACCTATCCCAAGGGAACATTTTTTTTCCTTAGCCAGATCAAATAACTCCCTGAAATTGTAAAGGAAAGGACCTTTATTCCCTGTGGCTACATGAATACCTTTTGATAAAGCAGATTTTATATAAGAG
>CAZFCI010000015.1:0-2562 GCA_964517525.1 uncultured Clostridia bacterium | reverse complement strand
CTTCGCTCATGATTCATGTTTAACACATGAAGAAGCAGAACGCAAGGGCTTTTTAATAAACCGTAACTGAGGGATTACATTTGTGAACCTTTTCCCTTTGACAGGGATTAAAAATCTCTATAAAATATCTCCAATCAGACAGTTGGATTCTCCAGAAATTGCTTGGTCTAATTGCCTCGGCCTGTTTCTTTTGATGTCTGTTCCGGAAGTTGTTTAAAAACAAAACCTCATTTAGCAAAAACCAAAAACTATCAAGGGAGAAAGGAAAATGAAAAAGCAACTCCTTTTGATTTTATTGTTATTGGCATGGATTTATTTAATGGGTTGTGGAGTGACTCCTAAGACAGAAACTAAGATGCCATTGTCTCCATTTGGGGATAGGGTCGAAAGGGAGTTAGCCAATATTTCGAGAATCAACCTCACATTGACCGAAGAATTAAAGAAGCTTCCTGAATTGAAGAGGGGGTTAAATGAGAAAGGGGTTTTGGCATTAAGCAGGATTGTTAGCCTTTATACTGAATCTACAAATCTTGAGATAAAACAGGTTATCGATAGGATGTTAGCCATCGGAAAGAAGGAGCGACGCAAGTTCTCCGCTCCCCTTCAAGCTTTATTCTGGGTTGGAGAGGAAAAGGAGCTTCCTTTAAATGAGAATCCACTTAAAATGCATTCTAAAGAAAAATATAGGGTTTTCAATAAGAATCTGGGCGAGGATGAGGAGGTCATCACATTTGTCTATAACATCTGGAAGAAAAATTACGATACTGATAAATGGAAAGACCCCAATGAAATTATGGATCGCCTCAATTCTCCTCATCTTTTTGACCTGTTTTTTAGGGATAATATTGCTTATGACTTTGATAAGCATGAGGCAGCAAGAAGTGACAGAAGATACTATGAGAATTGGGCTTCTTACCTCCAGTCTGCGAAGGTAACTATTAAAAGGAGGATGGGAACTTGCCAGGACGCAGCGAACATGGCTGTAGGAATACTGACAAAAGCGGGATATGATGTAAAACCTTTACAGATCAAGTTTCGAAGTCCTGCACCTTCTGGAGCGAATAGGCATTGGGTAGGAGTATTAAAGGAAGGAGGATTGTTTTTCAAAATAGCTGATGACCACTTTGTTAAGGAGGGTTTAGTAGGCCCGTTTAAATCAGTCAAGGAAATCGCAGATAAAGTAGCTGAACATTCTGGTACTTCAATGGCAGACTATTCATTATCCCAAATTCCCATTCCTTAAAAAATGAAAGGAGGATGACATGAAGAGAATATTTATGCGGTTTATCTTCTCGATGATATTCCTTTCCGTATTGTTACTGAATGCTTCCCTTGCCCAGGTCACAACTACATTATCACTGACCGCTGAGGAAGAAGAAGTCATTAAACCTTTAAGAACGATCGTAGACGCATGGTACAAGGAAGATATAGATTTGGGAATGTCCGTATATCATGAAAAAGCTGTCATAGAACTCGTAGGCGGAGGAAAAGTAAACAAAGAGAGGCTCAGAAAAATCCTCCGTCCGGGAAATCCTTCCCTATCCTATCATGTTGAAAAAATTGAGATCTCAGGTGAAAAAGCCTCTATAGAGTGTACGCAAAGATTTGGAAATAAGACATTTCCAAGAAAATTTGATCTGGTTAAAGAAGGAGGGACTTGGCTTATCATCGGCTATTGGCTTCAATGAAAAAGATGATTGAAAGGGGATGGACAATATGCCGAAAAAATATTTTTTTATCATATTTGCTGTGTTTATTGGGCTTAATCTGGCTTATGGACAAGAAATTGTTCCCATTCCTGAATGGAAGGAGGGATATTTTTGGACATTTGATATTAAAGGTCCTAAAGGAAAGACAGCGGAGATCACCTGGATGGTAGTGGGGGAGGATCGGTTGGATAATAGGGCATGTTTCAAAGTGAAGGCTGAAAAAAAGCGCGAAGGCGGAACAGATGAGTGGATAGAGTATTTTGAAAAGCAGACAGGCCTCTATTTAGGTTTCATACCAATAAGGGCTGAAAAATTTCGAAAGGCGAATGTTGATACTCAGGGGTTTTATCGTTTTCCGTTTAAAACCGGGGATAAGTGGAGTTTAAGATTCGATGTCAATACCTGGACGAATTTTAAAGTGGATAAAGCTATTATTAAAATGGTAACCCCAGCAGGTGAGTTTGATACTTTAAAAATCACTATGAAATATGAATGGGTGGGGGGCCAAGAAGGCCGAAAGATGGTATTCTCCTTCAGTGAAGAACTACGTAAAAATTATTAACCATAGAGAGACAGATTTTACAGAATTTATCTTGACCAAGTACAAAGCAGAATAGTTTCGCCTTTTCAAAGAAAATTTTTCCCAAATAGGAGGCAAAAAGCATGAAAAGGATGATTATTGGAGGGTTCTTGATGTTATTTTGGGCTTCGGTTATAGGTTGTGTCACGATTCCTGTAAAACCCATCACCCAAGATGACCTACCAGACCTAAAGGGGAAATGGAAGGGGTTTTATCGAGACCGAATAACACCAACATATGTGCAATCTATTGAACTGGAGATTGAGGGCATTG
>CAZFCI010000014.1:0-4637 GCA_964517525.1 uncultured Clostridia bacterium | reverse complement strand
CATATAGCCTGATTCAAATCTCTTTTTTATTCCTCAAAATCACATACCTGTGAATAAGTATGCCGAGAGTGATCAAAATAAATAAAACAACAAATATGTCAATGATCTCACTGTATTTTTTTACAATCCACCATTTACTTTTGAGAAGGAAACCAAGGTAGGCAAGAAAGGTATTCCACATTCCTGCTCCCAAGATTGTGTAAATGGAAAATCTCAAATAATTCATCTTTCCTATACCCGCAGGAATTGAAATTAAATGTCGGACAACGGGAATGAATCTGCTCATAAATATTGTCCTATCACCATATTTGCTAAAAAATTTCTCCGTCATCTCAAGATGATGGGAATCGAGAAGTAGATATTTTCCAAATTTTTTAACAAAAGGTTTTCCTCCGTAAAAACCCATAAGATAAGACAATGTTGAACCAATAATGCTTCCTAAAGTGCTGAAAAGGGTTACTTCTACCCATCCGAATTTTCTTTCATAGATTAAAAATCCAGCAAAGGGCATAACAGCCTCGCTCGGGACAGGAGCAACCATACTCTCAAGAGCCATGAGAAAAGCCACACCTCCATATCCAAGGGACGATATCAGAGAAGTAGCAAAGTTGACAATATGCTCAGTCATAGTTTCAATAGAATTTTTAATTTTATAAGCTCTGACATGCAAAAGTCAATTTTTTCAAACTATTGACAACAAAATTTTACGGGGTTAGGATAAAATTATGAGTGAATTTAAGGAGTTTTTCCCCAATTTCCGTCTTGGGGAACCAAATATAATTTCTAACTTAATAGTTTTTCCTGTCCATGGCGAATCTTATTCGGAGGTTACTCCGATTACCCTTGACGATTCAGGCGACGGAATCCAGATAGAGGAATTGACCAAACCTGCTGTGGGAAATATAAATATCCGGAATCTCACAGATTCTGAATTCTTCGGAGGAGAGGGCGAGGAACTTGTAGGGGCTCTCCAGCACAGGATTTTTGTGACATCCTTCCTCCTTCCAGGAAGATCTGAGAAGGTTGTTCCAGTAAGTTGTGTTGAGGAAGGGAGATGGCAGGGTGATAGGCAGTTCCTTTCTGGTTCAACAATTGCTTATCCGAGTTTAAGAGCTTTAACCTCCCAATCAATATATCAGAGTCTTTCTAAGGGAAGAGGATTTCAAGTAGACCAGAAGAGCATATGGAAGGAGATTGAGAGGAAACAGACAACCTTAAAAACTCATTCCCAGACAAGATCCATTCACGACACCTTTGACCAGTTAAAGGATGAAATTGCCCATTTCTCTGAATATACACCCTATGAAGATCAGGTTGGATTCCTTGCTCTAACAAACAGGAGAATTCTTTGCGCAGATATATTTTTAAATCCTGAGCTATTCAGGAAATTCATGAGGAAACTATTGATCAGTTATGCCCTTGATGCTATAGAAGATTCATCAACTCCTGGATCTTTCAACATGGAAAATGGAAAGGAGTTTTTCTCTGCTATTATAACTGTAAGGAAGTTTAAGAGATTTGCAGGGGTTGCATTGGGAGAGGAATGGAGATTCAAAGAGAGAGGGGTTTTGGGAAAGGCACTTATTCATGAACAAAGAATATATCATCTATCCGCTTTCCCTCTTCATCCTTAGAAGGTCTTGACAAAAATTAGAAAATGATCCCCCAGAAAATAGGAAAATTCAAGATAAGATCCTATCTTGGTGGGGGTAGATTCGGTGATGTTTATCTTGCTGAGGACACAATAATAAATGAGGAGTTTGCTCTCAAAATTTTCAGATCATCTCCTGGAGCCTCCTTTTCCTCCTTTCTAAAAGAGATAAAAACTCTTTATACCCTTGAGCATCCTTCAATTGTCCGATACTATACCACAGAAATGTTCGAGGGTAAATTGATCCTTGTAACAGAATACATAAAAGGTATAACCCTTAGGAAATACATTGAAGAAAATGCTCCTGTGAGTCTCGAATCTGCAAGGAGAATAATCTATCCTATCTGTGATGCCCTTGATTATGCCCATTCAAAAGGAATTGTCCACAGGGATGTAAAACCTGAAAACATAATGATTTGTGATGATGGAAGGGTCAAACTTATGGATTTTGGGCTTGCCAAATTTCTTGAAGGAGAGATGACCCAGAGTATAGCTGGAACACCATCCTATATGGCTCCTGAATGCTGGGCTGGGAAATATTCACCTGAATCAGACCAATGGTCCATTGCAGTTATTCTTTTTGAACTTCTCACAGGAGTGAATCCCTTTTCAGGAAATAACCTTGAGGCTATAAGAAATAAAATCAAGAAATCTTCTCCCAGATGGGAACTGTTGAAGGATTTTCCCGATGAGTTGAAATCAGCTCTTAGAAAAGCTCTTTCAAAAAGGGTTTCTGAGAGATTTAAAAGTTGCAATTCCTTTCTCCAGGCTATCTTCCATGAAAAAAAGGAAGAAATTTCTTTTATAGAGATGTCGAGAACTCCTCAGAAAATCTCTGAATTCACCCTTACAGAGGAACAGTTAAAAGCTGTAAAATCAGAGGAAAGAAGGATTCTTCTAATTGGAGGAGCTGGCACGGGGAAGACCCACACCCTTTGTGCAAGGGTTGCTTATCTTGTAAAGGTCAAGGGAGTTGATCCATCCAACATATTTGTATCAACCTTTACCGTGAAATCCTGGAAAGAGATGGAAGTTAAGCTTCAGAAAGCTTTAAAGGAGAGAGTGAAAGATCTCTGGATTGGAAATTTTCACTATCAGTGTTTTCTCATACTTCAGGCATATGGAGAGAGGCTGGGAATTAAAGGTGAGCTTAAGATCGTATCAAAGGAACATCAGAGAAAGATTTTAAAGGATGTTCTCTCAGAAAAACAGCTATGGCAGTTCACTCCAAAAGAAGCTGATGAACTGATAGAAAGGGGTAGAACCTTTGGACCAAGATCCCTTCCGAGAAAAGAAAGGGTAATCTTTGCTATCATCTTAAAAGGATATATTGAAAAGATGAGAAAGGAAGGATTTATAGATTATACTGATGTTCTTATCCTTACCTGGAAACTTCTGAGGAGACACAATGATGTAAGAGAAAAATATCAGAGACTTTTTAAGCATCTATTAATCGATGAGTATCAGGATTTCAACAGAATTCAGATGGAAATTGTAAAACTCCTTCTCTCTGAAAAAACCTATTTCTTTGCAACAGGAGACGATGACCAGTGTATTTATCAGTGGAGGGGGACAAATCCCGATTTTATTAGAAGATATGACAGATACTTTCCTGATTTTACCCTCTTTTACCTTACAAAATCCTTCAGATTGCCTCCCGAGATTTTAATTCCTGCCATTAATCTCATAAGGGTTAACAGGGACAGACTTGAAAAGGTTTTTTGGACAGATAAAGACTATGGAAAGGGTTCATTTTCAATCCACTCCTTCACGACTCCAAAGGAGGAAGCTTCCTTTATTGCGAAAAAAATAAAATCTCTGAAGGATTTTGAGGGAAAAAGTTACAGCGACATTGCAATTCTTTTCAGGGCAAATTTCAGAAGTAGAATAATTGAGGAGCATCTATCTTCAGCGGGAGTCCCATATTCATTTATCTGGGGAAGGAGTTTCTACAGAAGGGATGAGATAATTGGACTTATAAACTTTTTAAATTGCATCCTTACCCCAAATAAAGAAGAGAATCTGAGAGCCCTTCTCCGATACCCAAAACCATGGCTAACAGAAGAGGAGGAAAAGGAGATTCTAAAGAGGAGCAAAAAGGGGAAGCTATGGGAAGAACTTAACTCCTCAGAAATAAATGAATCTGCAAAATCAATAATCGGGATAATTAAAGAACTGAATGAAAGCTCAGAAAAAATTCTTCCCTCCTCCGCTCTAAGAATTGCAATTGATAAACTTGGCTTGATGGAATTTCTTCAAAGCAGGGGAGATGAGGCAAGTTTTGTAAAAATGGAGAACATAAATGAATTCTTGGAGATGGCAAAGGATTTTGAGGAAAGGAGTAAGGAGCCTACCATATCTTCTTTTTTGAAATATATAAAAGCCCTTACAGAATCAGGACTGATGAAGGAGGAGGAAGGGGTTAAACTCCTCACTGTTCACTCTTCAAAGGGACTTGAGTTTCCAGTTGTTTTCCTTGCTGGAATGGTTGAGGGAGAATTCCCATACTCAAAAGTTCTCACTTCTACTGAGGGGATAGAGGAGGAGAGAAGACTTTGTTATGTCGGAATGACAAGAGCTCTTGAAAAACTCTTTATCACTTATTCTCTCCACAGGGACAACTTCCGTGCAAATCCCACAAGACCATCAAGGTTTTTGAGGGAAATGGTGGGAATGTGAAAGAATCTATCGAGATTACCCATTTTAAAAGGGATAAATGGGATTTTGAATTTAATATTATTTTGCATTGGACTTTTAACCTACCAACAGATAGGAGAAGGATTTTTTAAGTTTTGAATTTAATATTCTTTAGCGTTTGAAGGGAAACATTTAGGGTAGAAAGGAGAAATTTTAAGAGGTTATTGACAAATTTAGCAATCTCAAACAAAATAATATTTAGTTTGCGCCCGTAGCTCAACGGATAGAGCGTTGGACTTCGAATCCACAGGTTGGGGGTTCGAATCCCTCCGGGCGCGTAAATTCTTTC
>CAZFCI010000013.1:0-3636 GCA_964517525.1 uncultured Clostridia bacterium | reverse complement strand
ATATAATATAGATTGTTTGGATCCTTTACAATGTCAAGAATCCTTTGCCACTCGTCAATTGCCCTCTGATACTGGAGACTCTCAAAGAATTCATGGGCACGCTTATCAATCTCCTTTATTATCTCAACCAACTTCTTGTTCAGCTCATCAATCCTTTTTTTACATGTATCACAATCGGGGTTTATTGATAAAGCTTCCTTGAAATAGTTGATAGCCTCAGCATAACTCCCCTGAAAATATGCAAGTTCTGCCTGCTGGTAGATGGAATTGAATCTTGCTTTTTCCTCCTCTGTGAGCTCCTTTTTTGAAGGAGTTTCCTGAGAAGATTGCTCCGAGGGAATCTGGGTTGATGGAGTAACTGGCTCAACAACATTTCTCTCTTCATAAGGTTTTTTTTGGGTTTGCTCAGGTGTCTTTTTCGATGACATTATACCAAGAACCACAATAATTAATAGGAATGCTGTGAGGACATAGAGCATCAATCTCACAGGAGAAGTTTTTTTCTGCTTTTTCAAAAATTCTTTCTTTCCTTCAAAAACAACCTTTTCCTCAACTTTTTCCTCTTCCATTTGGAATCTGAAAACTGATGAGCCAATTCTTATTATGTCTCCGTTTTTTAGGGGAGCACTATCAATCAAGTTGTTGTTTACAAAAACCCCATTCTTTGAGCCTAAATCCCTTATTGAGAATCCTGAAAGGTCCTGTTCAATTCTTGCATGTTCCCTTGAAACCATTGGGTCTTCAAGAACAAGATCATTCTCTTTCTTCCTTCCGATTGAAAGCCCTGATGATGTAATGAATATCTTATCTCCTTTGTTTTGTCCTTCAAGGACCTCCAGCCATGCAGAAGCCTTTAATGCCATTTATAAATTCTCCTTAGTGTAGGTATTTTTCGAGGTCTAAAAGAGAGGATGGAACCCAGCTTTTTGCCTCTTTCACCTTTTCCTCATTGACAATATCCTTTACCCTGAAAAGCCATACCTTGTAAGGCTTACTAAATCTGCTTTCAGCAAACATTTCGTTTATGTCAAAACTGAATGCTCCTCCTAAGATATCTGCAAGCGTTCCTCCTAAAAGAGCCCAGAAACCATTTGTTCCATCCCATACCTCTCCATCATAGGGTTTTGCTGCTGCTACTGCAAACCATCCGCCCCCTTTAACCCCCTCAATTAAACTTTGGATGTCAGAAATTGATGAAAGGCTAAGGCTTCCTAAATCAGGGTGTTCCATCTTTTTAAATTTAAATAATTTTCCCATAAAGAACTTCTCATAACCAATTGATGGTCCTATTACTGCAACCGCAGAGTATGTTATAAATTCCCTGTCTTTCATTAGAAAAAGAGGTCTGTAAAGAGAGGGTCCCTGCTCTCCCAGCCCCTCCTCTGTTCCAAGGCCTGTTTTATCATTTATGCATCTTTTTATTGCATCCGACTTCTCTTCATTGCTGTATTCTCCATCCCCATCAGAATCCTCAAGATAATCTTTGTAGTCAGGCTCATCACCCCAACCTTGGCTATTCCTGCATTCATTCTGAGCTTTCTTAATTTGTTCACTCTGATTTCCCTCTCCTGTTTCTTCCCAGAGAAGGGGCCATAAGGGTAAAGGGGTTATTGGAATTGGAATATCAAAAACTATAATAGTGCATGTGTAGAAGAAATACATACCGTTTTCTTTCCTGTAGCTGTCCATATCATCAGTATTTTTCCATCCTAAATTATAGTTAAGTTTAAAGTTATGAATTGGAATTGCAAGGGAGCCTTTCATATTCTTGTCAGCAATAAATTGCATAACTGCGGGAACTCCAATCCCTCCATACTTTGCTATATTATCCTGAATTGGCTCAAGAACATCAATTACTATATCTTTAATTATTGGTTGATAAACTTCCTCATAGGGTTCATATCCTGTAAAATCCCACTCCCACAAAAGAGGAAGAGCCATTATCACCTGGGCTATAACATAAAGCTTTGAGATTATATCGTTTATATCTCCAATTATATCAAGGAGTTTTGCTTGATATGCAGCACCTGTTAGAGCGCAGGCATCAGCTGTTGTCTGGAGTTTCATCTTGTAGAGGGAGAGAACTGCTGAATTCAGGAAAACACATACAAAAAGAGCAATGAAAAAGATTAAGGCAAGGGTGAATACAAAGATTTGGCCAGATTCCTTTTTAATTTCTTTATTAATTTTAGTTAACATAGCTTGACTCCTTTAAAAATTAGGCGAGAAAAGAAATATTGCATTCAATCCTCCGGTGAGTTATCCCCAGTCCATACATTTTTTCCATAACCTACAGCTCTTGCAATGTTCTTGTAATTCTTCAGCTCTATGTAGTTTTTTCCAATAATTCCAGGAATAAAAGCAGGCATTCTATAAATTATCTGAAACTTCACAGTTCCCAATTTTGCATCACTCTCTGGTTCATCAAGCCATTTAACCTCAACTCTGTCCTTACCATCAATCTGTCCTGGTTCATTGGGCTCATCAGTTGGTAAAATACCAAATGTTGATTTTGTTCCAAGAAGAACCTGTTTTGCAACCTTTTCAACCTCACCTTTCACTCTATCTTCAGCCTCATCCTCATCTTCATCTTTTTCAGCAGATGCTCCAACCATAAAAGCCCTTGTCGCAGCAAAGGCAGCATGATTCACCTGAATATAGCCAATTCCAATAAGGGTAATCTGGATGAAAATGAACATATAAATGATTAGAACAAGGAACATGAAAAGAGCCTCCACTGTTGTCTGTCCAGAAGAGCGAGATAAACAAGATAAGAGATAAAGTTTCATTCTCTTATTTCTCATTCTTCATCTCCACAAAATTCCTCTCGAGGGAAGAAGAGTTGAAAACGACATTTTCCATTCCTTACCTCTCTAACTTCCTCTCCCCTCAGGGGAGAGGATTTTAGGTGAGGGGGATTCTTTTTTCTTCCTTTCTATAGTGCTTTTTATAATCTCGCAAACCCCTTCAATATTGGTCAATATTTCATAATCACTAAATCTTATTATCTCTATGCCAAGTTTCTTCAATTCCTTTGTCCTTCTTTCATCCCTCTTTCTCCCCTTCTCGTCATAATGCTGACCTCCATCTGCTTCAATTCCTAATTTATATTCTGGGCAATAGAAGTCTAATATATATCTATCTATCGGGAATTGCCTCCTGAATTTTATTCCATCGAGCTGGCGATTTCTTAATGTTGACCATAATTTTCTTTCAGCATCAGTCATTTTTTTTCTCAATGTTCTGCACTTCTCAATATTTTTGCGTTTCATTTTCCCCTCACCCTTCCCTCTCCCCAGAGGGGAGAGGAGTTGAAAAAGGTGTGTAAATACTCCCACAAAAAGTTTTTTCTCCTAAGAGAGAGTTGAAGAAATTGTGCAAATACTTCCAAATTTTTTTTCTCCAAAGAGGGAGTTGAAGAAGCAGGTAAACACTTCCACATTTTCCCCTCACCCTTCCCTCTCCCCAGAGGGGAGAGGAGTTGAAAAATTTTATTTCTCATCGCTTATCTCCCTAACAATTCTCTTCTTTATTTTCAGGAAGTAATTTGAGAAGACACTTTCCATAGCTTATCTCCCTAACAATTCTCTTCCCAAGGGGAGAAGGATTGAAAAATTTTATTTCTCATAGCTTATC
>CAZFCI010000012.1:0-2372 GCA_964517525.1 uncultured Clostridia bacterium | reverse complement strand
GCTATAGAAGCTCTTGAAGGTTTCTTTGAAAAACTTATAGAGGGAGAGCTTTAAATCACACCCTGAATATTTTTCAGGATGCCCAAATTCTGTTCATTTGACCTAAGTCTAATTTCTGATTTTATTCCCATCATAGTGGCTCAAAGATTTCCACAAATTTTGTGGAAAATTTTTTAATATTTTGCATAGATTTTAATGTTAAAATAGGGGATATGAAGAAAGAAATTGAAGAACTTGAAAGAAAACTTGGCATTTTCTCCACTACAAATATAGTTATTGCAAATATGATAGGAGCTGGGATTTTTACTACATCAGGAATTTTGCTAAAGAATGTCTCTGAACCAAAGATTATGATTCTTCTTTGGCTTATAGGAGGAATTATTGCTCTCTGCGGAGCTCTCTCCTATAGTATTCTCGCTTCAAGATTTCCAATGGCTGGTGGTGAATATTTATATCTTTCCAGGCTTTTCCATCCTATCTTAGGATTCCTCAGTGGATGGGTTTCCTTTTTTGTTGGTTTTTCTGCTCCAATCTCTGCTTCAGCAATAGGATTTACAGAATATCTTTCAAGAGCCTTCCCTAAGATAATAGACCTTGGAATATTAAATGACCCTCTTGAGGAAATTGTCTTAAAAAAGTTTTATTCAATTTTTGTAATTTTAATCTTTACTTTGATTCATCTCAGAGGACTATCCTTTGGAGCAAAAATTCAGAATTTTCTTACAATTCTTAAAGTTACTCTGGTTTTTTTGTTCATAGGAGCTGGCTTTCTTTCTGGAAAAGGAGATTTTTCCCACTTCTCAACTATTGACAAATTTCCAATTAATCTTTCAAATCTAAAGGCAATAGGGCTTTCCTTAATGTGGATAATGTTTGCTTATAGTGGATGGAATGCATCTTCTTACATTGGCTCTGAAATAAAAAACCCCTCAAAAAATATCCCCCTTTCCCTTATTTTCGGAACTTCAGCTGTCACAACCCTTTATTTTCTCCTTAATATTGTTTATGTTTATGCCATCCATCCTGAGGAGATGAAAGGTGTGATATCCGTCGGTGGTCTTGCTATGAAAAATCTTTTTGGAAATCAATTTGAATTGGTTTCATCACTTCTTATTTCCTTTGCTCTATTCTCTTCGCTTTCAGCCTTTATAATTTTGGGTCCGAGGGTCTATTATGCCATGTCAAAGGATGGACAATTTTTCAAATTTGTCTCTGAAATTCACCCTGTCTTTAAAGTTCCCTCAAGGTCAATCATTCTTCAGTGTATCATTTCTATAATAATCTTGATCTCTGGAACATTTGAGGAAATCCTTACTTACATGAGTTTTTCCCTTGGGGTTTTTCCTATAATTGCAGTTGCAGGAGTTTTTAAAATCAGGGTTCAAGAGGGAAATTATAAAATTCCATTATTTCCAATCCCTCCTCTTTTTTACATGATTTCTTCTACTCTGATATTGATTCTTGGCTTTCTTGAGCGTCCAATCCCTTCTTCTGTAGCAATTTTAACCATTTTTGCAGGGGTCCCGTTCTATTTTTTATTTAAGAAAAGGAGTAAGAGATGAAAAAAATCGTTTATTTTTTTCTTCTTTTCCTTATCATTTCTCAGCCATTAAAATCTCAAAATGATCTGGATGGGAAAGTAAGAAAATTTCTTGAAGAGCACAAATATCAATGGAGGGAGGAAAATGTAAGTGAAGAAGATGGAAAGATTCTTTACAATCTTATAATTGAAAATGGTTATAAAACTGCCCTTGAAATAGGGACTTCCACTGGTCATTCTGCTATATGGATTGCTTGGGCATTGAGTAAAACTGGAGGTAAGCTAATAACTATAGAAATAGATGAAAGAAGATACAGGAAGGCTATATCAAATTTTGAAAAAGCGGGTCTATTAAAGTTTATAGATGCAAGGCTTGGAGATGCCCATGAACTAATTTATAAGCTTGATGGTCCTTTCGATTTTATTTTCATAGATGCTGATAAGAGCTGGTATAAAAATTATGCAGACGCTTTAATACCTAAATTAAAAGTAGGCGGATGTTTTACCGCTCATAATGTTCTTAACACATTCATGTGGGGAATCAAGGAATTCTTAGATTACATTAACTCTCTCCCTAATATGGAAACAAAAATTGATCATTCAAGCAGGAGTGGCATATCTATAAGTTTTAAAAGGTTTGAAAGAAGATAGTTATAGAAAACCTTTTGTCCTAATAAAGAAGGGTTCTCTATTCAGTAAAAGAGAGACGTGTTAGATCATAATTCATTGTCTCTGAAATATGTCTTTGGTTAGATCATATTTTTTGTCCTTGAAATTAACCCTCATTTTATCACCTCTTGTTCCTAAATTAATTAGCTCATCGGTTAAAACC
>CAZFCI010000011.1:0-2281 GCA_964517525.1 uncultured Clostridia bacterium | reverse complement strand
CATTATTGTATTTCCAGAACTAAGTCTTACAGGCTATCTTCTCCAGGACCTTGTTCAGGAAGTAGCAATTAATAGAGAAAATGTTAAAATCCTTGATGAAATAAAATCCCTTTCTAAAAACATCTCAATAGTTGTAGGCTATGTAGAGGAGAAGGAAAAGGGTATTTACTACAATTCTGCATCTCTCTTTCATAAAGGAGAAAGCCTACACACCCACAGAAAACTTTATCTTCCAACTTTTGGGGTGTTTGAGGAGAAAAAGTTTTTTACAGAAGGAAGGGAATTAAAGGCATTTGAAACTCCTTTTGGTAAAATAGGTCTTCTCATTTGCAGGGACTTTATGCACATCTCAACATCCTATCTCTACTATCTCCAGAATGTTGATTTTATAATAGCAATATCAGCATCTCCTGCAAGGGGAGCAACCCAAGCCGATCACTTCTATGTATCTGAGAACTGGGAATTGATGGGCAAATTTGTATCAAGGTTTTTCAGCTCATTTACAATTTATGTGGGAAAAGTTGGTTTTGAGGATGGATTGGGATTCGTTGGAGGTTCATTCGTCTATGACCCCACAGGAAATCTCCTCTTTCTTGCACCCTATTTAGATGAGATAATAGAATTTGTGGAAATTGATCCAATAGATGTTGGAAGAGCGAGGGCAAAGGCGCATTTTAGACAGGAAGAGCTTGATGAGATAATCTTTCTTGAGATGGAAAGGATAGTGAAGAGAATTGAGAATAAATCCTGAATTTATAAAAAAATTTTTAGTTAAGTTTCTAAGGGAAGAAATAGGAAAATTTGGCTTCAAAAAGGGTGTTTGGGGTCTTTCAGGAGGGCTTGACTCCTCTGTTGTTTCCTTCCTTGCAAGGGAAGCCCTTGGAGAAGAAAATTGCCTTGCTCTGATTATGCCATACAAAACCTCTGATCCAGAGGCTGTTAAAGATGCTGAAAATCTTGCTCTGAAACTTGGAATAAGATACAAAATAATTGATATAACTCCAATGATAGATGCCTATTTTAAAGATCATCCCACAGAAAACAAGGTTCTTATTGGAAACAAAATGGCAAGGGAAAGGATGGCAATCCTTTACGATTATTCCGCAAGGGAAAAAGCCCTTGTAATAGGAACATCCAATAAATCAGAGCTCCTTCTCGGATATGGAACAATATATGGAGATATGGCTTCAGCAGTTAATCCCCTTGGAGACCTTTACAAAACCCAAGTTTATCAGCTTGCTGAGTACCTTGGTGTCCCAGAAAGCATTATAAGAAGACCTCCTTCAGCTGATCTCTGGAAGGGGCAGACTGATGAGGGGGAGATTGGATTGACCTATAAGGAAATCGATACCATCCTTTTCTATCTTGTTGATCTAAGAATGGGGATAGAAGATATAGAAAAGAAAGGTTTTTCTATGGAAAAAATTCTTTATGTGAAAAAACTTATAGAAGGCTCCCAATTTAAAAGAAAGTTACCTGTTATCCCAAAGCTTTCTTGGAGAACTGTTGGGCACGATTTCCTTTATCCTCGGGATTGGGGAAAGTAAAATAGAAAATCGAGGGGCAAAATTCAAAACCTTGACATATTTAGGTTATTAAAATTAAATAATCAGAGAAAGGAGAAAAAAAATGCCAAAAGTTTATGTTGTAGCAACGCCCATTGGTAATCTTGAAGACATTACTCTAAGAGCATTGAGAATTTTAAAAGAAGTGCCATTAATAGTTTGTGAGGACACAAGGGAAGCTCTAAAAATTCTGAAAAAATACGAAATAAAAGGGAATTTGATGAGTTACTACAAACCAAGGGAAAAAGAGAGAATCCCATTAATTTTAAAAGAACTGAAAAAAGGAAAGGACATCGCTTTGATAACTGATTCGGGAACTCCTGTCATCTCAGATCCAGGAGCTTTTCTCATTAGAGAGGCAATAAAAGAAGGCTTCGAGGTAATTCCAATACCAGGCCCATCTGCAGTTACAACAGCTTTAGTGGTATCGGGTTTTGAGGCAAACTCCTTCACCTTTGCAGGATTTCCACCAAAAGGAGATAAGGTTCTTGAAAGCTTTGTTGAGCAAATCTTGAGTATTCCTCACCCAGTAGTAATTTATGAAAGAGCAAACAGAGTAAAAAGATTTTTAGAATTTGTTGCAAAAAAAGATAAGGATAGAAAGGTTCTTGTTGCAAGGGAGATGACAAAATTATATGAGGAGTTCTTAAGGGGTGATGTATCAGAAATTCTCGAAAGGATAAAGGAGAAAGATTTAAAAGGAGAAATCACAATTG
>CAZFCI010000010.1:0-4368 GCA_964517525.1 uncultured Clostridia bacterium | reverse complement strand
CTTCCCTTTATTCTGTAATTCAGTTGGCTAAGGCTTTGACTGCTTAAATAAACTGTTAGATCAGGAAGAGAAGAGCCGTAGCTGAAGGAGGTCTCCTTTGAAGATTTTAAATTGTCCTTTAGAATTTCTCCCCTCAAGGTGATATAACCAGGCTTTAAGAGAACTGGCGCAAGCTCAATTTCAAAAGATTGAATACCTGAAAGGTTCAGACTCTCTTTTTTAACTTCTACATCATCAAGGAATATCCTTAGCTCAGAGGAACCATCGCCGAATAAATCAACACGAACCTTTACGGGCTCATTTCCAGAAGGGTATTCTGATTTTTCTGTCCTTATTCCGAGAAGAACAGCTCCTCCGCAGTCAAAGCTTTCTGCTCCAGAGACAATGAGTTTTTCTGAAGTGTCATATAGGGCATAGATGAGTCTGTGGATTCCTGAGAAATTTGTCTGGAATGGGTAAGATGCTGTGAAAATAGTGTGCCCATCCTTTTTAAGTTCAACAGTTCCCTCTCCTAAGATACTGTAATTCCCTTCTGGATCCAGTAGCCATCCCCTCAGAGTTAATGCAATATCCCTGTTGGATTCAAATATAACTTTTAGCTTAATACTCTCTCCAGGAGAGTATTTTCCTTTATCAATCTCTGCTTCAACCACTTTCACCAGAATTCCATCAACATCGAAAAGATGTGTCCCTGAGAGGATTGGTTTTTGAGATGATGGTCTGAATTCCCATGATATTCCATGTGTTCCAGCTCTGAGGTCATCGGGCAGTTTGAATGTTCTTGATGTTGTTCCTTCTATGGAGAATTCCTCTTCATATTCAGGTGCTGAAATTTTTAAAATTCCATTTTCAGGAACAGTGATTGAAACAACCACATTCTCTCCCGCTCTATAAACCTGTTTGTCTGTAAGAACCTTGACATCCTCATCCTTGTAAATGTATATAGAATTAAGGTGAATTCCTCTTCCACTTTTGTGATATACTCCGTAAAACAATTTCTCAGGCGTTATCTTCTGCAGAGGTATATCAAATTCTATAGAGACAGAGGATGAAAGGGTAAATTCCTTTTCCTCCTCATATTCGAGATAACTGACTTTTACAAACCCCTCAAAGCTTCCCTCTTTGATTTTAGATATGTTAATTGTCAGATGGGCAGTCTCTCCTTCTTTATATGAAGGTTTATCAAGCTCAGCAGATACATCTATAGAAATTCCCTGAACCCTGTATCTTACCTCTCCTTCCTTCCCTTCAAAATTATAGAAGAGGGAATAATCTCCATCTACTAAATCCTCATCTATCGAAAATTGAACTCTGAGCTCCCTCTCCTCACCGGGTTTAAGAACAATACTTTCAAATCTCTCGTCAAAATCCATTGTCCTGAAGGAGAAAGAGGCTTTCCCCTCTTTATTTCCAAAATTTTTAAATTTGAAGGGAATCTCTGCATTCTCTCCCGCATTGAAGGAAAGTCCGGATGGAATCTCAGAAATCCTGATATCAGAGCCAAGAACAACAACCGACCTTTCCTCCTTCAGAATCTCTTCTCCCGTTGATTTTAAAAGGAAAATCTTGAAGGAATTCTCTCCAATTTCCGCAGAATCAAGGGGGATATTAAAAGTAAAGTTTTTACTTTCAAGGGATTCAACCTCAGCAGTTTCCTCAGCCTGGAAAAAGCTTGATGATATTAAGATTGAGCCAATGAATTTTGAGAATCCACTATTTTCTAAGCTTATTGAGATTGGTAGGAACCCTCCAGAGACATCATCTTGAGAGATTCTCCATGCAACTCTCTCATAGGGAATGACATTTATTGAGACATTTGATGTCGCAATTTTTCCTCCTCTAATCTCAAGGTTGTAGAGCCCCTCTGAAAGCTCAAAAAATACTCTATCCTCAACTCTTTCATTGGGTTGAATGAGATATCTCTTTGTATAATGCCCAATCTCCTCATTTCCTCTTTTGAGAGTGAATTTTATCTCAAAGTCTCCGGGGAATGAATCCTTATTCTCTAAAGTAAATGGAACGGAAACTTTACCCTCTGGATATATCTGGCTCTCCTCTATGCTCAAAACTCCTATCCCAGGGTCAGAAACCCTTAGCTTCCCCTCACCTGAGAATAGTTCTGAATAGTATTTTATTGTGTATTCTCCTGGAGAAAGTATGAATGAGAGTTTATCTGATAGCTCCCTCTGAGAGGATAGGGTGTATGTTCTTTCTATCTTTTGAATTTGAATCCCCTGTATATCCAAAAGTTCAAAGATAAAATTCTTGCTCCAATCCATCTTCCCACTATTCCTGATTGATATTGGAACTTCTATTTCTCCCTTTGGATAAACTGGAAGAAGGTAAAGTTCCAGAGAGACAGAGTATCCATACTCAACCCTTTTTGTTATTAAACCTTCATAATCTCCTGAGAATTCGATCTGAAAGTCTGTTGTTTGAGTTATCCTTGCTGGAATCAGAATTTTCCTCTCCTCATTGGGCTTCAAAGATATATCCTCTTCAAAGGAAAGGCTCTGGACTTTAACTTTTGTAAGAGCTTCAACCTTTCCAGAATTTTTGACATCAACCAAAATATCAAACTCTTCATCTCCACAATATTCAGGAGAGAAAACAGATACATCTATCTGAGGAGAGCAGACCTCATAACCAATCTCTTCCTGAGTTATAAGTGTTCCATCTTTCCATACCTCAGCCCTAAGAGAAATCAATCCTATCTCATTGGTTGGAAGATTGAGAGAAAAAGGATGTAAGGATTTTGGAGGTATGTTAAAGCTTTCCTCATGAAGGAGTTCCTCTTCACCACCAATTTTTTTCCAGACCTTAAGATTTATATTTTCTGCTACAATCTCTTCACCATTTGAGACATTCCCTGATAGGGAAGCTGTTCCATTCAATCTTACATAGGATGAGGATATTCCAGCAGAAATAGAGATTCCCTCAGAGAACACTGAGAATTGGAAGGAGTCTTCTGCAACCTTCTGACCAAGGGAGTTGTATATTTCTCCTTTCAGTATAAAAATTCCAGTCTCAGGAAGTTTTCCAATAGATGCTTCGTAGTTTTGAGTAAAGGGCTTTTCCTCAGACCAGAATACCTTCTCCTCAATCTCTTTCCCACCAATTCTTATTGAATATGTTTCAGAGTACTCCTCTCCGTAAAACCATATCTCTCCAGAATATGTGATTGTCATAAAATCAGGTATAAAAAGTCCTTCGCCAACATCTGGAATTACAATCTTTGGCATCTGCTCAGTTATATCTTTCCAGCTCCATTTTTCACCATCAAAGCTCAGGATATAGAACTTTTCAATAAATTGCTGATTCTCCTCATCCCATAACTCACCTTTACCTCCAAACCATTTTTTCCCTGATATGTCCTCAGAAAAGGAGACAACCTCAGTTAAAATTTCTTCAGGATAGCCATCCTCTTCAGTAAACCTCTTCCACTCGCCATCGAACTTCCAGACCCCATATCCAACTGCCCATAGGGTATCATTCCTGTCAATAAATATTTTTTCAGCATTTATATCCCAGAACACCTCACCAGTGTTATATCTAACAGGATAGCTACCCCACATTATCCAGATATTCCCTTTTAAATCTGTCTCAATCCCAAAAACACCTCCAGATAAATTCTCAAGTGCTTCCCTGAAATTCCATCCTGAACCATCGTATTCGAACAGAGCCAATTCGCCAACTCTATTTCCAAGCCATATGTGACCATCCCTGTCAACTGCAATTGAAGTTATATAATCCAAATATTCTGAGTAATTACCGTAATAGGGAATATTTTCAGGATATTCTATACTCTCAGACCATCTAAGACCATCAAAACTCCTTATCCCAGAGGATGTTGCAAGCCAGATCTTTCCTGAGAAATCAATATTCATTGCATATAGGTATCCTATTGAATGAGTTCCGTCATCAAGAATATTCCTCCAATCTTTCCCATCAAAGCTCTGGAGACCATAAAGAGTTGCTGTCCATACATTCCCCTTTGGATCCACCTTTACATTAATAGGCTCTCCAATCAAACCTTTAGACCCGGGAATATAGATAAAGCTCCATTTTGAACCATCGTATTCCCTTGCTCCTCTCCATCCACCAACCCAGAGATTTCCATTAATATCAGTGTAAAAATCATCTACCCATTCATCCAGTTCAGAGTAAAATACTCCAGTAATTTTCCAGCTTCCATTGTATTCAAGAATGACTTGATTCCAGCTCTCAGACTCATAACCTTTGACAAATACTCTCCCATTTTTATCTATTTCAATATCAGAAAAGCCATCATATCCAGAAGGTGTCTCAATCTTTTCAGAATTCTCTCCATTGAATTTCCATAGCTCATCATAATAGAGAAGCCATATG
>CAZFCI010000009.1:0-14302 GCA_964517525.1 uncultured Clostridia bacterium | reverse complement strand
GTATTTAAAGATAAAAAACCTTGCAATTATTGAAGACCTTGAATTTGAACTCGAAAAAGGTTTTAACATATTCACAGGAGAAACAGGAGCAGGAAAATCAATAATTATGGATGGTATAAGGCTAATTTTTGGGGAAAGGGCTGATCCTGATATGGTCAGAACAGGGGAAAACAAGGCTGAGATTACTGCTGTTATTGAGATTGAGGATGAATCTTTAAAAAATGAATTTCCATCATTTCCATGGGAAAATAATGAGATAATTTTGAGAAGGGAGATTCCTGTTTCAGGGAAGGGGAGAATTTACTTTAACGGCTCACCTGTCCCTCTTTCTGTCTTGAAAAGTCTTGGAGAAAAGATTTTTGATATATTCGGTCAGAATGACCACATCTTCCTTCTCGATACCGAATACCATCTTGACTATCTTGACTCCTTCGGGAATCTCCTAACTTTAAGGGATGAAGTTGGAAGGATTTGGCACAAACTTCAGGAGTTAAAGAGGGAAAAAGAGGAGATTGAAAAAAGGGAAAGGGAAAGAGCCCAGAGACTTGATTTTCTTGATTATCAAATAAAGGAGATTGAAAGGGCAAATCTTAAAATTGGAGAGGATGAGGAGCTTGAGAGGGAAAGATTTAAGCTTATAAATGCAGAAAAACTATTCTCTGAGACAGAATCAGCCCTTGAGATCTGTTATTCAGGAGAGCACTCAATAAGCTCTCTACTTAAGATTTTAAGCAAGAAATTAGGAGAACTTTCAAAATTTGAGCCTAATTTTTCCAATTATTTAAAGAGCATTGAAGAGTTTTCCCTCATAGCAGATGAGCTTGGAAGAGCCCTTTCTGAGTTCAGGGATGGAATTGAAGTTAATCCTTCAAAACTTGAAAAGATTGAAGAAAGAATTCACACAATTGAAAAACTAAAGAAGAAATGGGGTCCAAGTATAAATGACATCCTCGATTCCCTTGAATTAGCAAAGAAAGAAAGGGAGAATCTCCTGTCTTCTGAGGAAAGACTCGAAGCCCTTAACAAAGAAATAGAAACTCTTGAAAGGGAGTATGAAAGGCTTGCTGGGGAGCTTTCGAAAAAGAGGGAAGAGAAGGGAAAAGTTCTACAAAAAGAGATTGAAAGAGAGTTATCATTTCTTGGTATGGAGAAGTCCCGATTTTTTGTAAAGATTGAAAGAGTATCAACTGAGAGAAGGGGGGAAAAGGGAATTGACTTTTGTGAATTTTATATTTCTCCAAATCCTGGGGAAGAACCGAGACCAATGAGGAAAATTGCATCAGGAGGAGAGCTTTCGAGAATTATGCTTGCAATAAAATCTGTTGGAAGGGAGAAGGATAGACCAAAGATTCTTATTTTTGATGAGATCGACTCAGGCATAGGGGGAGCTGTTGCAGAGTCTGTAGGAGAAAGGCTTAAAAGACTTGCTTTGAAACATCAGGTTATCTGCATAACCCATCTTCCCCAGATAGCAAGTTTTGCAGAAAATCACTATAAGATTTATAAAGTTGTTGAGAAGGGAAGGACATTTACAAAGCTTGAGGAACTTGAATGGGAGAGTAGAGTCAGGGAGATTGCAAGGATGATGGTAGGTGGAAATATCACTGAGACTTCTCTTAAAAATGCTGAAGAAATACTGAAGAGAAAGCTTGGTAAAAGCTAAAATTAAATTATTTTAAAATACCTGAAAGCTGACATTCCCATACCACTTATAATTCCCACTCCAAAATTATCATCTATTCCAATAGATACAAGCTCTGTAAGGGAGGCAAGGATTGAACCTATTATCAGAATTTTGATATCAATCCCAATTAAAATAGAAAGAATATACCCAGAACTTAGGGAGCCCATAAAATAAGAGAGGGTCCCCTCAAGGGTTCTCTCCCCTACCAATTTTATCCTTCCAAATCTCATTCCGTATATTTTTGAAAGAAGGTCTCCAAAAACAAGGAAAGTAAAGGCTAAATAGGAAATATCTCTTGGAAATATCAAAAATATAGCAAAGGAAGCAAGGAGGAAAAGGGTCATTGATGAAAACTTACCCTCTTCACTCTTTTTGAAAATATACTTCAGATCAGAAAACATGAATTTCTCAACCTTTCTGTGGGCAAGCCTTGAGATATCTGTAAAGAGAAATAACATTGCCACTATTCCAATTAAAATTAGAGAATTTTTATTACCAAAATAAAAATCTACTATGACGAAAAGCATAGCAAGGGGTCTGAGGGCAACCCTCCACCATATAACATCTTTTTTTTCTTTTAGCTTGTAAAATTTATATCTAATTATGTTGTGGAGCTGAAGACCTATAAGGTAGATTGTAACAAGAGAAATATAGAAAGAGTTTATGGAATCCCTTCCAAAATATATATTTAAAAATAGAAATACTGGAAGAATAAAAATTCCGACAAACTCACCCTTCCTTGCAACATAGGCGGAGATAAGGACTAACACTAAAAGTATTATAAGGGATTCAATGGGGAAGAAACCCCTTGAAATTTGAATTGCAAGAAAATAGAGAAGAAATCCTGTTGATGTCCCAGCTCCCTGCCCACCTCTAAATCTAAGATAAAAAGGGAATATATGACCGAGAACTGAAAATATAATAGGAATTGAAAGGAGAAAGCCTTCTAAATTTAAGAATCTCGATGATATATAGAAGGAAATCAAACCTTTAGACAGATCGAAAATTGCAGTTATTATAGCGGGAAAAAGACCAAGAATACGGTAAGTATTCACTGTTCCTGCATTTCCATCGCCATGCTCTCTTATATCTATCCCCTTTAGAATTTTCCCAAGAATATAAGAAGGAGAAATACTTCCTAAAAGGTAAGAGAGAATGGCTGAGATTAAAACCATTATCACTTAGAAAAAATAATAACATTCTATATAGACAGTTTCAATAATTAAATTTTTTGATTATCTTTATACAAATTTTTGAATATAATATTCAAATTTTTGAACATTCTAAAAATCCATATCTGAAATCCTAATTCCAGAGCCAATTTTTAAAGTCAAGGATTTGGCATAATTTTTGCTATAAGCCTTATATGATAGTTATTTTAATAAGAAAATGTCAAAACTCAGAAAAGAAACCATCGTATATAAAATATGAAGGAGGTGATATATCGAGGAAACGAAAATTTTTGGTATTGGCAAAAGGGCTTTGGGCTAATTAAAAATTTTACGAAGGAGGTTTTATGAGAAAACTTAGTTTATTAGTAACTTCGATTCTTTTCCTTCTGGGTATATCTTTATCCCAGATAACCCAGACAGGAAACCTCAACGGTAAAGTTACCGATACTGAGGGGAATCCCCTTCCTGGAGTTTCAGTTACAATTAAATCACCCGCTCTAATCCTTCCCCAGATGAATGCTACTACAAATGAGTCCGGTTATTTCAGGTTTCCAGCTCTTCCTCCAGGTGTCTATACTGTAACCTTTGAGATGCCAGGATTTAAAACCCTTGTAAGGGAAGGGATTAGAGTTAGTGTGGGAGTAACAACAACCCTTGATGTCTCCCTCGAGCTTTCTCCAATTCAGGAGAGCATTGTTGTTACAGGTCAGTCCCCCACTGTTGATAGACAGAGAACAACTCTTGTGAGGAACCTTACCACTGAATTCCTCCAGAGCATTCCTGCAACAAGGACCCTTGGAACATTCTTTAACATGGTTCCAGGAGTCACAGGTGATACTGCCCACGGAAGCTCAGTAAGGGACAATGTCTATGCCCTTGATGGTGTCAACATAACAGACCCAGTTACTGGAACACAGGCAGGTTCTTTCAGCCTTGACATAATGGAAGAGCTCTCAGTTCAGACTGCAGGTCTTCCTGCTGAATATGGAAGTGTAAGAGGAGCGATGGTCAATGTTGTAACAAAGTCAGGTGGAAATCAGTTCAAAGGCTCTATCAGCACCTACTACCGAGATGATGAGATCAAAGCTCTAAAACTCAAGATGCAGGCAGACAACAAGAAAGGGACAATTTTTGAGGGTCAGAAGTCTGGATTTGATTATGAGATTGAGCCTGGAATAAATCTTGGAGGTCCTATTATAAAGGACAAAATCTGGTTCTTCACAAACCTTTCATTCTTCAAGCTTCAGGAGTATGTTTTTGGATATCCTTACGACAAACAACCCAATAATACTCCTATAGACCGTTTTGATGTTTATCCTTACATAAAGTTCACATATCAAGCTACTCCTAACGATAGACTTGTTCTTTCTTACAATTTCTACGATTTAAGAAGGCACCACAGAGGAGCATCCGCATACCGAACCGAAGATACAACATGGAATCAGACAACTCCAATTCACACTGGAAACTTCCAGTGGACAAAACTTTTTGGTCCCAATTTCTTCACCAACTTCAAAGTTGCATTCCTGGACTATGAGTTGAATCTTATGGCAAAGAATGCAAGTCCAAATTATATTGACCAGATTACAAGTAGAGATTGGGGAAGCTATGGATACGATGATATTTATACAAGGAACAGGGCACAGGCTCTTGCTGATGCTACATGGTATGTTGATAACTGGATTGGAAGACATGAATTAAAAGCTGGTCTTGAGGGAGAGTTCTCATGGGATTCAAGAAGATGGAGAAGCAATTACGATCCAAAGACTGGCTTGGGACCCTTCTTCTATATGAGGGGAACAACTCCTGACTATGTAATTTACTATGACAATTTCAAGAGAGAGGACCAGAAACTCTACATAGGAGCATTTCTACAGGATACATGGAACCCTGTTGAAAGGTTGACTATCAATGCTGGTCTAAGATTTGAGCATCAGGAAGGGATAATTCCAAAGCAGGGTGAAAACCGACAGCCCATAACAATTCTCGGAATTGTATGCGACCCGAGAGTTACAGAGACTTTTAAACCAATGATCTGGAATACCCTTTCCCCAAGAGTTGGTTTAAACTACGATATTTTTGGAAATGGTAAGACTGTATTCAAGGCAAGCTTCGGAAGATATTACATTGCCAATATTCTCCAGTTCTTTGTTACCGTCAATCCCAACAGCTTTATTACTTATAGATATCGTCTAAATCCTGACTTTACACCAAAAGGCTCCCTTTACTCTGCTTCCTCAACAGCCAATGATAGAATGGATCCTGATATAAAATCTCCATATCTTGATGAGTTAACAGTGGGAATTGAAAGGGAGATTATAAGAGACCTGAGTCTTGGTGTTAGATACATAAAGAAGTGGGATAGAAACCTGATAGAAGGTGTTGACCTTACCGCCCTTGACTTTGATAAGTTGATGTCAGGAGCTGACATATTCACAGTCTGGACCAACTATGAACCAGTTAATGTAGTTGACCCCTTTGATGGCAAAACAGTAACCTTCTGGAAAATGAAGAATACCGCTGTTCTTGCTCGAAATTACTACACAAATCCTCCTGGAACTGAAAGAAATTATAATGGAGTTGAGGTGACTCTTAACAAGAGATTCTCCAATAGATGGATGATGATGGCTTCCTATGTCTATGCAAAATCTTGGGGCTTGATAGGAACAGACTTTGATGATAGCTGGACAGGAACAGGATACTTCAACAATCCCAATGCCCATATAAATGCCTACGGTGAATTTCCACTGGAAAGAAGACATCAGTTCAAACTCCAGGGTCTCTGGCAGGGTCCATGGGGCTTCAATATAAGTGGTTATTTCAGATATCTTGACGGAACAAGATGGACAAGAACAATAAGGAGCTATGACCTTGGACTTTCACTACCTCAGGGAACAGTTACAATATATGCCGAACCAAGAGGCTCAAGGAAGCTTCCTCCTCTTAAGATTTTAGACCTCAGGGTTGAGAAGACCTTTAATATCCTTTCAGGAAGAAAGTTAGGATTCTTTGTTGATGTATTTAATGTTCTCAATGCCAACACAGCAACTGGTGTATGGACTCAGTCCAGCAGATCCACAACTGTTGCAGGAAAGACAGTTTACTTCGGACAGACAACATCAATTATGGACCCAAGAATTGCAAGGCTCGGGTTCAGATTCGACTTCTAAGGGGAAAAGAAGAATCGAAAAGGGAGGCTCGAAAGAGCCTCCCTTTTTTATTTAAATGAAACTCTGTAAGAATTGGAAATAAATACTAACATTCTATTCCTTGAAATGAAAGGGTTACTGATTGATATATCCAAGGGCTTTAAGTTTCTCCTTTAGCTCCTCATCAATGCTCACCTTCTCAGCCTTTGGAGGAATTTTTTTCTTGTATTCCTTTATCATCTCCAGTAGTAATTGAGCAATTTCATTTTTTCCCGAATACAAATTTTTTCTTTCGTAGGGGTCATTCTTAAGATTGTAAAGCTCAAAGGGAGAAAGAGGAGGTGGTGGATAGGAAAAGAATTTTTCCCATTCTGGAATTATTTGATTTACAATTAACTTGTAATCGCCATATACAACAGAAACCCGTGGAGGGATATGGGGTCTTGTAGGGTCGTAGTAAATTTCAGAGAAACATTTCCTCTCTTCTTTTTCTTTATCTTCAATAACTGGGATAAGGCTTTTACCATCCATACTATACTTCTTATTATTATTAAATCCAAGAACATCCAGAATTGTTGGAGCTAAATCAATGAGTCTAACATTTTTATCTACTTTCTTACCCTTAAACTTTTGATATGGAAATTTTATTATCAATGGAACTCTTATCAATTCATTATATAATGTGTGGCTATGCTCCCATCCTCCATGGTCAAAAAATTCGTCCCCATGGTCAGATGTTATAATTATCATTGTCTGATCGTATATTCCATCATCTTTCAGTTTTTTAATAAGAGGTCCAATTAGATGCTCATCAATTGTTCTACTTTCAGCTTTTGCAAGAATCTTTATACTCTCAATCTCCTCTTTTTTTAAAGGTTTGTATGTTCCTTTCCCACCTCCAATAAGCTGACTTATGGAGATACCTTTCCAGATAAGTTTTTTCCCTTTTGAAACCTTTTCAATAATCTCTTCTGGAGATTCCAAAGGCTCGTGGAATTGATATGTATGAAGAAAAAGAAAGAAATTTTTTCCTTTGTTAGATGAGATAAAATTGTTAACTCTATTAAAAATAGGTCTTGAAGAGTCCGGAAGTTCAGAGCCATCCCATTCCTTGTATTGATTAAATCCATTGGAAAAACCAAAATTTGCAGATACAAGTCCACCTCCCGTATAAGCAAAAGTCAAATAACCCTTCTCCCTCAGAATCTGGGGAAGAGTTTTAACAAAGGGTGGAACTTTATCGGAAAAGGTGTTGGCACCATGGGAATTGGGGTTTAGACCGGAAAGAATAGATAGATGGGAAGGGATTGTCCATGGAGCTTGGGAGTAGGCATTTTCAAAAACTACTGAATCCTCGGCAAGTCTGTCAATGTTAGGGGTGAAGTCCTTTTCACCCCTGTAAATCCCTACATAATCCCTCCTCATAGCATCAAGGGATATAAGGATTACATTTTTTGTCCTCTCAGGTTCTTTCTTCCTGTATAGATGGGGATTAATCCATACAAAAAAAGCAGATTCCCTTGACTTGCAATCTGTTCGAAAGATCAATTTTCCTTTTCCCTTAAAGTTTTTACCTACTTCTATTTTCTCTAAAATTATGTCAGGTTCATCATTTGGTAAAATTTCTTTTGAGAATAGTTTTTCGCAAGAATTCTTTTTGCAGAAATATATTGAAATAAATACATTTGATTTTTTCTTCCAGCTAATTAAAAAATAACCAAACTCCAGAATCGAATCTTTGTATATTTTAACAGGGAATTCTATTACTGTTCTTGGAGGTGCAAAAATTGCATCCCATGTTTGATCATAGAAATGAATTTTTCTCTTTAATCCAAAGGTGTTCTCATTACTGAAATCTTCTATAAAATTGTTTCTTTCTTCAGTGAGTAGGTTTTTTGCTTTTGTCAGGGAATCATTGGAAAGAAAATTACCATTCAAAGTTAAATAGGAAATTTCTACATTTTTGGGGAAAATTCCAGAGGGGAGGGCAAGAAAAACATTACTTCTTTCTTCTCCATTTTCATTGATAGTCCATGAGTATTCAGAAGGGTTTTCAAGAAATCCCTTTTCTGGGTAAAGATTGGCAACTCCCCCTTCAACTGTTAATCTTAGCCCATCTAAACTTCCATCTTTGTAATGATTCAAAACAGGAGAAGATGTTTCTGCTCCCCAGATTTTTACTTTCTTCCCTTTGCTGAATTCTTTAAAAACAATCCAGTTTTTCAAAGCCTCTCTTTTGTTTTCTAAGTTCTTATAAATTTCAAAATAGGGAGAATCTTTGATATTTTCCTTTTTGAGAATTTCTCTGAAATTGTAAAAATCGTTATGTTTTGAGCATGAGATTAAAAAGATGAGGAATAATAGGTTAAAAAATCTCTTCATGTTATTTTTTTACAATAAAAAAATCCATCTATATATGATAAACCTCACAAAAATAAAAAAGTTTCATTTTTGAATTTTCGCAAACCTTTTTATTTCCCCTTCAATCCCTGCCCTGCAAAGGGGGAAGTCATATTTTAATGGATCTTCGGGATCGAATTCCTTCAATGCATTTGTTATTTCCTCAGCTGTTTTCCAGTCATTGGATTTTCTCTTTGTAAATCCAAGAACCCTTCCGATTCTCGAGATATGAGTGTCAAGGGGGATTATTAAATTGGATTTTTCAATTTCGCTCCAGAGTCCAATATCTATCTCATCCTTTCTAACCATCCATCTTATAAACATATTCAATCTTTTACAGGGACTTCCTTTTAAAGGGTCAGGAAGAAGAAAAGAGTTCTTTACTCCCATTTCTGAGACAAAATTTTGAATAGCATTTTTCATATTTTTCTCTTTATTCCAATGTTTCAAAAAGAGATTCTTTATCCTCCCATACTTTTTTACAACCAAACCAATTCTTTCAAATAAATTCTCAATGTCGTTTCCTCTAAAAAATCTATAGGAAAAATTCTCAAGAATTCCATGAAAATTCCCTTCTTTTATAAAAAATTCCTTTGGTTTATCGCCTATAACAAAAAGCAATTTGTCCATTGCTTTAAAAATCTGGTCAATTCTTCCTAATGATAAAGTTGATGCAATAAAACCCACAATTTCCATATCTTCTGGATCTTTGAAAATATGAACATATTTTACAGGGTCCCTTTCAATGAATTTCTTCTTTCCATATTTTTCATAAATTTCATCCAAGAAGATTTTTATCTTCCTTCTTCCCATCTTTCCTTTATCCATTCAACTGCTGTAAGGACATTTTCAGCTACAAAATCTGGCTTTATTCCAATCCTTTCGATCTCTTCCTTGCTCTTTCTTCCATATCCAGTAAGAACAAGAATCCCCTTCCCACCGAAATTTTTTGCAAACAAGATATCTTCAACTTTATCGCCAATTACAAAGCTCTTTTCAAGGTCGATCCCAAATTCCTCCTTTGCTTTTAAAGCCATACCAATTAATGGTTTTCTACAATCAAGACCTTCCTTTGAATGATCAGGATGAGCTGGGCAGTAATAAAAAGCAGAAATTTTTGCATTATTTTTCTCAAATTCCTCCTTCATTTTCCTGTGTATCTCCTCAACATCTTCTTCCTTAAGAAGACCCTTAGCTACCCCTGCCTGATTTGTTGTTACAATTGCGAGGAATCCAAGGGAGTTTACAATTCTAACTGCCTCAAAAGCAAAGGGGTAAATCTTTATATCCTCATATCTTGTTATATAATCCCCTTTTTCCTCGTTGAGGGTTCCATCTCTGTCAAAAAATACTGCTACTTTCATTTCTCCAAAAGTTTCAAAACAGCTGAATAGACTTCCTCAACCGATATTTCAGTCATACAGATATGTCCAATTGGGCATGTCCTGTATTTGCAGGGAGCGCAAGGGACATCCTTTTTAACAATTATGTAGGGTTGATGAAAGGGAGATGTTGCTTCTGGAGATGTTGGACCGAATATTGCGACGATAGGGATTCTGAAGGCATTGGCAATGTGCATTGGTCCTGAATCGTTGGTAATGAAGAGATCAAGCTGAGAAATGTATGCCATAAGCTCTTTAAGGGTAGTCTCTCCTGTAAGAATAATTGCTGAATCTCCAACGAATCTTTTAATTTCAAGAGCAATTGGAGTCTCATCCTTTGAGCCAAAAATTATAATATTTGCATCAAATTTTTTCTTAAGGAGATTTGCCAAGATCCCATATCCGCTTGTTTTCCATCTCTTTGCCTCGCCATAGTAAGCTCCTGGGTTTATACCTATGTTTATTCTTCCCTCCTTTGCTCCTCTCTTCAAAAGATTCTCCTTTGCCCTTTTCCTCTCTTCATTTTCAAGGTAAAGCTCAATTTTTGGGTTTACCACCTTAAAACCAATCTCCTTTAAAATATCAAGATAATAAAAAACATGATGTTTCTTTTCCTTGTTCCATTTTATCCTCTTTGTCAGGAGGAATCCTCTAAAATCCCTTGAATAACCGATTCTTTCAGGAATATTTGAAAGAAAGAATTCAAGGGCAGTGTAAAAAGAATTGGTGAAGAGAAAACCCTTTGAAAAATTTAAACTTTTTATTTTTTTTACATTCTCCCTAAGAATCCTAAAACCTGCCCCCTTTTTAATTTCAATAATTCCATCTATGTAAGGGAAATTTTTGAATAGATCAATAACCCATGGGATTCCGCAAACCCATATTTCAGATTCTGGAATATTCTCTTTAATTGCCTTTATTGAAGGAATTGCCATAACAGAATCCCCTATCCAGTTGGGGACTCTCACAATTATCCGCTCTGTCATTAAATATTTTAATTCTAATTTATGAAAATTTCACCCTCTCCCCTCTTAGCTGATACTCCCTTCAGCAAATCTTCAATTTTAAAAGGTTTTGTTATTACAAAATCTATACCAAGTCTCTTCAATCTTTCACCTTCACCTTTTATGTTCCATCCAGTAATAAAACCTATTTTAATATTTTTGTCCTTTTCCCTTATTCTCTCAGCAACTTCCCAGCCAGAGATTCTAGGCATACCAATATCTGTTATGACAAGATCGAAACTTTCCCTTTCGAATTTTGAAAGTCCTTCAACTCCAGTCCTTGCAATGGAAACATTAAATCCATTCAATTTTAAAATCTCTTCGATTAAATCAATTACATGCTCCTCATCCTCAATGACGAGGATATTCATCGGGATTTTTTCTTCTTTCAATTTCTTTTCTTCCACCTCCTTTACCATCCTTCCCCTTGGAAGGGAAATGGAAACAGTTGTTCCCTTCCCTACTTCAGACTTAACTTTTATCTCTCCCTTAAACTTTTTAATAATTCCATAAGCAAAACTCAAGCCAAGCCCTGTTCCAGAAACTCCCTTTGTGGTATAGAAGGGATCGAAGACCTTATCAATTTCTGATTCGGGAATACCCTTGCCATTGTCTTTTATTTCTAATAAAACTCTATTTCTTTTTGGAAATGAAGAGATTTTTATAAATCCTTCCTTTTCTATAGCCTCTATGGAATTCAAAATCAGGTTTACAAAAACTTCCCTTAGTTCTGATGAATTCCCCTTGACATAGAGTCCCTCTTCAAGTTCCATTATAATCTCTACTTTCTTCCCCATTGCCTGCGCCTCGTTCTTCCACTTCATTTCTGTAAGCTGTATAGCCTCTTCAATTGGTTTTTTAACATCTACATTTTCGAGCATTACCTTCTCCTCAGCTTTCGAAAAACCTAATAATCTTCTAACTATCTCTGCTCCTCCAAGAGAGGCTTTCTCTATAATTTCAAGGTTCTTTTTGATTTCTGGATCATCAACCTTTTTTGAGAGAAGCTGAGCTCTTGCGAGTATAGCTGAAAGGATATTGTTAAATTGATGGGCTATTCCTGCTGAAACAACACCAAGAGCCCGCATTTTTTCTGCCTCAATTATCTTTTTCTGACTTTCCTTTAATTTTTTCAGGGCTTCTTTAACATCCCCAAAAAGTTTTGCATTTTCAAGGGAAAGGGCTATTTGATTGGCAACTGTTTTTAAAAAATCAAAATGCCACTGAGAAAAGGCATTCTTTCTATAGCTCTGAATTGAAATCACACCGAGAACATTACCCTTTAACATTACTGGGACTCCTATATAGGATTGGGTAGCTTTTGTTATCACAATAGGTTTAATTGGAAGGGAATCCTTTTCTCTATCATAGTCATTAAAAATCAGTGGCTTTTTGTTATTTATTATCCAGCCAGTAAGCCCACTCGTTTGGGAAATCTTAACCGGATTTAGTTTTATTGGCTTACCCATGTCAATGAAGAATGGGAAACTGATCTCATCCTTCAAGTAATCACAAATCGCAAGATAATAAGTGTCGACATGGAATATTTCCATTATTTTCTTTGAGAGAATTCTGTAAAGTTTTTTAAGGTCAAGGGTTGATATTGAAACATTGCTTATCTCATTGAGAATTCTCATCTCCTCAAGCCTTCTCTTAATTTCTTCATAAAGGGTTGCATTTCTAATTGCAATGGAGGTCAGGGAGGCAAAGGATTCAAGAATCCTCAAATGTTCTTCACTGTAAGCATTAATAAATGGGCTTTCAAGATTTAAAACTCCAATTGTTTCATCTTTAAATTTTAAAGGAACAGCAATCTCAGACAGAGTCCCAGGTGCTCCTGCAATGTATCTACTATCCTTTCTAACATCTGGGACAACAATTGGTTCCTTTAGAAGGAAGCAATTTCCTGTTATCCCCTGTCCAACTTCAACAACACCTTTGAATTCATCCAGCTTAGGACCTAAGTATGCTTTAACTTCAAGGGCATTTACTTGAGGATTGTAGAGGAGAATTCCTCCAGATTTAAAGGGGACAAGGGTTTTTAGATTTATTATCATCCTGTTTAGCAATACCTCAAGATCAAGGATTCCTGAAAGCTCCTTTGATATGTTGTAAAAGGTTGATATTTCCTTTATCCTTTCTATCAAATCATTATATAGTTCAGCATTCTCAATCATTATAGATAGCTGAACAGCCAGTGTTGAAATTGTCTCAATTTCTTCCTTTCCAAAGGCGTTTAGATTTTCCGATTGAACATCAATGATACCAATAACATTCCCCTCTTTATTCTTGATTGGAACAGCAATTTCTGAATTTACCTCACTGAAATACGGAAGATAATAAGGGTCTTTTTTTACATCTCCTGAAACATATATTTTCCCTGTTTTAAAAGCTCTTCCAATTATTCCCTTATCAGGACTCTGGCTATAACTTCTTGGAACCTTTTCCTTTAACCATCCTCCCTTTGCAACCTGAATAAGTTTATCGGAGGAGCTGTCAAAAATAAGAATAAAGACAAAGGGATAATTCCCAATTTTCTGTAATAGATCTACTGTCTTCTCATAAATTTGATTTATGTCAATTGAAAGAGTTATAACCTTTCCAAGGTTTGTTATTGTTTTTAGCTGTTTTATTGTCTTCCTTTGTTTTTCGAAAAGGGATGAATTGGCAATCGCTAATGCAGTAAGCTCACCAAAAGCAATTGCAATCTCTCTTTCCTGCTCAGAGTAACTCTTGGGGAAATTATGGTAGTAAACAATAAATCCGAGAAGTTCGCCTCTATAATTGCACGGGATTACAGCAAGACTTCTGTATTTACCTATTTCAGCTAACCTCTTCGAGTGAGGATTCTCAATATTATATATATCCTCAATGAAAATAGGTTTCTGCGTTAAAACAACCTTTGCTCCTTCAACCTTCCTCCAGTTTTCAATAAGTTCCTCGAAATATTCCTCTGTCAACCCTGAATAGAAATATCTCTTTATCTCTTCTTTCTTTTTATCAACAACAAAAATAGCCCATTTTTCAGCTCCCAATATCTTTGAGCTTTCCCTTCCTATAAAAGGAAGAGATTTTGAAAGATTCATCTCAGAGCTTATTCTAAGAGTTATTCTTTCGAGAGTCTTTATTCTTTCAAGATGCTCCTGAATTTCCTTTGTCCTCTCCTCAACCCTTTTCTCAAGGGACTTCCCCCATGATTCAATCTCTCTGTATAATCTTGCACTTTCAATTGCTATTCCTGCCCTGTTGGAGAAAATTGTCAATATCCATTTTTCCTCATCAGTGAAAGAGATTGAAGAGAATTTGCTTATGTGAATAACTCCAAGGATTTTATCGTGGGATTTTATTGGTTGACAGAGGACTTTCTTTATTGGATATCTTCTTATGAATGGCTCTAAGGATTCCTTATCTTCAATCTCAGCTTCTAAGATCTCACCTCTTTCAAAGGATTTTCCTGATATGTATTCACCAGGCTTTATCCTTTCCTCTGATATTAAATCAATTCTAATAC
>CAZFCI010000008.1:0-12231 GCA_964517525.1 uncultured Clostridia bacterium | reverse complement strand
CTTCTAAAGATAAGAGTAAGACCTTATTACATTTATCACTGCGACCCTGTAAAAGGCGTATCCCATTTTAGGACATCCTTATGGAAAGGAATTGAGATAATGGAGAGGATGAGAGGGCATATTTCAGGTCTTGGTGTTCCAACCTATGTTGTTGATGCTCCTGGAGGAGGGGGTAAAATACCTATTAGTCCAAATTACATTCTTTCCTTTACTGAAGAAACTGTTATTCTTAGAAATTACGAAGGAAAAATTTTTAAATACCATCCCAATGGAAAAGATTCCAACATTTCCTCCCTACCATTTCTAAGACAGGAGAAGGGAATTCAAATTTACATTAGAAGGAAAAGTTGGAGAAAGAAGAAAGAATGAGAATCGGGATCGCCTTTGATTTAAAAGATCAGTATAAATTTTCATCGGATCTTCCAGAGGATATTTACGAAGAATTTGATATTGAAGATACAATAATCTCAATTGAGAATGTTCTTAAATCCTTGGGTCATGAAGTTGTTAGACTTTACGGAGGGAAAAAATTTCTTGAAAATATAATTTGTGAAAAGGTGGACATTGTTTTTAATATTGCAGAGGGTTTTGGAACAAGATCAAGGGAGGCTCATATACCTTCGATTCTCGAGCTTCTTGGAATTCCCTTTACAGGTTCAGACCCTCTAACTTTGGCTCTTACTCTTGATAAGACAATGACAAAAAGGGTCGTCCAATCAGCAGGAATTAGAACTCCTGAATTTTTAGAGATTGGGCCATCTCTTCAATTTAAGCCAGAAGCCCTTAACGGCATGAGATTCCCTCTCATTTTAAAACTCTCAAGAGAGGGCTCGAGTATTGGTCTCAGGAGAAATTCCAAGGTCAAAAATTTTGAGGAGTTAAATTCAAAGCTAAAAGAACTTTCTATTTACAAACAGCCAATTCTTGTAGAAAGATTTATTCCAGGAAAGGAGATTACTGTTGGAGTTATTGGAAATGGAAATAAAAAAAGGGTAATAGGAATGATGGAAATTGCACCAAGAAATATTCCAGGGGAGGATTTTATTTACTCCCTTGAAGTTAAAAGAAACTGGAGGGAAGAGGTTTCATACATTGTGAATCCTGAGATTCCAGAAAAAACAAAAAAAGAGATAGAAAGGCTCTCTTTAAATATTTATGAGATTCTTGGTTGTAGAGATATTTCAAGAATTGATTTCAGACTTGATTCTGATTTCACTCCCTATTTCCTTGAGGTCAACCCTTTACCAGGATTGAATCCTGAATATTCTGACCTTCCGATGATTTCAAGGGGTTATGGGATGAGCTACGAAAATTTGATTGAGGAGATTCTTAATTCTGCTCTCGAGAGATATGGTATTAAAAAATAAACTTAAAATAGCAGTAACATACAATGAAATTTTTGCAAAAGATTTACCAGATATAAAGGAGGTAAAGGATACAGCTGAGATAATAGGAAAAGTTCTTGAAAATGATTATCAAGTTGAAATTATACCTTGCGGTAAAGATATATTTACCTTTATAAAGAGTTTGAAAAAGCTTCTTCCAAATGCAGTTTTTAATCTCTGTGAAGCTTTTCAAGATAAAAGTATCGGCGAAATGTTTGTTGCCTCTATTTACGAGCTTCTTGATGTTCCATACACAGGTTCCCCTCCTCTCACAATTGGAATTTGTCTAAACAAAATTTTAACGAAAAAATTGTTAGTCTCTCATCACCTTCCAACGCCACCGTGGTTTTTAAAAGATGAAATTGAAAAAATAGATGATGATATGTTCCCTCTTATTATTAAACCTATCTCTGAAGATGGCAGTTTAGGAATTTTCAGGGAGAATGTAATTTTTGAGAAGAAGGAATTGAAAGAAAAAATCGGAAGGATTTTTGAAAAAACAGGTGTTCCTATTTTTCTTGAGAAATACATTGATGGAAGAGAGTTTAATGTTTCCTTCCTTGGAAAAGAACCAATTTGCATTGGAGAGATTGAATTTAAAATTTATCCAAGAATTTTGACCTATGATGGAAAATGGAAAGATAATTCTGAGGATGACCTTGGGGCAGTGCCGAAATATCCTGCTGAATTAAATGAGGAAGAAAGAGAAAAAATTTTAATTATTGCAAAAAAAGCTTTTGAAATTTTCGATTTGAGAGATTATGCAAGGATTGACATGAGAATGGACGAAAAAGGAAATATTTACATTATTGATATAAATCCTAACCCTGATTTATCCATAGATGCTGGATTTGCAAAGGCGCTCAAGGCTAAAGGAATAGATTACAGTGATGGGATGAAGAGAATTATTCAATTTGCATTGGAAAGAGGAAATGCTCTCTCTTGAAATAAGAAGTTTAAAAAAAGAAGACAGAGATGAGATTCTAAATATTCTTGAAAGCTGTAATGTTTTTAGTGAAAAGGAAATAAAGGTTGCAATGGAGCTAATTGATCTTTGCATTTCAGGTTCGCCGGATTATTTAGTTGATGTTCTTTCTGATGGAAAAAGACTTATTGGATATGTTTGCTACGGAGAAAATCCCCTTGCTTTTAAAGTTTGGGATCTTTACTGGATATGTATAAGCCCAGATTCTCAAGGGAAAGGATACGGTGAGATACTTTTAAAAAGAGTGGAAAAGAGCGTAAAGGAGTATGGTGGAAATTCTATTTTTATTGAAACTTCCTCTTTACCATCGTATGAGAGGGCAAGAAAATTTTACGAAAAGTTTGGATATAAAATCGCCTGTGTAATTAAGGATTATTATAAACCTGGGGATGACAAAATAATATATAGGAAGGACATCTTATAAATATTAGTTTAAAGAGAGACTGTCTCTCATCAAAAAGTAGCTCTTAGTCGCCAGCAAAAGGGGTTCCGAAAATGCCAACCGCAAGTTCTGCCCAGATTAGGAAAAGTAATAAGAAAAGAAAAACGATAGCTATTATTTTACACTTTGTCGTTTTCACATTCCTGAAAATAAGTTCTAATGTTAATCCAGTGAGAAGCAGTAGGATACCTGCTGTAATAAAATCTATCGGAGTCCATTTTACTTCATCAGTAAACTGCATTGCTATTAGGGGTATAAGCAGTAAAAATGCTATAGTAATTAAAATGCCAAAAAGTCTCTTATTTGTCTTGATTGTTGATATTTTTCTCTTGTCCACTTTTTAACTCCTTTTGTGACTTCTAATTTTATCTAAATTAAAAACTAAGCAATCATTAGCAAAAATCGAGTTGATTTTAAAATTTTTAATTATCAATTTCAACCTTTTCATTTATGACTTTAATTATTTTTTTGCCATAAATCAATAGTATCCTCTTTCATTCATAATTTACCTTTTCAGCCTAAGCTCCACATAAAAGTGCTCAAAAAGACCAGGAAATGATGATGGGTTTAAAGAGCCTATTCTTTCGGATATGTCTTGGGAGTTGTTTCCAATATAATGAAGATTGTATTCTCCATCCCATATTTTATCCTTTTCCGTCCATATAAGAACCGCTTTAAAACCATTTATCTTCATTTCAATCTTTGAGCCATCAATTTTAAAATCTTCAACTTTTAAACTATGATCGGTAAGAGGGTCTCCCAGCCCGGAAATCTTTTCAAGATAAAGAGTCCCAACACCACTGACAATTTCAAGTCTTGCTTTATACTCACCAGCCCATTCAAATCCTCCCTTTGCTGAGCCAGAATCATTTGTGTAGAAAGAACCTTCAAGTTTAGCTTCCTCAATTTTCTCATTGCAGGAAAAGATGCAAAGAGAAAAAGCCAGAATTAAAATTTTTCCCTTCATCAAGATTAATTTAAAATCAAATCCTTTCTCTGTCAAATTTTACAAAGAGGAGAATATCCTATATAATTTTTAATTTCAGGAGGAGCTATGTTTGGAATTGAAGGAAAGGTGGCATTGATTACAGGGGCTTCAAGGGGTATTGGAGCTGCGACTGCAGTATATTTTGCAAAGGCAGGTGCTATTGTTGTAATTAATTATAAACAAAGGGAGGAAGAAGCAAGAAAAGTTGGTGAGCAGGTAGAGAAGGAAGGAGCTAAGTTTCTTCTTGTAAAGGCTGATGTCGCCTCAAAAACTGATGTGGAAAGAATGGTGAAAAAAGTTCTTGAAAATTTTGGAAGAATTGACATACTTGTCAACAATGCAGGTATATGGACATATGGAGAGATAGGGAATATGCCTGAAGAAGTGTGGGATGAAACCATGAATGTTAATTTAAAGGGAGTTTACTATGTGACAAATGCAGTTGTTCCAATAATGAAGGAGAAAAGATATGGAAGGATAATAAATGTATCATCCACAGCTGGTGTAAGAGGTGAAGCCTTTCACTCCCATTATGCGGCGACAAAGGGAGCTTTGATTTCCTTTACTAAATCTTTGGCAGTAGAACTTGCTCCTTACAATATTCTCGTAAATGCAGTAGCTCCTGGATGGGTGGATACAGATATGTCTGCTGAACCTCTTTCTGATGAAGAGCAGAAAAAGGAAATAATCTCAAAAATTCCATTAAGAAGGGTTGCAACTGCTGAAGATATTGCTGGTCCAATACTTTTTCTCTCCTCTGACCTTGCAAGACACATAACAGGAGAGGTTTTAAATGTTAATGGAGGTTCTGTCCTCTGTGGTTAAAAGATCTTATTTTTTGTTTCTTTTAATTTTTTCCTTAAGTCTTTTTGGTGATGATGGAAATGTTGACTGTTCCTACTACCTTTCTCAGGATAAATTCCCTTTAGGCTCTAATGGTAAGATTGCAATAGCTTGTAAAGTTGAAGAAGGTTATCACATAACAGACCCTTCCCTTGGACTTTTCAAAGTTGAATTTCCAAAGTTGGAAGAGCTACTTTTTTCTGAGCCTGAGTATCCAAAGCCTGAACCTTATAAGGATACTTTTATTTACAGGAACCTAACAATCTTTGCTAATTTTGCAGTTAGTAAATATTCAAAGATTGGAGAGATTCCAGTTGAGATAAATTTTAGATACCAGCTTTGTCAGGAGGAGCCAGAGGAGAGATGTCTTTTGCCATCAGTAAAGAAAATAAAAGTTTTGATTCCTGTTGTTTCAGAGGGAAGTTCTTTTAAGTATATCAACAAAGAGATATTTAAGGGCAAGATAAAGTTAAAGCCTGAGATCGACTCTTTTTCTTTCCTGAGTATCTTTTTAGTTTTTTTCTCAGGAATTTTGACAGGATTAACTCCTTGCATTTATCCCCTCTATCCCCTTGTTATTGCCTTTGTTGGGGGAAGTGAGCTTAGGAGAAGGATAGATGCCCTAATACTTTCCCTTTTTATAATTTTGGGTCTCTCCCTTTCCTTCTCATCTCTCGGCTTTATATCAGCAAAAACTGGAAGTGCAATGGGAGTAATTACTCGTTCTCCAATTTTCCTCTCCTTTGTTGCTATTATATTTTTTATCATGGCTTTAAGTATGTTTGGTGCATTTGAATTCAAACTTCCTAATTTTATTCTTTCAAAAATCCAGAAAAAAAGGAGTGGAATTCTTGGAGCTTTTTTTATGGGATTAATTTTTGGGTTAATTGGAATTCCATGTGTTGGTCCCCTTCTTGTCTCCCTACTTACCTTTGTGGCGAAATCTCAAAATCCTTTTCTCGGCTTTGCCCTTTTATTCTCCTATGCCCTTGGTATTGGAATAATATTCATCCCCCTTAGCCTTTTTGCAAGTCTAAGAACTCTTATATCTTCAACTGGAGAAATTTCCTCACTGATAAGGTATCTCTTTGGTTTGATTTTACTTTCAGCTTCCTTTTATTTTTTCAAGGATGCAATTCCTGAAAATATTTATTTTCTTATCCTCGGGATAACTTTAATCTTTCTTTCTGTATTTGCAGGGGTTTTTAGAAGAGAGGAAGAGGGATTAAGAGGGAAGATATTAAAAGGTGCTGGAATTTTAATTCTTATTTTTGGTATATTCTATTTACTTCTTTCAATGATTCTTTTTCACAAAGAAAAATTCCCTCTTACCACTGTTTCTTCTGTTCCCCAAAAAATTGGGGTTGAATGGCTATCTTCTTTTGAAGAGGGGATTGAGATGGCAAAAAGAGAGGATAAATTTTTGATTCTGGACTTTTATGCGAACTGGTGCACTGTTTGCAAAGAGCTTGATAGAAAGACATTCTCTGATGAAAGAGTAATTGAAAAACTGAAAGACTTTGTCATTGTGAGAATTGATGTATCAAAAGGAGATAATGAAAAGCTAAAAGAATTCGATGTATTAGGAATTCCAACAGTTATTTTTCTTGATAAAAATGGAAATGAATTGGAAAGATTTTCTGGTTTCAAGAGTCCAGAAGATTTTCTTTCTATAATAACAAGGATAAAAAAAGCCCTTCATGAATAAGGGAATTCAAAAAATATTCTCACAGATTCCTGATAAATATGAGATTGTCAATCATATCTTAACTTTTGGATTAGATATTTACTGGAGGAAGAAAAGCGCAAAATTAGCTTCTAAAGAAGGGTCTCTCCTTCTTGATGTTTGCACAGGAACAGGTGAGATGGCTCTAAATTTAGTAAGAAAAGGGAAAAGGGTTGTAGCTCTTGATTTTTGTTTTCCAATGCTTGAGATGGCAAGAAGGAAGGATTCTAAAATTAATTTCATTATTGGAGATGCAGGAAGATTGCCCTTTCATGATGAAACCTTTGATGTAATAACAATTTCCTTTGCGACAAGAAACATAAATTTGAATAGAGAAAATCTTTTGAATTGCTTCAGGGAATTTAGAAGAGTTTTAAAGAGAGAAGGGAAATTTTTTAATCTCGAGACAACCCAGCCATTTGGAAGGCTGTGGAGATGGATTTTTCATTTCTATGTAAAGGTATTTGTTAAAAAGATAGGCTCTTTAATTTCAGGCTCAGAGCCAGCTTATAATTATTTGTCATACACAATTCCAAGATTTTATGATTCTGAAGAGCTTAAAAGTATTCTTTACCAATCAGGATTTTCCAATGTATCTTACAAAAGATTTTTCCCATTTATTGTTGCCCTTCATATTGCTGAAAAATAAAAATTTTTTGGAGATAAATTATGAATTTCTCGATGTGGAGAAAGGCTTTAAGGGTTATACCAAGAATGGAAAAGGAGGAATGGGATAGACTTGATTTCATTTCCAAATGGTTAATTTCTACAAGATCAGCAGTTCTTGTTATGACATTCATTTCAGCGAGTATTGCTGGTATTTTCGCAATACAAAGTCAAAAATTCAACCTTGGCTTATGGTTTCTACTTTCCCTTGGTTTAATTCTTGCCCATGCAACTAACAATCTTTTCAATGATTTGACCGACCATCTGAAAGGGGTTGATAGAGATAATTATTTCCGTGCTCAGTATGGGATTCAGCCTTTAGAGCATGGATTTTTGAGCATCCGTCAACATCTTGTCTATACTATCTTTACAGGTTTTCTTTCTCTTATCTCAGGGATCGTATTGATTTATTTAAGAGGTGGTCTCACCCTTCCTCTTCTCATCGCAGGTGCATTTTTTGTGCTATTTTATACATTCCCCCTTAAATACATTGCCCTTGGAGAGATTTCTGTTCTTTTAGTATGGGGACCTCTAATGGTTGGTGGTGGATATTATGTAATAACAGGAGATTGGAGCTGGAATGTTGTTATTGCAAGTCTCCCTTATGCGATTGGAGTAACAACAGTAATTTTTGGAAAACACATAGATAAATTCAAATTTGATAGGGAAAAAAGAATTTACACTTTACCTGTTCTTATAGGTGAGAAAGCTTCCCGCTATATAGTAATATTTATGACAATTTTCCAATATCTATTTGTTTTATATCTCGTCATAAAAGGTTTTTTCACTCCGCTTACTTTAATTGTCCTACTTGTTTTGAAAACATTTTTTAAATCTCTTTTACCCATGTTTCACAATCCTAAACCTGAAGCTAAACCAGAGGATTATCCTGAGGAAGTTTGGCCCCTATGGTATGTTGCGGGCGCATTTTATCATAATAGAAGGTTTGGTATTGCTTATCTTTTAGGCTTGGTAGCAGACACAATGTATAAATTGATCTTTTAATGAAAGAGGTGAAAGATGAAACTGAAAAAATTTCCTTTATTATTTTTAATAATTCTTTTATTCCATCCTTTACTGGCTGAAGATTATGAGGCTATAGCCCAGAAGATTCTAACAAAAGGACTTGAAGAGAATGGTGCTTATAAAATTCTTGAGAAACTTACAAAAATAGGACCAAGGCTTACAGGATCAACTCAAGCTGAAAAAGCAGTTAAAGAGATGAAGAGGTTAATGGAGGATATGGGAATAGAAGTAAGACTTGAGCCAGTAAAGGTGGGAAGATGGGTAAGGGGAGAAAAAGAAGAGGGAAGAATTGTTTCAAAATTTTTTGGAAAGATTCCAATTTCTATCTGTGCCCTTGGCGGAAGTATTCCTACTCCAAAGAATGGTATCTCTTCTCAGGTTGTAGAAGTGAGTTCCTTTGAGGAGCTTGAAAAGATGGGTAATTCCGTCAAAGGGAAGATTGTTTTTTTCAATAGGAAAATGAATCCAGCATTTCTTGAACCCTTCAGGACTTATGGTGAAAGTGCTTGGATTAGACATAATGGAGCTATTGAGGCAGGTAAATTTGGGGCAGTTGCAGTTATTGTTCGTTCCCTGACCCTTTCCATTGATGATTATCCCCATACAGGAATAATGGGATACTCTCCAGATGTTCCAAAAATTCCAGCAGTTGCAATTAGCACAAAGGATGCTGAACTGCTTAGTGAATTGCTTAAAAAAGACCCATCATTAAAGGTTTATATTAAAATGAATTGTAAAGAACTTCCACCTGTTATATCCCACAATGTTATTGGAGAGATAAAGGGAAGGGAAAACCCTGAGGAAATTGTTTTAATTGGTGCCCACATTGATAGCTGGGATCTTGGAGAGGGAGCCCATGATGATGGAGCAGGATGTGCCCATGTTGTTGAAGCTTTAAGACTTCTTAAAGAACTTGGTTTAAAGCCGAATAGAACTATCAGGGGTGTTCTTTTTATGGATGAGGAATCAGGTGGAACTGGTGGAAAGGCATATGCAGAGTTTGAAGGAAGGGAAAAGGAGAGACACATAATTGCAATTGAATCGGACAGAGGCGGATTCTTACCTTTATATTTTGGAGTGAGAGCTGATAAATCCGTCATTGATAGGTTAAAGAAATGGGAAGATATTCTACGTATTGCAGGAATTATAGGTATAAGGGAAGGTGGCGGTGGAGCTGATATAGGTCCCCTTGAGAGAAATGGAACAATTCTTTCCGGTCTCATTGTAAATTCCCAAGCCTATTTTGACTATCATCACTGTGCAAGAGATGTTCTTTCAGCTGTTCATCCCAGGGAATTAGAGCTTGGTGCAGTTGCAATGGCAATATTTTCTTATATTCTGGCAGAGGAAGGCATTTGATTTTTTATAGAAGGAGTATGGGATGAAATTCATCGATTGGACGATTATATTTCTTTATTTTGTTCTAAGCCTTTTTATAGGAATTTACTACTCCAAGAGAGCTGGGAAGAGCATAAGTGAATTCTTTCTTTCGGGCAGAAATCTTCCATGGTGGCTTGCAGGGACATCAATGGTTGCTACAACCTTTGCAGCTGACACACCCCTTGCTGTAACCGAACTTGTTGCAAAGAATGGTATTGCTGGAAATTGGCTATGGTGGAATTTCCTTTTTGGCTCAATGCTTACTGTTTTCTTTTTCGCAAGATTATGGAGGAGAGCAGCAATACTTACAGATGTTGAGTTTGTTGAATTGAGATATTCAGGGAAACCAGCTTCATTTCTTAGAGGTTTTAGAGCCCTTTATCTCGGGTTATTTATAAACACTGTGATAATGGGGTGGGTTAATGTTGCTATGGCTTCTATACTTGTTGGAATGTTTGGAATACCATCTTCTCAGGTTCGATTTTATATTTTTGGTTGTATGGTTCTTGTTGCTCTTTATTCAGCTCTCTCGGGTTTGTGGGGGGTTGCTGTAACAGATGCTATTCAGTTTGTTATTGCAATGACAGGAACCATAGTTCTTGCAATTCTTGTCGTCAACCTTCCCCAGGTTGGAGGGATTGATGGTTTGAAGGATAAACTTCCCGATTGGGTATTCAGATTTACTCCTCAGATTGGTTTGTCTGATATGGGTTATGGAGGTATTCTTTCCCTTACAGTAGGAGCTTTTATTGCTTATATTCTTGTTCAGTGGTGGGCATGCTGGTATCCTGGAGCCGAACCTGGAGGGGGTGGATACATTGCCCAGAGAATAATGTCTTCGAAAGATGAAAAACATTCTCTCCTGGCAACCCTCTGGTTTACAATTGCCCATTACTGCATAAGACCCTGGCCCTGGATAGTTGTTGGACTTACAACTCTTGTCCTTTATCCATCCCTTGGTCCTGATGAAAAAAGATTGGGATATGTTTTTACAATGAGGGATTTTCTCCCAGCCGGTTTAAAGGGGCTCCTTGTTGCAGCATTTTTTGCAGCATATATGTCAACAATTGCAACACAACTCAACTGGGGAACATCTTATGTGATAAATGATTTTTACAAAAGATTTGTTAAAAAGAATGCTTCTGAAAAACACTATGTTTTAATTTCAAGAATCACAACCCTTGCAGTTATGGTAGCCTCTATTCTTGTAACCCTTATAATAACAACCATATCTGGAGCTTGGCAGTTCATAATTGAGGCAGGAGCAGGGCTTGGACTCGTTTTAATTTTAAGGTGGTACTGGTGGAGGATTAATGCATGGTCTGAAATTTCAGCAATGATTGCTCCATTTTTCGCCTATGGATACATAAAATTCTTTACCAAAATAAAATTCCCAGAGTCCCTCTTTTTTATTGTTTCCTTTACAACAATTGTCTGGATTCTCTTTACATTCTTGACAAAACCAGTGCAGAAGGAGCATTTGATTAATTTTTACAGAAGAGTCCATCCTGGGGGAATTGGATGGAAAAGGATATCATCATTGGTTCCAGATGTTAAAGGAGACTCTGGTTATGCAGGATTATTTTTAAGCTGGATTTGTGGAATAATTCTTGTCTATTCTTCCCTATTTGGGATTGGGAAAGTTATTCTGGGAGATTATCTATCAGGTGCAGTTTTTATATTTACTGCCTTTTTATCAGGAGGAATGATTTACTACATCTTCTCAAAAATAGGTTGGGCGAGAGTATCTACTTAAATTACCTCACCCACCCAGGGTATCCGCCCTCTTTTCTCACTTTATCTGGTAAGCTTTCAAGTTCAATCCTTAGATCTTCTGCCTCTTTCTTTGCAATCTCAAGTTTTACCTGAAGTTCGTCTATCTTGTTCTGGAAAAAACCCCTTTCATAAAATACTTGCCCATATCGAAAAGATGTTGGTCTGAAGGAGTAGAAGTCCATGTAAAGTTCAGAAATTTCATTCTCCAATTTTCTAACCTTTTCCATTGCAGACCTGTATTTTTGCTCAAGTTCAGCCTTGTAGGCTCTCCAGTAATTTTCCCTCTCCTTCATATCAACCTCAGGCTCCTTTGTCTCAGGAACTCCTTCCTCTGTCTCTTCCCTCCCAGAAATCGAGAGATCCCTTTTTATGTTTCTCAAAGTGTTATTAGTTACCACCTCTACCTTCTCACCCTTCAATTTCTCTCTTCTTTCTTTCTCCTTTTCAGCCAGCTCTGCGAAACTCTGGGCAAATAAAGGGGAGAATAAGAAATATATAGGAACTAAGATTATCAGTATTCTCATACTTTTATTATATTAATGCAAAAATTAAAATGCAAATTAAGGAATTTTTATAGAAGAATTGATTTTTAAAACTTTATTTTTACTTAATCTTTATGAATTCTTTTTTTCCTTTATTTCACAGTCCTTTCAGGAGGAGATGGTATTCCCTCTCTTATCTTTTTCTCCTTCGGAGGAGAATAAAGCTTTGCACCTTCTCTACCCTTTTTGATTCCTAACATTCTAAAAATGGTTTCTCTTTTAAGAAGCTGTATGGCAAGGGCTGGATCAACTCCCTTTGGACAGGCTTGGGTGCAGGCAGATGCATAGTGGCATCTCCAGCATCCATGGGGAGAATCAACAACTTTCAATCTTTCGTTAAATCCTTCATCCCTTACATCTGCCATGTATCTATAAGCTTGAGCTAATGCCTGAGGTCCAATAAATTCAGAATCAGTAGCATAGGTTGGACAAGCTGAGAGACAGCTTCCACACTTTATACAATATGTAAACT
>CAZFCI010000007.1:0-24333 GCA_964517525.1 uncultured Clostridia bacterium | reverse complement strand
ATTTTGTCAGTTAATTTATTTTTATTTAGGTTATTATATTATAATAAGATATAAAATAAGAGGTGGAAAATGAAATTTACAGTAAAAAAAGATTTGATAGTTAAAGAAATTTCTTTACTTCAGGGTATTGTGGAAAAAAGGAATACAATGCCGATACTCTCATCGATTTTATTTGAATGCTCTGGACAGTTACTAAATATGTATGCCACTGACCTCGAAGTGAGTATAAGGGTAAGTCTGCCTGTTAATGGAATTTCTGATGGAAAAATTGCTCTTCCAGGAAAAAAGGTCTTTGATATCATAAAATCTTTTAAAGAGGGCGTGGATATAGAAATTTCAATGGAAGAAGAAGGGAAAATACTTATAAAAGGAGATTCTACACAATTCGTTCTTTTTGGTGCGTCTCCAGAAGATTTTCCAGAGATACCAATTCCTGAATCTGAGGAATTTTTCGAAATACCTCAAAATATACTAAATGTTTTAATAGAAAGGGTAGATTATATTTTAGCCCAGGAAACAAGGTTTAGTTTTGGGGGTGCACTTTTTAGAATATCACCCTCACTTATTGAGATGGTTGCAACAGACGGTAACAGACTCTCCTACTCAAAAGAGGCTACAAATATTTCAACCAAAGAAGATTTTGAGGTTATTCTACCCAAAAAGCTTTTGTCTGAACTCAGTAAAATAGAAGGTGATTTCTTCAGATTCACTCATGATGTCAATAATCTATACTTTGAATGCGGTGGAACCCTTCTAATTTCAAGAAAGTTGGATGCAAAATTTCCTCCTTGGAGAGGTGCTATCCCCACAGAAAACAAAAATATAGCAATTGTAAACAGAGACGGATTAAGAGACTCAATAAAAAGAGTTTCTCTTCTGGCGAGCGAGAAAGGAAGAGCCATAAAATTTATTTTTAAAGATAATAAACTCCAGATGAGAGCTTTCAATCCTGAAATAGGTGAAGCCTTTGATCAAATAGAAATTGATTACAGGGGTGAACCAATAGAAATAATTTTTAATTCATCCTACATTCTTGAATTTTTGAATTCATTGGAGTGTGAAAGAATAAGATTTGAAATGATGGATTTTGAAAAGCCAGTTCTAATAAAGCCAGAGGATATAGAATTAAACTATCTATATGTTGTTGCACCAATTAAAATTTAAAAAAGATTCTAAATATAAAGTTTAGAACCCTAAACTGTCAAGCGTGGCAGTTCTACAGATTATTTTTCTTCCTTTCCCTGCTCTTCTTTGAGGGCTTTCTTCATCAAACTAACGAATGCCCTGGTAAGCTTATCCAGTCTCTCTTTGTCTTTCGAAGAAAGGTAAAGCAATCCCAGTCCATGGCTAAAAGTCATTGGAAGAGCAAGATAAGTAGGATTCATCTTGAATCTTCCCTTAAACATATCTTCAATATCTCTCAACCACTTAATGTGTCTCTCAGTAAATTCCTTTAAAATTTCTCTCATCCATGTTGTTCTTGAGTAGGAGTAAACCATAAAGTATAGCTGGGTGAAGAGGGGATTTTTGTTGAAAAAATTGACAAAATGCTCAACGATCTTCTCGTAAAGAATACTTTCTGATTTTACATCCTTAGCATTGTTTAAGAAATCTTTAAAGAACATATCGAGGGTAGTAAGGAGGATTTCTCTTAGAATGACTTTTTTGGAAGGAAAATGATAGTAAACGGTTGCTCTTCCAAGACCAGCCTCTCTTGCAATATCCTGCATAGTAGCCCCATCAATTCCCTCAGAACAAAAAACCTTAAGAGCAGCACTAAAAATGACCTCTTCCTTATCAATTCTAATTCTTTCCCTTGACCTTCTCATGTTTCACCTCTCTAATAAAATATAAATTCAAATAAATATATTTGTCAAGTCAAATATGACTAAAATCACATATAATCATTTTTTAAATTTGATTTGATTAATAATACGATCAATTATTCTTTGGGGATTATTTTTAAAATAAAAGAGATGGGAAGGGCACTCGCAATCTGAGGAACCAAATTTTTTCATTATAATCAATCCCCTTTTTTGTAGAGCACTGCTGAGCTGGCATTCATTAGTTATTCCTCCAAGAATTATCCATACCATTTCAATTTCTCCCATTCTAAGGAGATAGTCAATATGCCATTTTAGTTTTTTCGATTTTTTAATATGTCTTATAATTCTTTGGAAGCCATATCTTCTTCCACTTCCAGCATACACATAGTAACCTTTGTCAAATTCTTTATATCCTTTCTTTCCAATCTTTAAAATTGAACTCTTTTTAAGATAAATTAATAGAAGATAAGTCAACAAAACAATTTTATTCCGATTCTTTATTTTTTCAGAAGTTTTTTAATTTTCTCTACACTTTCTTCAGAAAAGTATGAGCAACCACATTTTACCTCGTCAGGCTTTATATTTGCTTCCTTTATTGTTTTTTGAACCTCTGTCTTAGAGACACCAAGAAGTTCGGCAATTTTTGAAGCAGTTAAAAGATTCTTTTTTTCGCATTTTTTAGGCATTTTGACCTCCTCATATTTAATTATACTTAGAAAGATTTATATCTCAAGAAAGAATTCTTTTAGTTGAACTTTACATTTCAATGAAATATCATTTCCTCTATGTGGAGAATAGGGGTTGATACTGGTGGTACATTTACTGATTTTGTGATTTTCGATGGGAGAAACTTTTTTTTAAGGAAAATCCCATCCACTCCTTCCAATCCAGGGGATGCAGTTTTTGAAGGGGTGAAAGATTATCTTCAATTTTCTCCAACAATTGTCCATGGAACAACCGTTGCAACAAATGCCTTCCTGGAAAATAAAACTGCAAAGACTGCCCTGATAGTTACAGAGGGATTTGAGCACATCCTCCATATAGGAAGACAGAATAGGATGAGCCTTTTTTCGTTGAAACCTGAAAAACCAATTTCTCTTATCCCTTTATCCCTTTCCTTTGGTGTCTCTGAAAGAGCCTTATTTAATGGGGAAATTGAAAAGCCCCTCAAGAAGGAAGAAATTATTGGTATAGGAGAAAAACTTAAAAGAAGAAATGTTTTATGCGTTGCAATTCTTTTCCTTCACTCCTATGCCAATCCAGAAAATGAAAAGATTGCAGAAAAAGTTTTAAAAGAAATGGGTTTTAATGTAACTTCTTCCCATTCAATACTTCCTGAATATCGTGAGTATGAAAGGGGAGTTATAACTGTTTTGAATGCTTCCCTAATTCCAATTATGGGGAATTATATTGAGAAACTAAGGGAAAAGCTTTCCAACACAAAAATTTTCATAATGCAGTCTCAGGGAGGTTTTATCTCTCCTGAAATTGCTGTAAAAAAGCCTGTTTTCACACTTCTTTCAGGACCAGCAGGAGGAGTTATTGCATCAAAATACATGGGTAATTTGATGGGTATAAAAAAGTTTATAACCCTTGACATGGGTGGGACATCGACTGATGTGAGTCTCATTGATGGAGATTTTAACATATCAAAGGAAAACTCCCTAAAAGGTCTTCCTTTAAGAATTCCAATGATTGATATACAAACAGTTGGAGCAGGAGGGGGTTCAATAGCAAAAATTGACAAGGGCGGTGCTTTGAGAGTAGGACCCGAAAGTGCAGGAGCAGATCCAGGACCTGCATGTTATGGAGTCTCAGATCTTCCAACAGTTACAGATGCCTTTATTGTTCTTGGCTGGATGGTCCCAGAACATTTTCTTGGCGGAAAAATGAAGATATTTTCAGAAAGGAGTTTTAAAGTAATAGAGAGATTGGCAAAAGATTTAAGTTTGGATTTATATAAAACTGCAGAAGGGATTGTAAGAGTTGCTTCTGTTTCAATGGAGAAGGCTTTGAGGGTTGTTAGTGTTGAAAGGGGTTATGATCCAAGGGATTTTTCCCTTTTTGCTTTTGGAGGTGCAGGAGGACTATGTTCTGCAATCCTTGCGGAAAGATTAGGGATTAAAAAAGTAATTGTTCCAAATTTTCAAGGTGTTTTTTCTGCTCTTGGCATGATTCTTTCCGATTCAGTAAAGGAGCTATCCATTGCATTCATGAAAAAAGCTCAGGAAATAAAAGAAGAGGAAATAGAGAAGAAATTTCAGGAACTTGAAAGGGAGGCATTGGAATTATTCAGTATTGAAAAGATTGAGAGAGAAAGAATTATTTTTTCAAGGTCCCTTGACATGAGATATAAAGGTCAATCTTACGAGCTGAACATACCTTACAAAGAAGGATTCTTGGAAGATTTCCACAGAACCCACATGAAACTTTACTCCCATTCCTACAAAGATAGAGAAGTAGAAATAGTTAATCTCAGAGTTAGAGGCATAGGAATTGCGGAAAAGGTTGATTTGCCTTCTTCTAAACCGATAAAAAAATACCCTGAAGAAGCTTTTTATTGTGAGAAGAAGATTTTCTATGATGGAGAGTTTTCAAAGGCGAAGGTTTATATGAGGGAAAAACTACTACCTGGGAATATGATAAAAGGACCCGCAATTATCTCTTCTTTTGATGGAACAAGCTTAATCCCTCCAGAACATAAATGTTATGTTGACAGATACTTCAATATTTTAATAGGTAAGGAAGATGTTTGATCCTATTGAAATAGAGATATTCAGAAATATCTTTCAATCAATTTGTGATGAAATGGGAAGTGTTCTTAAAAGATCTTCCTTCTCTCCTAATATAAAGGAAAGACAGGATTACTCCTGCGCTCTTTTCACATCGGATGGTGAAAGTTTTGCCTTTGGCTCCCACATTCCAGTCCATCTTGGAGCAATGCCCCTTTCAGTAAAAGAGGCTCTAAAGGAAGTTTCTCTTGAGGAAGGGGATATGGTAATTTTAAATGACCCTTACAAAGGAGGAACCCACCTTCCTGATCTAACCCTTATTTCCCCTTTTTATTTTGAAAAAAAATTGCTTTTCATTGTTGCCAATAGAGCCCACCATAGTGATGTTGGAGGTATTAAGCCTGGCTCAATGCCCCTTGCCAATGAAATATACCAGGAAGGTTTGATAATTCCTCCAGTGAAAATTGTTAGAAAAGGTGCAATTTGCAAAGATGTTTTGAAAATTATCCTTTCTAATGTAAGAACTCCTGAGGAAAGGGAAGGGGATATTGTTGCTCAGATTGCTTCAAACAAGAGAGGGATTGAGAGACTAAGGGAAGTTGTAGAAAAGTATGGAGTTGAAAAGTGTCTTATGAACGCAAAAAATATTATGGACTATACCGAGAAACTTTTTAGAGCTTTTATAGGACAAATTCCTTCTGGAACTTATACCTTTGAAGACTTCATGGATGATGACGGTTTCGGATGCGAAAAAATCCCGATCAGGGTAGAGATAAAAGTTGAAAAGGGAAATATTAAAATTGATTTTTCAGGGAGTTCTCCCCAGGTTAGAGGTGGGATAAATGCAAACTTTGCAGTGACTTATTCAGCAGTTCTTTATGTTATGAAAAGTATTATTGGGGAGGATATCCCTGTGAACTCAGGGATAATGAGGCCTATAAAACTGATTCTTCCAGAAAAAAGCATTATAAATGCGGACAAACCCTATGCAGTTGCAGGCGGTAATGTAGAAACCTCCCAGAGAATTGTTGATGTTCTCCTTGGAGCCTTTTCAAAAGCCCTTCCCGAAAAAATTCCTTCTGCAAGCCAGGGAACAATGAATAATATTTCCTTTGGAGGGGTTGATCTCAAAGGAGAAAACTTTGCCTATTATGAGACAATTGGGGGAGGAACTGGAGCTGGTCCTGGATGGGATGGTATATCTGGTGTTCACTCCCACATGACAAACTCTTTAAACACACCAATTGAAGCCCTTGAGAATTATCTTCCAATAAGAATTAACAAATATCTCCTCAGAAAGGGCTCTGGAGGGAAAGGAAAGTTTCGTGGAGGGGATGGTATTATAAGGGAATATAAATTTTTGGTGGAAACTGAGGTAAGTATACTATCAGAAAGAAGGAGAATTCCCCCCTATGGCATTAAGGGAGGGAGACATGGAAAAGCTGGAAAGAATTATCTCATTAAAGGGAGAAAAAGGATTCTTTTACCTTCAAAGGTCAATTTTGTAGCCTCTGCAGGAGATATATTAAGGATTGAAACTCCTGGAGGTGGAGGATTTGGTATAAAAAAGTAAATTCAGAGATTCCATAAGGAACCCATTCTTTCAATTGCAGTTTCCACCCTTTTCTGGGAAAACCCCTTTTCTTCACATAAAAATTTTATTAGACCTTTTTCATCAACTTTTCCAAAAGAGACAGAATAATTTTCAGTTATTTCGGGTTGCAAGTAAATCTTTCTTATTTCCTCAAAGCCTTCCAATTTCTCTTTTATCTCATCGGGTAAATTCTCAATACAACCATGCTCTTTTATTAAACTTAGAGCTTTCTTAGGACCAATTCCTTTCACTCCTTCATTAAAATCTGTTCCAATCAGTATTGAAATGTCAACAAGCTGTTCATGGGTTATTCCATAGTTTTTTAGAATTTCATCCTTTTCAATAATCTCGGGTTTCAAGGGTCTAAATTTCCTCTTACTTGGGAGGAATTCTTTGCCTGAGAGGGTTATAAAGCGAGCAAGACGAGGGGTTCCGAAAAGAAGGGAATCGTAATCTTTACTCCCTGTAGCCCATGCATCCCCTCTTTTAACCATATAGGAAGCCTGTGCTTCTCCTTCAGAGGGAGCCTGAATATAGGGAATACCCAAAAGGGACAAAAGAATTTTTGCATCTTCAATCATTGAATATGTTAGACGAGATGTCATAACAGCCTTTGAGAAAGCCATTCTCAAATCTCCTTCTGCAAGAGCTAATTCATATTCAGCCATATATCTTTCTTTAATTTCTCTTCTTCTCTGAAGCTCCTTTCCTTTTTGCTCAGGAGGTTTCCCGTCAAAGACAAAAATGAGCTTTATTCCGTATTCGCTTATCAATCTTGTTGTTCTGTAGAGAAGCCCAACAAGATGGGATGTCACATTCCCCTTAGGATCTTTTAAGGGGGTTCCATCAGGCATTCTTATGAGAGCTAAAAACTGATAAAGTTCACCATTTCCATCAACAGCAATTACCTTATTTCTAAACTCAGGGAGTTCCATTTCTCTTTTTAAAATTATAGGAGTTAGATTGACTCCCATGAATTTAATGATACAGGATTTCAAAGAAAAATTGAATCTATTTTAATCTTAAAATTGCATTAATTGACTTAGAAAATCAAGGAAAATATAATATTTCCTGATGTCATTTAATATCAAAGATTTCCTGAATGAGGATATTGGCGAAGGGGATAAAACAACCGAATGGATTGTGCCGGAAAATCACAGAGGAAAGGCAAGGATTTTTGCAAAGGAGGATGGAGTAATTGCAGGTCACAGATATGCAAGAGAGGTTTTCAAAGCTCTTGATCCAGAAATGAATTACAAAGAATTGAAGAGGGATGGTGAGGAAGTTAAAGAGGGTGATATAATTGCTGAAATTGAGGGGAAGACAAGGGGGATACTTACAGGGGAAAGGATTGCCCTAAATATTTTGCAGAGACTCTCAGGTATAGCAACATTGACAAGAAAATATGTGAAAGCTGTTGAAGGAACAAAGGCAAAAATCCTTGATACAAGGAAAACAACGCCAGGATTAAGGGAGATGGAAAAATATGCTGTGAGGGTTGGTGGAGGAGAGAATCATAGGTTAACCCTTTCTGAAATGATTTTAATAAAAGAGAATCACATTACTGTTGCTGGTTCTATAAGGGAGGCAATAAGAAAAGTTAAAGGTAAAGGGCTAAAAGTTGAGGTAGAAGTCAAAAATATGGAAGAGCTGAAGGCGGCATTTGAGGAGGGTGTTGACAGAATTCTTCTTGATAACTGGGATGTTGATTCTATAAAGGAGGCAGTTGATTTTGTAAGCGGGAGAATACCCCTTGAAGCTTCAGGGAATATGACAATTGAAAGGGCTAAAAAAGTTGCTGAGGCAGGTGTTGATTACATATCTGTTGGCGCCCTCACCCACTCTTTTAAATCCCTTGATCTCTCTTTGATTCTTGAAGGTGAGCTAAAATGAGCTCCAGTGTTTCCCCAATTCAAAGGGACGAGATTCTCGAAAAAATAAGGTCAGCAAAGGAAAAACTTGGAAAAAAACTTTTAATTTTAGCCCATTTTTATCAGAGGGAGGAGATAGTCCAGTTTGCTGATTTTGTAGGGGATTCCCTTCAACTTGCTCAAACCGCATCAAAGAAGAATGATGTCCCTTACATTATCTTTTGCTCTGTCTCTTTTATGGCAGAAATGGCAAGAATCCTCTGCTCTCCCACTCAGGAGGTCCTTAATCCTGCTCCAGAGGCAAAATGCCCTCTTGCAGAAATGGCAAAAATGAAAGATGTCGAGAAGGCATGGAAAAAACTTTCCACCCTTGGAAAGAATATAATTCCTGTTGTTTATGTAAACTCCACTGCTGAGCTTAAGGCTTTCTGTGGAAGGAATGGAGGAGCTGTTTGCACATCATCCAATGCAAAGAAAGTTTTTGAGTGGGTTTTTTCCAAGGGAGCTGATCTTTTCTTCTTCCCTGACGAAAATCTTGGAAGGAACACAGCCTATTCCTTAGGTGTAAAGGAAGAGGAGATTTCAGTTTGGGATCCTAAAGGAGATAATAAATTGGAGAATTTCAGAAAAAGCAAAGTAATTCTTTGGAAAGGCTTCTGCTATGTCCATACTGAGTTCCTTCCCTTTCTTGTTGAAAAATTGAAAAATTCCCACAAAGATTTAAGAGTGATTGTCCATCCTGAATGTTTTCCTGAGGTTTGTGCTCTCTCAGATTTTGTCGGATCAACAAGCTTTATAAAAAGGAATGTTGAGGAATCCCCTCCAGGAACCAAATGGGCAATTGGAACAGAATGGAATCTTGTTAGGAGACTTCAGATTAAAAATCCTGATAAAATCATTTTTCCTATTACAGAATCAAGATGTTGCCAGATGGCAAAGGTTACGCCTGAAAAACTTTTGAATGTCCTTGAAGGTCTTTTAAAAGGTGAGCTTAGGGGAAGAGTTATTGTTCCTGAGGAAATAGCAGAAGGTGCAAGGATAGCCCTTAGAAGAATGCTGGAGATAGTCTAAGTGGAAGACATAAAGCATTACTGTGATGTATTAATTATAGGTTCTGGAATTGCAGGACTCTCAACTGCAATCACTCTTGGTGAGCTGGGTTTAAATGTAATTTTAATAAACAAGGAGCCAAACATTGAGGAATCAAATACATTTTATGCTCAAGGAGGAATTGTTGCTCTCGGAAAGAACGATTCTCCAGAACTTCTCGCAAAGGATATAATTGAAGCAGGAGACGGAATCTCTAATCCTTCAGCAGTGGAGATAATAACAAAGGAGGGACCTAAACTTGTGGAGGAATTTCTTATTAAGAAAGTTGGCGTTCAATTCTGTAAAACATCTGTTGGAGAGATAGATTTTGCTCAGGAGGGTAGTCACTCAAGGAGAAGAATCCTTTACTGCATGGATGAGACAGGGAAAGCTATAGAAATTGCCCTTTCAAGAAAGGTAAAGGAATTTAAAAATGTAAAGACCCTTGCAAATTACACTGCAATAGACCTCCTCACAATCCCCCATCACTCCACAAGCCCTCTTGCCCTTTACAGGGAACCTCAATGCATTGGAGCATATGTTCTGAATAATTTAGAGGAGAGGGTGGAAAGAATTTTTGCCCAATACACAGTTTTAGCAACAGGTGGGCTTGGAAGGATATATCTTCACACAACAAATCCTCCCTGTGCAACAGGGGATGGATTCGCAATGGCTCAGAGAGCTGGAGCAAGGCTAATAAATATGGAGTATGTTCAGTTTCATCCCACATCCCTTTTTCATAAGGATGCAGATGGATTCTTGATCTCAGAAGCTGTCAGGGGGGAAGGAGCAAGATTGAAAACAAAAAGTGGGGAAACATTTATGGAGAAATACTCTCCTCTAAAAGATCTTGCACCAAGGGATGAGGTTAGCAGAGCAATATATGAGGAGATGCTTGCAAAAGGTGACAACTATGTTTACCTTGACATTGCAAGTTACAGCAAAATAGATATAAAGAAAAGATTTCCAAATATTTACTCCAAGTGTCATTCCCTTGGAATTGATATAACAAAGGAGCCAATACCAGTTGTTCCTGCAGCCCATTACATATGTGGAGGGGTTCAGGTGGATATATGGGGTAGAACATCCTTGAAAAATCTATATGCAGTTGGAGAGGTTTCAGGAACAGGACTTCATGGAGCAAATCGCTTGGCTTCAACCTCCCTTCTTGAGGGGCTTGTATGGGGGATTAGAGCGGGAAAACACATTGCTGAAAACTTTGAAAAGGAAAAACCCTATAAAGAATCAGAAATTCCTCCCTGGATCTACCCTGAACCAGAGGAAGAAGTCGACCCAGCACTTATTCAGCAGGACTGGTTCAGCATAAAGTCAACCATGTGGAATTATGTCGGAATAATTAGAACAGCAAAAAGGCTGGAGAGGGGGGTGGCTGATCTAAGATATTTGAGAAACAGGATTGAAGACTTTTACAAAAGAGCCCACCTTACTCCAAGCCTAATTTCCCTGAGAAATGGGATCCAGACTGCTCTAATTGTTGCTGAGTCTGCATTGAGAAATAAGAGAAGCAGGGGAGCTCATTTTATAAAGTAGAAATTCAGAATCTTTCTGTCTTTTCCCATTTTTTCTCTTTTTTTGAAAAATACTGAAAGTAGAGAGCCCTTAAAACAACAAATACCCAGAGTTTTGTATAGGTTAGATATGCAAAAATAGATGTGAGAAAATTAGAGAGATTGTCTTCCTTTTCAAAGGAAAGAGCTATTAAAATTTCGATTAAAAAAAGGAAAAAGGCGAATGCCCAGAGTTCTGCATAAGGTCCCATAACTGATATTCTGATAACTTTGAAAATGGCAAGGATGAAGAGGGTATCAGAGAAAAGGATTGCAAATACAAAGAGATAATAGAGATAAACAAGATTTAAAAGCTCGATCAAAGAAAAATTCAATTTTGTCTTGAAGATTTTTTTAAGATATTTTGAGATAATGTAGCTATTACCCATTGCCCATCTTGTCCTCTGCCTGATCCATGTTTTAAGTCTTTCTGGTTCCTGTTCCCAGGATGTTACAACTGGGAGGAATTTTATTCTGTATCCTTTCTCGTAAATTCTGAAGGTCAATTCAGAGTCCTCTGTTAATGCTTTTCTATCCCACCCTCCAAGCTCCTCAATAACTCTTCTCCAAATCACAAAGTTTGTTCCTGGTATAAAGGAAATTTTCACGAAGAACCATCTTCCAGCCTGAATTATCCATTGAAAGGCAATTGATTCAATGTTTATAAGCCTTGTAAGAAGATTCCTCCCCTTGTTATAGGCTCGAAACTTACCAACACATCCTGCAAGCTTTTCTTCAGAAATCAAAGCTCCGCATAATTTGTAAAGGGAATCAGGATCAGGAATATTATCCGCATCGTAGACAGCAATTACATCATTTTTTGCCTCTTTCAATCCCTTATTCAAAGCTTCTCCCTTCCCCTTTCCCGATTCCTCTTTTGGAATATTTAAGATTCTTATCCTTTTATCCTTTAAAATGAAATTCCTCACAATCTCCTCAGTTCTATCATCACTTCCGTCATTTATAACAATTATTTCTATTTTCTCCTTAGGATATTCCATCTGGAGAAGGCTCTCTATAAGTTTTCCTATAACCTTCTCCTCATTTCTTGCTGGAATAAGAACTGAAACAGATGGAAGATCATCTTCAGAAAAATTGTAACTTTCCTTTGAAAGTTTATTTCTCCAGAGAAATCCTCCTATTGTAAGGATAAACTGATAAAGGAGCATTAACCATATGAAAATTACAGAAAAGACAAAAATTGAGTTTATTAGTATCTGAAACAATTCTTTCATTTTTTAATTTTTGAGTAAAGGTAAAGGGAAAAAAGGAGGGTGACTGATAGAAAGCCAAGCAAGTAAAATATTGAAGAGCTTAAATATCCAATAACATCAACAGTATAGGAAATTGAGCTTGAAGGAATTATTTCAAGCTTGTGATTCCCTTTTGGAAGAATTACACCATTTTTATCCATTGGTATTGAAAGGACATTTTCATCCAATTTCACTTCTTGGAGAGGCCTGTTGAAGGTCAGGGAAACAGGAAGTTTTGAGCTGTAAAAGAGGGTAAATCTGCCACCTTCTTCTTTAAAACTGCTTATTTCCCCATCAAACTCTATTCTGTGGGAGAGGGCTAATTTAAGGAATGGCTCCTTTCTAAAGGATAGAATATGGGAACCTGAAGGGATGTAAATACCTTTTACACCCCATAGATACCATTTCTGATTGTCGATATAAGGTGTGTATTCATTTAGATTGAGAGAAAGGAGAAAGGGCTTATCTGCCCTTATTAAATAATTTCCATTCTTTTTTGAGATTTCTATATCCTTTCCAAAAACAAAGGATAGAATATCCATGTCAGATGGTAAAACAGTTGATTCAGAGTATATCCCCGCTCTTCCATTTGCCTGAATTGCAAAATAAAGGGTTTGGGCAAGCTCTGTTCCTGTTGCAAGGGAGGAAGGAAGATTTGTTTTTGATATATCCCTTCTACCAATGCAGTTTATATCAAACATCAATCTCTCATTATCTTTTACAAAATTCTTGTAAACATTTAAATAATCGAGGTATCTTGAGGGTGGCAGAATCCAGCTTCTTGCTGGATCTTCAATCTGGAGGGTGAAGGGATAAGTATCCATGAGAGATATTATCTCCCTTGTGTCCATTCCAGTCTCTTCAAAAATCTCAGGGTGAATTATTGAATCCATTGCAGTGACAATTACCTCCATCTCCTTTCCTTTCTCCTTCTTTATCTTCTCAATCTCATTTAGGAAGAAAATATGGAGGTTCTTTAAAATTTCCTTTCTGAAAATTAAAAATTTATTATAGGCATTTGGGTTCTTTTTAAAATAAAATGGAGATTTGGGATTGAAAAGTTCAATTGGGTCAAAGCCATTAATCCTTTTAAAATCCCTTCTAACATCATCATTCATAGGAGTAAATTTTGATGGGTCTTCAGCTCCCTTGTTTGTGTCAAAATTTAACTCTGCAATATTAACTCCATCCCAATCATATTCCATTAGCGTTTTCCAGAAAAATTCTTTAACAGCTTCTCTACACAAGGGATTATAAAGATTCATTTGAAGTCTCCAGTGGCATAATGCATCTGCACCAGTGGCAGTTTTTTCCCGCCACTGGGGATTTTCATCCCAGAAAAGGGGTGTTACCTGGGGAAATTCAAACCATGCGTAAACAGAGATTCCAAAGTTGTGGCAAAGGTCTATGAAATATCTATAGTCAAATTTGTATGTCCTGTAAAAATGCCATGTTGCAAGATAGACAAATTTTACTCCTGATGCCTTCCATCTTCTCACAAGCTTTTCAAGACTTACATTCTGCCTAAGACCTGGATCAAAATAGAATTCGAGTTTGTTCCTTTTTGCATTAAAGGGAACCTGAAGGGAATTTTTTAGATAGAAGGGGAAATAGGGGAAACGGGAAATTCCAAAAGGGGTAAAGGGATCAAAAATTGTCCCAAAATAAAGAATCTTTCCCTTCTTTAATGGCTTTATAAGAGCAAGGGGTTGCTCTGACCATGCATCCTTTGAAAGAACGATTCCCTCGTCTGCCTTAAAGCTTTCCAAAAAAACAGAAGGGTTCCAGTAAAGATTGGGAACCGGCATTGACAATTCTTTAACTTCCTTTATCTCCTTTTTTATACCTTCAAACCTAATTCCCAAACTCTCTGGAAGGGGAGTTTTTCCATCGGTTATAAGAATTCCACCACCTTCCACAAAATCAATCAATGAGTTAATCTCCTCCTTCCCCATTTCTTTTGCTGAAGGATAAGGCACACATACGATTGTAAAATTTCTTAGATCTGTTTTAATTATCTTTTCTCTACTTATCAATTTTGGTCTAAATCCAAATATTTTAAAGACCGATTCAAAACTCTCCTGATCAAATTTCTCCTCTCCCTTTGCTATATCCTTTTTGACAATGAGAATCTCTGGAGTTTTGAGAATTTCTTTAACTTCTTTTTTAGGGAAAATTTTTTCATAGAATAAATCCTTAAAACTTTTCCTTTTTTCAGGAAGAGTATCAAGCCCCTCAAGGACATACAACCCCCCTTTTGGAATTTCTATTCTCTTTGCAAATATTCCATTATGTCTACTGGAAGAAAATTTTTCCATTAATATTTTCCCACTCCTCTCCATAAAAATTTCATGAATGTATTGATTTCTCAAATTAATTTTACCTTCCCCTCCCTTTGATGTTACCCATAAAGATTCTGTTCTTAAATCACAATGAAAATCCCTTATAGATATAAATTTCCACCCCATTTTTTTCATCTCTTTTACAATCTTTTTAAGATTTTTTATAGGAACAAAGGGATGGAAGAAGAAAGAAGCAATCCCATCTCTAACAACAAGCATATTTCTTGCGCTCTCAATTATCTTCTCAGGTTCTGGTTTCTGAAAGTCAACATATCCTAAATTTTCAGGAATTAAAAGAATTCCCAAATCCTTTATATTTGCAGGATATGGGAATATCTGCTGGGTTCCACTTATCTCAGCAGACATAACCCTGTCATTAAAAGAACTAAAATATTTAGATATTGTCCTGTATGCATTTTTTGATGCAGAGTAATGGGGGGTTTCCCAAGAAATGGGATAGATTCCATTTTTGGCACACTCTTCAATTGCCCTCTTCAATCTCTGATCAATCCAGTCGGGTGACTCATTGGGAATAGGTCTCCCTGCAATATCATCCCAGAACTCATAATCCTCTCCAGAAACCCCTCTCCACTGATGGGTTGAGCCGTGAAGGACAATGGTCCCACCTTTTTTCACTGCATACTTTATTGCATCAGAAAGCTCAGGATTCTCTGAGAGAGTTCTCTCATACTGATTATCTGGATCTTTGAAAAAAGGTATTAAAGAAATCTGGAATGGGATTCCCTCCTTTGATAGAAAATTTGCAATCTTTTTAAGATAGGATGGCTCATCCTCAGGATTCACATCTTCGATTCTTACAAGGGCAAGATGGGATTCAGGGTGGGGTTCATTGAGAATATCATGGAGAAGATCCGCAAGAATTAAAAATCTTCCCCCTTCATTGGCAAAGGAGAAAGGAGAATCAGCAAAATACCAGAGATTTTTTGTTTTTATTACATAAGGAAACTTCTTCCCCTCTTCATCCACTGCATAGGAAATTATCTTAACTTTATCTCTCTTCTTTATCCTTATCAGATTCATCCCCCTCTCCTCTTTAGGAAAATCCTCTCCCTTATAAAAAACCTTCCAATCTTTACCATATTTAAAATCCTGAAATTCTATATCAAAATCCCTTTTCTCAAGGAATCTTTCTATGTGCATATTAATCCAGACAATTTCTCCTTTAAAATCTAATAAGTCAGAAAGGAACTTTTCATCAAACTCAGGGAATCCCTCCTCAAAAACAACAAAAATTAAATCTTTATTGGAGATTTGTTCCTCCTTATAATTCCTTACATTTAAAACCTCTTTGGAATCTACAGGAAAATGGTCAAGGAGGTAGTAAATAAACATCGAAGATTTATAGGCTTCAGACTTCTCTCTTTCTCCATCGTAAATGATTGAAATATCTTTTGATAAAAGAAAGATTGGATAGGAAAAAATCAGAATCAAAGAAAGAAGAACTTTTTTCATAAAGAAAGAATAGAACAAAAGTTAGTGAGGGTCAATAAAAGGGGATTCTTATAGAGTTTTATTATTCGTGGATCAATAATGAATATTGGCTTGTAAAAAAATTATAGCTGTTTTTGAGCAATCGACTGGAAGAGTCTAAAATTAGGAGTAATGACTTTGACTTTCCGGAAAAAATATATATAGTTATATTATGGTGAAGGAAAAAAATGGCATCAAGTCCTTTTCTTTATAGAGAATAAGTGTGAGTAAAGAGCTTGAAGGCAAGGGAGAAATAATGTTAGAAAAAGAAAAAGCAATTAGCGATTTTTGGGCATTTAAGGAGGAACCTTTATTAAAAGAGAAAAAATTGGTTCTTTTTGATAATGTGCAGTTTATTTACGAATTAGCATTGGCTCAACTTGAACTGGAGGCTTTAGAAGTAAAATTTGAGGTAACAAACGGATTAAGAGAATTTAGATTTTTAGAGGAACCCCAAAATGTGGAAGCCCTTAAGAGAAAACTTGCCTATTTTAAACTCATAAAAGGTGAATATACTGACTATTTTTACATCGTAAGAAAAAACAGGACAAGATCTGTAAATCAGTATTTAACCCATTGGATATATCCTTACAAAGGGAAATTCCATCCACAGATGATCAGAGCTTTGCTTAATATAATTGGTCTGAAGGAGGGTGATACTGTATTGGATCCCTTTGTAGGAAGCGGAACAACAGCATTAGAAGCTCAACTATTGGGAATTAACTGCATAGGTATCGATATATCTCCCCTGTGTGTTCTTCAGAGCAAGGTTAAAACAGAATCAATAGAAGTTTTAGATGAAATATTAGAGTTGAAAGAGGAAATTTTGAAAAAAGTCGGAGTAAATCTTTTTAATCTTGACGATAAAGCTCTCGATAAAGCTATTGAAAATATTCACAATGAGAAAGTCAGAAATTTTTACTTAATGACAAAATTGGTAGCAGTAAGTGATAACGCAAGAAGAAAAAAAGATTTTACCAAATCTTTCAGAAATAATCTTGATTTAATGATTCTTTCAGTTAAAGATTATATAGAAGTGGTAAATAGATTAGATATAAAATTGGGTAGAGTGGATATAAAAATAGGAGATTCACGATCATTGCCTTTAAAGGAAAATAGCATAGATGGAATAGTTACTTCACCTCCTTATTCCATTGCTTTAGATTATGTATTAAATGATGCACATGCATTAAAAGTTTTTGGCTATGATTTAATGAAGTTAAGAGAGCAATTTATTGGAGTAAGAGGAAAGGGAGAGAAAAAGATAGACTTTTATAATGATGATATGAAAAAAAGTTTGGATGAGATGCATAGGGTCTTAAAGAATGGGAAATATGCTGTAATTGTCATTGGAAACGCTACATATCAAGGCAAGGAGATAAAGACTGTGGAATTTATTATAGATCATGCGGAAAAAATTGGTTTTAAACTGATAAAAAATATAGATAAAATAATTTTTGGGTTATACAATGTAATGCAAAAGGAAAATATATTAATATTAAAAAAATAAATGGATGGGAAAGAAGAATACATAAGAGAACTGGAAGAAGTAATAGGTAAATTTTTGGAGCCCCTAAAGGGCATCCCTTATCCAATAGCAATAAAAGCATTAACTTGTTGTGAAGTGCTATCATTTGATTTATCAAGTAGAGAAAATAGGCAAGTCCTAGACCTGTTGAAAACAGCAGCAAAGATAGCAGGTGAGGAAGCATATAAAAAAGGAATCTTTACTAAAAGACCTAATGAGGCAGGAAATAAAATTGAACCCTTTGTTATCTCTGCAGTAAATAAAGTCAATCTAAAAGCAGATAAACCAAAAACTAAAAAAGGTAAAATAAAAGTTGCGGGCTACCCGGATATATAGATAACAGATCATTACGGAAGAACTATCTATATTGATTGCAAAACCTATACTCAAGCAACTAAAGACCAAACATTCAGGACATTTTATTTTTCTCCCTCCGAAGACCCAAAAATTACAAAAAATGCGTTCCACTTGCTGTTGAGTTTTGAGTTATCAAGAGAAGAAAGAGGAAAGAAAATAGCCTTTGTTCCAGTTTCATGGCAGCTTTACACCTTGGAAGAATTGAGAGTGCAAGTTAAACATGAATTCAATGCAAGCAACAAGGACCTTTATAATCGGCAATATCTATTGGCTGAAGGGCAGATAAAACGCAAATAGTAAAAGGAACTCTCTATTAAATCTCCATTTGAGTTCAATCTATCAATGGGTTAAAATTCTCTTTTAGAAAATGTGTGGGATTGTAGGGATTGTTGATTTAAAAGGGAGAAAACAGGAGAGGGAAATTATTAAATCAATGGCAGATCAGATTATCCACAGAGGTCCAGATGATGAAGGCTTCTTTATTGAGAATGGTGTTGCCCTTGGAGCAAGGAGACTTAAGATAATTGATCTTGAAACAGGTCATCAACCCCAGTGTAATGAGGATGGAACAATATGGATAACATATAATGGAGAGATATACAATTTTCTTGAACTTAGGAAAGAGCTTGAAGGAAAGGGGCATAGATTCAAGACAAAATCAGACACAGAGACTATTGTTCATCTATATGAGGAAGAAGGTGAAGAGGGTTTGAAAAAACTAAGGGGAATGTTTGCCTTCGGAATATGGGATGGTAGAAAGAGGAGACTCCTCCTTGCAAGGGATAGAATTGGGAAGAAACCCCTTTATTACGCAATTATTGACTCTACAATTGTTTTTTCCTCTGAAATAAAAGGGATTTTAAAATCTGGAAAAATTGATAGAGAGCTTGATTTAAATGCCCTTGATCTATATCTAACCCTCGAGTATATTCCCTCACCCCTTTCAATTTTTAAGGGAATAAAGAAGTTGATGCCAGGACACTATTTAATTTTTGATGAAAAGGGAGCGAAGGAGAAAAGTTACTGGGAGCTTGAAAAAGTTGAGGTCCCATCTGACATTAAAGAAATCAAAGAGAGACTGAGGGAAATTATAAAAGAGTCGGTGAAATTGAGATTGATTTCTGATGTTCCCCTCGGAGCCTTTCTTTCAGGAGGAATTGATTCAAGCTCAATAGTTGCTATGATGCATTCCCTCGGAACAGAACCATTGATGACCTTTTCCATTGGATTTGAGGAGAAATCCTACAATGAGTTGAAATACGCAAGAAAAATAGCTGAGCTATTCAAAACTCAGCATTACGAGTTTGTTCTAACCCCTTCTGCTCTCGAACTCATATGGGAGCTCGTAAAATATCTTGATGAGCCAATGTCAGATTTTTCAATATTTCCAACATATCTTGTCTCAAAGATGGCTCGAAAGTATGTTACAGTTATTCTTTCTGGAGATGGCGGAGATGAGCTATTTGGAGGTTATGAGCACTATCTCGCCCAAAAGATAGAAAGTTTTCTTAGGAAATATTTCTTTAAGATACCCCATGCAATTTTCCCCCTCCTTTCCAGATTTCTTCCTCCAAAGGATGTAAAAAAGGGAATAATAAATAGGATAAAGAGATTCTCCGATGGTTTATCCTTTTCCCCTGAGCTCTCCCACTTTAGATGGATGCTTTATTTAGACAACCAGACAAAGAGAAAACTTTATTCATCAGATTTTCTCTCCAAAATAGAAAGAAATGGTGAAATCAATACAAGAGAGCCATTCTCTTCTATCTTTGAAAAAATGAAATCCTTTGACAGTATTAATAGGGAGCTATTCCTTGATCTAAAAAGCTATCTTGTTGATGATATTATGGTAAAAGTTGATAGAATGTCTATGGCATGCTCCCTGGAGACAAGAGCTCCCCTTTTAGACCATAAACTTGTTGAATTTGTTTTCTCCCTTCCGGGAAATTTGAAAGTTAGAGGCCTTACAACAAAATGGATATTCAAAAAATCCATGGAAGGAATACTTCCAAAGGAAACAATATACAGACAAAAGGAAGGTTTCTCAATTCCAATAAAAAAATGGCTAAGGGAGGAGTTCAGAGAGTTGATGGAAGATTATCTTTCAGAAAAAAGGATAAGGGATGGAGGGCTTTTCAATTATTCAGAAATAAAAAGGATGAAAGAGGAGCATATAAAGGGAATTGAAAATCATAGCCACAGACTCTTTGCCCTTCTACTCTTTGAGATATGGAGGGAAAAATATCTTTCTTAAATAGAAGTTTAATTTTGCATTAAGTCTTGGATAAAATATTTAATATGATAGACAAAATATTAAAAAAAATTCAGAAACCAACAATAATCCTAAACAAGGAAAGGGTTTTGAGAAATATAAGGAGGATGGCAGAGAAGGCAAAGGAAAGTGGAGTGTTTTTCAGACCCCATTTCAAAACCCACCAATCCGCTAAAATAGGAGATTGGTTCAGAGAATTCGGTATCACTGGAATAACAGTATCATCAGTAAGTATGGCGGAGTATTTTTTTGAAAACGGATGGAAGGATATTACAATTGCCTTTCCAGTTAATGTACGGGAGATGGATTCAATTAATAATCTCTCCTCCAAAATCTCCCTTAACCTCCTTGTCCTTTCCAAGGATGTTGTAAGAATTTTAGAAAATTCTCTGCAAAATAAAGTGAATTTATGGATAAAGATAGATGTTGGCTCCAGGAGAACTGGTATTCCTTGGGATGATTTTGATCCAATTCTTGATCTTGCCACTGAGATTGAAAATTCGAAAAAACTTAATCTTGAAGGAATACTAACCCATGCTGGACATTCCTATCGGTGCAAATCCAAGGAAGAAATTCTTCATGTTTACAAAGACTCTGTCAAAAAAATGAAAAAGGTAAAGGAGATTATAGAAAGTAAATTGTCCAAGAAGATTAAAATCTCTATTGGTGATACTCCAACATGCAGTCTGGTTGGAAGATTTGAAGGTATCGATGAGATAAGGCCTGGGAATTTCGTATTTTACGATATTATGCAACTGGAGCTCCATACATGCAGAGAAGAGGATATTGCAATAGCAGTTGCATGCCCAGTTGTTGCAAAACATCCTGATAGAAAAGAAATAATCCTTTATTGCGGTGCTGTTCATCTTTCCAAAGATTTTATTACTGGAAAAGATGGATCAAAGATTTTTGGATATTTAGCCTTCCCTGAAAGAGAAGGTTGGGGACCCATAATTAAAAACTCCTTTGTATCCTCCTTATCTCAGGAGCATGGAATTTTAAAGACAGACCAAGATAACTTTGAAAGGATAAAAGTTGGGGATATTGCTTTTATTTTACCTGTTCACTCCTGTCTAACAGTTGATGCTCTTAAAAGGTATTTAACCTTAGATGGTGAAGAAATTGAATGTGGATTTTTTAAAAATTAAATCTTTGAAAATTATTCCTTACTTTTCAAATAATCAATCAGCTTCTTTTTTCTTTCCATATCCCTGAGCCATTCTTTCACTTTTCTCCATGATTCAGGACAATTTTTGTAAGGAACTCCAACAAGCTCGTGGATTTTCTTGTCAATGATTTTTTTGTTTTCTTTTGATATTTCAATTCCTGCTTCTTCAAAAATTTCTTTTAAATGTCTGAAATAGCAAGACATTTATTACAACCTCCTCTTTTCTATTACAAGATTTTCAATCCCGTTTTCTGAAAATTCTTCAGCATATTTGTTGATAAAAGGATTTACCCTTTTCACCCTTTCATCCAATTCCATTCTTTCGACAGCTGATTTCCCATATTCTTTTTCTAAATCTCTAATTGCGAGCCTGGTTACAAGCGTCTGCCAGAATATTTTATCGTTGTAATCTTCTATATACTCCTGGATCTCATCTTCAAGTTTTTCCGATTGAAGAAAGGTATCTGTATCCTCATCATATTCAATGAGATTGGAAAATCCTTCCTTTTTTGCGAGGGAGAGGAGATATTGCTCAAACTTCTCAAACTCTTCAATGATTTCTCCTCGGAAAGCATTTATAATCCATGTAGCAGTGGAGACAAGTTTCAAAAGGGTCTTAAATTGCTCATTTGTAAATTTTATTTCTATCATTTTTTCCTCCAGCATTTAATTATTAATCCATTTCCAATAAAACTCAAACTTTAATTTGGATAGTGCACTCAATTATTGGATAACGACTCTGAAGATAACCACAAACCCTTTGAAGGAATTCATTCTGATTGAAATTCTCAGATTTAATGGATAAATGAGCTGAAAATACGAGCATGTCAGATGTGATAGACCATATATGGGCACTGGATATTTCATCTATTTCAGGAAAATTTTCCTTTAGCTCAAGGCTTAGCTTTTCAATATCAAGCCCCTTTGGTGCCATCTCAAGAAGGATTTTTCCCGATTCTTTAAGAACTGAAAATGACCATTTGGCAATTAAAATGGATATTCCAAAGCTAACAATTGGATCAGCAATAAACCAATTTTTTAATATAATCAGGACTGAAGCAAATAGAACAGCTATTGATGATAGAGCATCTCCAATAAGATGGAAGAATACGCTCTTAATATTTATGTTATTTTTATAATCCTTCCGCAAAATAATAATACTTGCTATGTTGGCAAAAAGTCCTGATATAGCTATGATAAACATTTCAAATCCGAGAACTTTAGCAGGGTTTGTAAGCCTTTTTATTGAAAAATAAATTATAAGCCCTGAAATTGGAAGAAGGGTTAATCCATTTACAAAGGCAGAGAGGATTTCTGCCCTGTAAAGACCAAAGGTTCTGTGATGACAGGGAGGTTTCCTTGCAATTATTATTGCAAAAAGGCTAAGGCTTATGGTAAAAGCATGGGTGAACATGTGGAAAGCATCTGAAATTAAAGCAATACTCTTCGTTATAATGCCTCCAAAAATTTCTAAAAACATAAAGATAAGGGTTATTATAAGGGAAATAAAGAGTCTTCTCCCCTCTGAAAATCTGAATTCCGAAATCTCTTGCTGATAAAAAATTTCTTTCATTAAAGGTATATTCTATAATAGAATCAAAGGTATTTCCAAATTTTCTTGACAGAAATTTATTGAATTAATAACATAATTTTTGAGGTGATGAAGATGAAGAGAATTGGTTTTATAGGTCTTGGATTGATGGGAAAGCCAATGGCTTTTAACCTGATTAAAAATGGTTATGAAGTGGGAGTGTATAATAGAACCCATGAGAAAGCAAAAGATTTTCAGGGGAAAGCACAAATTTTCAAAAAACCTTCAGAAGTTGCAAAAAACAGGGATGTTGTAATAACAATGGTGAGGGATCATAGAGCTGTTGAAGATGTTATTTTTGGTGAAGAAGGATGTATTTATGGAGCATCAGAAGGGACAACATTCATAGATATGAGCACAATATCTCCAGAAGCCTCAAAGGATATTGCGGAAAGACTGAAGAAAAAGGGTTTCCATTTCCTTGATGCACCAGTTTCTGGAAGCACATGGGCAGCAGAATCTGGAACCCTTGCCATAATGGTTGGTGGAGAAAGGGAGATTTTTGAAAAGCACAAAGACATCCTCCAAACCCTTAGTTCAAAGGTTGTTTACATGGGAGAGGGTGGAATGGGTTCTCTCATGAAACTTGTGAATAATCTTATTGGAGCTTGCTGGACAGTCTCCCTTGCAGAGGGTCTTATCCTTGCAAAGAAGGGAGGACTGAATCTTGAATCTGTTCTTGAGGTTTTATCAGCAGGAGCTTATAAATCACCCCTTGTGGAGATAAAGGGTAGTAAGATGACAAAAGGAGATTTCTCAACCCAATTCTCCCTTGATCTTATGTATAAAGACCTTTTATATATTTCTGATGCCCTTGAAAAATATGGGGTTTTCTCACCTGTAACCTCTGTTGTGAAGGAAATTTTTAAGAGTTCCTTTGAGAAAGGGATGGGGCATCTTGATTATTCTTCAATCTTTGAAACAATAGAAAAAATGAGCAATAGGTAGATTCTATCTTTAGAGCCTAAATAGACTTGACAAGCTAAAAAAAAAAAATCATATATATAATATATGAGTTTTTGGAAGGAGAAGAGGGGCAATTCTCTTGCTATTTTTTGGGGAATTAATCTTTTACTTTTTATTTTGATTTTTGTCTTAATTTTTTTCAAGATTTGGAAACCAAAGATTTATATCAATTGTGAATACAATTCCAAGCCCGAGAAGTTAATGGAATACAAAGAGCTTAGCGGCAAGGACATTTGTATCTTTGTTTTCAATGAGCTTCCAACGATCCGCGACATGGAAATTATAGAAAAAATAAATTTAAAATTCTCAGATAGAATTAATGTTTTTGCATTGTTTTCGAGGAGATTCTCGATTAATCAAAAATTTAATTTCCCGTATTTGTTTATAAAGAATAGAGTCGTTTGTAAAAATAAACCAGAACTTAAAAATTTCTTTATTCTTCTAAGAGGAAGTAGAGTTATTCACTCCTCATCAATTTATGCCCTTCCTGAATTAATCATTTTAATCGAAAAGAATATTAATCCAAATTTTGAATATTCCAAAATTTTTGAGAAACCAGATGTTTTGAAAGAAAGAATTATTTCAAGATTGAAAAAAGGAAAACTAAATTTGATGAACCTTCTTTCGGGTAAAATTGAAAGGATTGATGGCTTTAAAAGAAAAAGGATTATGGTTCTTCATACAG
>CAZFCI010000006.1:0-3279 GCA_964517525.1 uncultured Clostridia bacterium | reverse complement strand
CAGTTTATTGAGGAGATTCTCTACCTCATCCCTCCACTTCCACTCTCCAAATCTCTTCATCTTCTCTATCATCTCAGGGATTTCAGGAACAAGCCTTTTTCCGCAAGGATAATCCAGTATCCACCATATCGTCTAAAGAGCTTTTTCACATTCATCATCGTAAATTCTCTTCCTCACCCTTTTTACTTTTCGAATTTCTCCTACAAAGATAATGCTCTCCTTCTCCTTTCTCCAAATTACCACTTTCTTCCCACAATTTCGGAGAAGCCATGAGGCGTAGGAGCGGTTGTAAGGATGAAGAGAAGTGAGCTCATCAAGGATTCCCCCCTTCTCTTTCTTTGATGCTTTTTTATACCTTTTGCAAGTTCAGATGTTTTCCAATCTTTCGTGTTTTCATATCCAATCCCATCCATAAACCTCCTTGATTAAAAGTTTATCAAGAAGGCGAAGAGATTTTCTATTTCGAGTAGAATTTCTTATGATGCAACGAATCGATTTCGTATAGAAAATTAGTGATGCAATTCGAAAAATTGCCATAGAACAGAATAAGGGATAAAATAATAATTAAGTCGATGCAAGCAATAAGAGTAGAGGAACTTTTAAAGAAATTTAATGGCTTCACTGCAGTAGATAAAATCTCTTTTGATGTCTCCTATGGAGAGCTCTTTGGCTTGCTCGGTCCCAATGGAGCGGGAAAAACAACCACAATTAATATTCTATCCACTCTTTTAAAACCAACTTCAGGATATGCAGAGGTTGCTGGATTTGACATAAGGAAAAGAAGGGATGAGGTAAGAAGGAGTATAGGAATAGTTTTTCAGGATCCAACCCTTGATACAAAACTTACAGGTAGGGAGAATCTTCTTTTTCACGCAATGTTATATGGTATAAAGAGAGAAGAGGCAGAAAAAAGGATAAAGGAGGTTCTCGAACTTGTAGAGCTTGAGGATAGGGCAGACACTCTTGTCGAAAAATACTCAGGAGGGATGAAAAGAAGGCTTGAAATTGCAAGAGGCTTAATTCATAGACCTAAGGTTCTATTCCTTGATGAGCCAACCCTTGGGCTTGATGCTCAGACAAGAAGAAGAATCTGGGATTATATAAAAAAGCTTAACGAAGAAACAGGAATTACAATGATTCTAACAACCCATTACATGGAGGAGGCAGATTATCTTTGTGACAGGATTGCAATAATTGATCATGGGAAAATTGTGGCAATTGACAATCCCATAAATCTAAAAAATATGCTCGGTGGCGATGTTGTTACTCTCGAAATAGAAGGGGATGCAAATCAATACATTGAAAAGTTAAAGGAGCTTAAATGGGTTAAATCCTTAATGGTTCAGAATGGGATATTGAGGATGAGCATGGAGATGGGTGAAAGAAAAATACCTAACCTTGTAAATCTTGCAGAGAAAAATGGGGTTAAGATAAACTCAGTAAACCTTCACAAACCAAGTCTTGAGGATGTTTTCTTATTTTTTACAGGTAGAAAGATAAGGGATGAAGAAGGTGAAGGAGAAAGGAGAGAGTGGACAATAAGGGAGATGAGGCGTTGATATGATAGATTTTAAGGTTGTTTATATTCTCTGGTTGAGGGAGATGAAAAGGTTTTTCAGGGCAAAAGCCCGTGTATTTGGAACAATGGCTATGCCTCTTCTCTTCCTTGTTTTCCTCGGTTTTGGCTTTGGAAGAATGAATGTTCCAGGGATTTCAAAGAGTATAGATTATATGAATTTTCTTGTCCCTGGAATAATAGGGATGTCCCTCCTCTTTACCTCAACCTTTGCAGGACTCTCTGTTCTATGGGATAGAGAGTTTGGTTTTTTAAAGGAAATTATGGTTGCTCCTGTCAGCAGAGTATCAATAGCTGTAGGAAGAATAGCGGGTGGAATCTCTACTTCTCTTCTACAGGGAATTTCAATTCTCTTAATATCTCTTTTGCTTGGTTTTAAAACAAAGGGATTTTTCCCTTTTGTTTTCTCTATAATTTTTATGATTCTTGTCTCAGCAACCTTTGTAGCAATTGGTCTTGGAATTGCCTCTCAGATGAAGGATATTCATGGTTTCAGTCTCATAATTAATTTCTTAATATTCCCTCTCTTCTTTCTTTCTGGTGCTCTATATCCCATCAAAAATCTACCTAAGATTGTGAGAAGTCTCTCCTATATCGACCCTCTCACTTATGGAGTTGACGGATTAAGAGGATTCCTTGTCGGAGAATCCCATTTTTCTTTATTTTTTAATGTGGTAGCAATTTTAGCTTTCTCATTTCTAACAATTATAATTTCATCTTACCTTTTTGAGAGAAGTGAAGCAATTTAAGAATGGCTTTTCCATTTCTTGAACATGAAGGGATAAACATCCCTGAATCCTGGAGAAGGCTACAAAAATTAACGGAAAAATGGGGTGGTATTTTCATGGTGATTGGGGGGGTGAGCTCAGGAAAGAGCACTTTTGTGAAGTTCCTTGCTTCATCTTTCCTAAAGAGAGATAAAAAGATTGCGATAATTGATGCAGACATTGGACAATCATGGATAGGACCTCCAACAACCGTCTCAGCTATTATTCTTTCTGAGGAAAAGAAAGAAGTTAATCTTATGAAGCCAGATTTTATGGAGTTTTTAGGCATTCTCTCCCCATCCATTGACATCAATGGTTATCTCAGAGCCATCCAGAAGATTTTCGATTCAGTAAAAAGAGAAAACCCCTTCGCAGTAATCGTTGACACAACTGGACTTATTTCAGGAAATGAAGGGTTAAATTTAAAATTGAAAAAAGCAGAGATTCTTTCCCCTACCATGATAACTGTGTTCAAGAAAAATGGTGAAATAGAACATATTATAAATGTCCTTATTGAAAAAAAATTTAATGTCTATGTTCTAAATTCCCCAAAAGAGACAAAGGAAAGGTCAATGAATCAAAGGAGAGAATACAGAGAAGGAGTTTTCAGAAGATATTTCGAGGGGGGAAAGATTTTCAGGGTGAGAACTTCTGAAGAGAATTTTGAAAATAATTCTCTTGTGGGAATTATAAATTATCAAAAGGATACCCTTGCCCTTGGAATTGTCGTTGGAAAGGAGGAGGGAGAGCTTCTCCTTTTTACACCCCTTGAAGAGATAAAAGAGCCAATTTTTTTAAAGAAAAGCTCCATAAAGCTCTCTACCGAAGGTAAAGAGATTTAACCTAAAAAAATTTACAGAATTTGGACAAGTTCAATTCTTTGATATAATTAATAGGATGAAAAGATTTTATTTGAATATTTTTGGAGGTAAAAAA
>CAZFCI010000005.1:0-1885 GCA_964517525.1 uncultured Clostridia bacterium | reverse complement strand
AGATGAGATTTAAAAGATTCTTTTTTGTATTGGTCATTTTGTTTTTTTTCCTCTGCTCAATTTCTTTCTCCTTAGAACCAAGACTTCTTTGGAAGATGGAGATAAAGGAAGTGATAACCGACGCTTCTTTTGCAAACCTGTCAGGCGATATAGTCATTGCAATAGATGACAGGATTATTTCATTAATTAATAAAAATGGAAATATCGTAAATCAATGGGGACCTGACCTTAGAAAGTCGGTTTGGTGCCCGTCTATTTCTGCAGATGGAAAATACATCGCTTTTATATCATGTATCCCTACAGAAAGCGAGTTTTACAACGAAGGTTATATTTATTATTTCGACAGAAAAGGAAAAGAAATTTGGAAATATGAAGCATGTTGCGAGCTTCCTTGGGTATCTCCAGATGGTAGGTTTGTTTTTGTTGGAGTTATGGGTGGGCTAGAAGGTCCTTCTTTATTGCTTGATAAAGACAAAAAAACTTTATGGAAAAACAATGTAGGGCATGCCGAAGATGTTCTATTTTCTCCTGATGGAAACTATTTTATCGTTGAGCCAAGTTGTCTCCTAATTGATATTCAGAACAAAAAGATAATCAGGTCTTTCCCTGCAATGGAAGTCACCTCAATATCTGAAAATGCTGAATATGTAGGCTTAATAGGAAGGAAAGAGGAAGAAGGATTATATAACAAAGAAGGTAAACTTATACTTAAAGGGAAATTCGTAATATCAGGGGATGGAAGAGTGGTTGTAAAGGACAGTGAAGGAAGAATAGATGTGTTTAAATTCCCTGAGATGGAAAGAATAGTATCCTATCCTGTAAAAGGAGCAATTCGGATTTCAAATGATGGAAGAATCATTGCAATTATTGGTCATAGAATTGTCAAAGACACTCCTTATAAGCTCTTTATTGGAAATACAGATGGGAAGGCTCTATGGGAAGGAGCTATACCACAACTTGAAAAAGCAAATCGGTTTTTCCTTAGCAAGGATGGAAGATATCTGGCAATCATGGGAAAAACATTTATATATTACTTCCAAATATTCTAAAAATGGAGGAAGCAATGAAATTCAGGCTTTCGCTATTGACCTTTTTTATAGGATTACTTTTTTGGAGTGCGATAGCCTTAGAGATAGGGGGAGAGAAAGTAAAAGACCCTGTTCCGGACTGTAAATATTACACAAGTGATTGTGATGAAATAAGGAAAAAAGCAGATGGAACAGAATATACTCATGGCGCAATAGATATCGTAGGAAAGGAACCTGGTGATATAAAAGATAAATCCGTATATGCAGTAAAGGATGGCAAAGTTCTTGCCACGAAAGAAGCTGAAAAAGAAATCGTAGAGAAAGATGGAAAGAAAGAGACAAAAACTAAAAAAGGGTATGGAAACACTGTTATAATTGATAACACTCCAGATTTAAAGGAAGGAATTGGTTATTTAACCCTTTATGCTCATTTATCTGAGATTTCTATAAAAGCAGGAGATGAAGTTGAGGCAGGAAAGACCCAGATTGGTAAGGTAGGTGCTGAAGGTAAATCTACAGGATATCATCTCCATTATGAAGTAAGGAAATATGATGCTAAAAACCGTCCGACAACCTATGATAGTGTGTTCAAGAAAGACGAGAAAGGAAACCCTGTTTGTCCTAAAATATGTCCATATAAGGATAAGAAGGAATTAGAGGAGGAGGAAGACAAAGGCGGAGAAGGTTATAAAGAAAGAAAATCGGGAGAAAAAGGCGGAGGAGACGGTGATAGTGATGATAGTTTATCTGAAACTGAGAGGGGAGAAGGTGGACCAGGTGGTTCAGGAGGTCCTGGTGGTGGAGGAGGTGGACCTGGTGGATTGGGAGGAAATCCTGGAAATGATGCTCCTGATGAT
>CAZFCI010000004.1:0-3048 GCA_964517525.1 uncultured Clostridia bacterium | reverse complement strand
ACATTATATCAATTATATTCATTCTTTACTCTTTTGAAGCTATTCTCAGAATCAGAGATCCCCAGAGAGAGATCCAGAATCGTTTTAATGGAGGAAATAAAGAAATAGAAGTAAATAGAGAAGGTTGGGGATATCTAAATGGAAAAGTTGTTTGCTCTTGGGGGGTTCCTGTTTATTTTAATAGCCTGGGAATCGAAGGGTTATCTTTTCGACAGAAACCCTTTGAAATCCCTAAGCCTGACAAAACATTTAGAATACTCGTTCTTGGGGACTCTTTTAGTTGGGGTGTAGGAATCCGAGAGGAAAATAGATATTCTAATTTACTTGAGAAACTACTGAATTCCCGTTATAAATTCAAAAAATTTGAAGTTATCAATCTTAGTATTATTGGCTTTTCTACAGTGGAGGAGAAGGAGCTTTTAATTAGAGTGAAAGATATTGTTCAGCCCGATTTGATAATAGTTGGTTTCTGTATTAATGACACAAAACGGGGACCTCAAAGTTCAAGTCCTGAAAGGGATAATTTTAAGAGAAATGTTGAGAGAAAATTCGGTCCAATCTTAAAATTTATGTCTAAGAGTGGATTAAAAGAGCTTTCAAATCTCATAGGAAAAACAGTCTGGAAATTTTCAGAGCTTATAAGTCTTATCCCCACATGGCAGGAGGTTGTTGATAGAGCTTATAATCCAAAATCAAGGGAGTGGAATGATTTTTTGAAGGCTCTAAGGGATATTAAAAATGTTTCCGATGAAATGGGTTTACCCCCTCCAATTTTTGCAGTTTTAAATCATGGAACCTCAACAACTGATCCTACTAATTATAATAAACCAGATAAAGAGTTGAGGCTTTATATGAAATGGTGGCATCAGGCAGAAAGAGCTGCGAAAAAAAGAGGCTTTTTAACATGCAATATGGAAGAGGAGATAAAGAGGGAGTTATCAAATACACCTCTCGGAGTCAACAAATGGGATGCCCATCCTTCTGAAAAGCTTCATGAAATCTATGCCAGAAAGATTTTTTCTTTAGTTTGTGGTATAATTGAAAATTCAAGGTTTTACGAGGCTCAGAAATGAGCGTTAAGATTCTTGGAATCTCTGCCTTTTATCATGATTCTGCGTCAGCCATTCTCAACGATGGCGAGATAGTTGTAGCCTGCCAAGAGGAAAGATTTACTCGCAAAAAACACGATTCTTCATTCCCTATAAATTCTATAAGATATTGCCTTAACTATAGCGGCTTTTCAATTAATGAACTGGATGCTGTTGTTTTTTACGAAAAGCCATTTTTAAAATTTGAAAGACTTCTTACCACTTATTATGTTTTTGCACCAAAGGGCTTACCCTCTTTTCTTAATGCTATCCCTGTCTGGATAAAGGAAAAATTGTTCATGAAAAATCTAATTTTAAAGGAGCTCTCTAAGATAGAAAATTTTGATAAGAAAAAGCTTAAATTGTTATTTTCCCAGCACCATCTATCCCATGCCGCGAGTGCTTTTTTCCCATCACCCTTCAAAGAGTCTGCAATACTCACAATAGATGGGGTAGGGGAATGGTCAACAGCATCAATTTCCTTTGGAAAGGATAATAGCATAACTGTTCTTAAGGAAATGAACTTTCCCCATTCTGTTGGGCTTTTATACTCTGCTTTCACTTACTATCTTGGCTTCAAGGTCAATTCAGGAGAATATAAATTAATGGGGCTTGCTCCTTATGGGGATCCAACCTCTGAAAGAGTAAAGAAATATAAAGATTTAATCTATGAGAATATTGTCGATGTGAAAGATGATGGATCCATATGGCTGAACCAGGATTATTTTGATTATTCAACAGGATTAAGAATGGTAAAAGAAGAAAAGTGGGAAAAGCTATTCGGTTTCTTTCCCCGAAAGCCAGAGAGTGAGATTGAACAGCAACATTGTGACCTTGCCCTTGCAATCCAGCAGATTACTGAGGAAATTGTTTTTAAAATGGCTGAAACAGCAAAGAAACTTACAGGTTCAAAATATCTCTGTTTGGCAGGAGGAGTTGCTCTTAATTGTGTTGCCAATGGAAAGCTTGTTAAGAAGGGTATTTTCGAGGATATATGGGTTCAACCTGCTGCTGGAGATGCTGGGGGTGCCATTGGTTCAGCATATGCGGTATATCACATGTATTTTGGAAAAGAAAGAAAGGTTCATAATATTGACGGAATGCAGGGAGCCTATCTTGGAACTGAATATAGTGACCTTGATATTTTAAAAACATTGAGGAAATATAAAGCTTCCTACACATATTTTGAAGATTTTGATGATTTATGTGATGTTGTTTCAGAACTCCTTTCTCAAGGGAAAGTTGTAGGTTGGTTTCAGGGAAGGATGGAGTGGGGACCAAGAGCTCTTGGAAATAGAAGTATCTTAGGGGATGCAAGAAATCCTGAAATGCAAAAAAGGCTTAATTTAAAGATAAAGTTTCGAGAGAGTTTCAGACCCTTTGCTCCATCTGTAATTTATGAGGATGTTAGAGATTACTTTGATATTGATAGACCTTCTCCCTATATGCTATTTATTGCGGATGTTGTAGATAAGAGAAGGAATCCTCTTCCTGATGGTTATAATAAACTTTCTGTAAGGGATAAGCTTTACTTTATTCGTTCCGATATCCCTGCAATTACTCATCTTGACTATTCTGCAAGATTACAGACTGTTCATGAGGAAACAAACCCTAAGTATTATAATCTTTTGAAGAAATTCAAAGAGAAGACAGGATATAGTGTTATTGTAAATACCAGCTTCAATGTAAGAGGTGAACCAATAGTTTGCTCTCCAGAGGATGCCTATCGTTGTTTTATGCGAACGGATATGGATTTTCTTGTTCTTGGGAATTTCCTTCTGGATAAGAAAAAACAACCTGAATGGAAAGAAGAGAAGGATTGGAGAGAAGAGTATGGTTTAGATTAGGGAGGTTTCAATGGGAATAATTAGAGAATTGTGGCTTTTTATAAAGGAGAGAAAAATTTGGTGGTTTCTTCCTGTAATTTTAGTTCTCCTTTTTCTCGGTTTTCTAATAATTC
>CAZFCI010000003.1:0-3475 GCA_964517525.1 uncultured Clostridia bacterium | reverse complement strand
TCTCATCTATCAATCTCTCCAAGGACAATGTCAAGGGAGCCAATTACTGCAACAACATCCGCTACAAGTTGACCTTCTATCATTTTTGATATCCCTTGAAGATTTACAAAGGATGGGGGTCTAATCCTAACCCTGTATGGAATTGTTGAGCCGTCAGAGACTATGTAGTACCCGAGTTCTCCCTTTGGAGCTTCTATAGAGTGATAAACCTCACCAGCAGGAGGTTTTATAATCTTTGGAACCTTTGCACATATCTCTCCAGAGGGGAGGGACTTTATTGCCTGCTCTATTATTCTGCAACTCTGCCTCATCTCTTCCATCCTTACCATATACCGATCATATACATCCCCAATTTCTCCAGTTGGAACAATGAAGTCAAACTTTGAATAGACTGAATAAGGATTGGACTTTCTGACATCCCATTTTACTCCAGAACCCCTTATGCTTGGTCCAGAAAGACCAAGGTCAATTGCATCCTTAGCAGTTATAATTCCAACATTTTTTGTCCTTTTTAGCCAGATTCTGTTATTTGTAAGTAATTTATGGTAATCACTCAGATATTTGGGAAATACCTCCACAAACTCTCTTACTTTGTCAACAAATCCCTCTGGGACATCTTGGGGTAAGCCTCCAATTCTGAAGGCATGGCAGGTGAGCCTTCCACCTGTAACCATTTCAAATATATCAAGAATATGCTCCCTCTCACGGAAGCAGTAAAGAACAAGAGTCATAACTCCTATGTCAAGGGCATGGGTTCCAAGCCAAACAAGGTGACTTGCAATTCTTGTGAGCTCTGTGAGGATAACCCTTATGTATTCTGCTCTTTGGGGAACCTCGATACCCATTAATTTCTCCACTGCTTCGACCCATCCAAGTTCGTTAGAAATTGCTGCAAGATAGTCAAGTCTATCTGTTATTGGGGTAAATTGGGCATATGTTCTATGTTCTGCAAGCTTTTCAACCCCCCTGTGTAAATATCCAATTATCGGCTCTGACTTTACAACAACCTCTCCATCGAGCCAGAGTTTTATTCTAAAAACTCCATGGGTTGATGGGTGCTGAGGACCCATGTTCACAACTATCTCTCTTACCTGCACCATTCTTCACCTACCTAATAAGGTTGCTTTCCATCACCAATTAAAGGATAATCCTTTCTTAGAGGATATCCTTCCCATTCGTCAGAAAGAAGAATTCTTCTCAGATCTGGATGTCCTTCAAATTCTATTCCGAACATATCGTATACTTCCCTTTCGAGCCAGTTTGCCGACCCCCACACCTTTGTCATGGATGAGACTTTTTCCCTTTCCTTAATTTCTGTTTTTACTCTTATTCTGTAATGATTCTTCAGAGAGAAGATATGATAGACCATCTCAAATCTCTTTTCCCTTTCAGGGTAATCTACCGCAGTAATGTCTGTTAGATAATCAAATTCAAGCTCTTCCTTAAGGAATTGCATTAAAGGTATTAAAAATTCATGTTTTATTTTTATTGTTAGCTCTCCAAAGGAATATTTTGTTTCAACTATTGATTGGGAGAAATTCTCTTTGACTTTGTTTAATAGATTATGAAAAAAATCTGGTAGAGTTATCTCGCCTTCCATTTATTTACCCCTATTTTTTAGGAAATCTGTCTTCTTTATCTTTTTCTGCAATTTTATCAAAGCATCTAAGAGGGCTTCAGGTCTTGGAGGACAACCTGGAACATAGACATCCACAGGTATTATTTTGTCAACTCCCATTACAGTGTGATAAGTTGGAAAAGGTCCTCCTGCATTGGCACATTCGCCCATTGATATTACATATTTTGGCTCAGCCATCTGATCATATAATCTCTTGACAATAGGTGCCATCTTTTTTGTTACAGTTCCGGCAATAATCATAAGGTCAGCCTGTCTCGGTGATGGTCTGAATATCTCAGAGCCAAATCTTGCAATGTCGTATCTTGGCATGCCGACTGCCATCATCTCAATCGCACAGCATGCAAGGCCAAAGGTAAGGGGCCAGAGGGAATTAGATCTTCCCCAGTTTATTAGATAATCAAGGGAAGTCAAGAGAATTCCTGGCAAAGGAAATTCTTTATTCTGCTCCATATCTTATTACTCCTTTCTTCCATACCCAGAAATATCCAGCTATCAATATACCGAGAAAGATGAGCATTTCTAAGAAACCGAAAAGAGCGAGTTTGTCATATCTCAAAGCCCATGGGAAGAGTAAAGCAGTTTCGATGTCAAAAATGATAAAAAGAAGGGCTATAAGGTAATATTTTATTGAGTATCTATCCCTTGCATCAGAATCAGGATCAACTCCACACTCATATGGCACATATTTTTCGTGGATTTGCTTTTTTGGATGGATAATGCGAGATAAAAGGAATGCCACAACAACAAATATTATTCCTATTACAAATATTAAAAAAATTGCGAAATATTCATTCATCATAAAGTTAATAAACTATCAAAATTTGACTCTTCTGTCAATACTCTTCTTCGAGCTCATCTTCAATTTCTTCTTCCTCGCCTTCCTCACCTTCCTCCTCTTTTTCAATTTCTTCTTCCACCTCTTCCTCTTCTTCAATAATTTCCTCTTCCTCTCCCAATTCCTCTCTTCTCTTTTTAATTGCGGTTCTGAATTCTTTTTCATTCTTATATCTTCTTATGTAAGAGGAATCCACATCATTGTAGTAGAGCTCGAGTAGGTCATCTTCGATTTTGCAAAAAACAGAAAGTCCCAAACCTGACTCTATACTTCCTATTTTTTCAATTATCTTCGCTCTCTTTTTGAGAGCATCCAAAGTGGCAAAGCTCGAAACCTCAATCTGCTCCATTCATACCTCCTAATTCAACACTCTTATAAAATTGCATTAATATATTTTAAATCAACTGTCAAGCTTTTCAAGTAATACGGGAAAAGTGGGTTTCCCACCTTGAGCAATCGTAAAAACTTTAACCTCTTTAGCTCCTGCTTTGATAAGAACTCTGCAACATTCGGATACTGTAGAACCAGTTGTATAAATGTCATCTACAAGTAAAATCCTTTTCTCTTTTAAAACTTCCTTACCCTTTACTTCAAAACTCCCTCGAATGTTTTCCCTTCTTTCTCTAAAAGAGAGGAGAGATTGGGGTATTGTATCGATCTTTTTGATAAGGACATTTCTCAAAACTTTCCTTTTTATTAATCTTGAAAGCTCATTAGCAATTACCTCTGATTGATTAAAACCTCTAAGAGCCATCCTTTTATTTGAAATAGGCACTGGGATTATCAAATCACAATCAAAAATAGAATTATTATCTTTTAAATGCTCATAGGCAATCTGAGCAAGAATCTTCCCAAGAATTTTCATTTTCTGGAACTTCATCAAAAGAATTAACTCTCTCAAAACACCATCATAAATGGAAAATGATCTGTGCATGGTAAACAATGGAGGGGATTCCATACAATTAAAGCAAAGCAGGGAGGGAGTGTTTGAGACCATGGAC
>CAZFCI010000002.1:0-7588 GCA_964517525.1 uncultured Clostridia bacterium | reverse complement strand
CAGTTACAATGTTGGGATGATTCAGAGCAGCTGCAGACCTTGCCTCCGTGTAAAATCTCTCGATAGCTTTTGTGTTATCCATTAGTTTCTTGTGGAGAATCTTCAAAGCAACAACTCTTTTCAAAAGTAAATCCTCTGCCTTGTAAACTGTCCCCATTCCTCCTTCTCCAATTTTCTCAATGATCTTATACCTTTTCGACTTATCAGTAGAAAGGAGCTCAAAGCTTTTAGAATCCTGTATGAGCTTTAAAACATTTTTCAGCCTTTCCTGAACTTCCCCGCCCCTGTATTTAAAATCCTCTGTCAATATTCTCTGATATATATCCCTTGCTTCCCTATATCTACCTGCTTTTTCATAAGCAAGGGCTAAATTGTAGTAAATTTCAATGTTATCTTTATCAAGGGGTTTCGAATCAATTAGTTTCTGGAACTTCTCTATTGCAAGGTCAATCCTTCCCTTTCTCATAAATATCTGTCCGATAAGGGAACCAGCCTTTATGTAATTTTCACTTTCAGGAGGGACCATCTGAAAAAGGTCAAGGGCTCTATCATCATCGCCGCTCTTATCCGCTGCTATTGCAGCTTCATAATAAATCCCACATTTCTCAAACAATTCCGATGCCTTCTTGAACTCTCCAACTTCCATGTAAAGTTTGGCTCCAGCTCCAAGCTCGCCTGCAAGTTCATACATGTTGGCAGCGCTCTTCTGGTCTCCACTTTTAAAATAATTCTCTGCTGCAGAAAGATAATTACCCATTTTAAGATAACATTCTGCAGCTTTCTGCCAATCTCCACTCCACTCATAAATCTCAGCAGCCCTCCCCCAGTCTTCCGCAAGTTCAAAATGATATGCAGCCTCCTTATGGTTATTTTCACTCAATAAAACCTCTGCCATACATAGATGGGACCTTTTGAAATTTCCAGCCTGTTCCCATGCCTCCGCTGCTTTCCTGAAATTCCCAACTTTCTCCCAGTTCTCAGCTGATGCTAACCAATTTTTAAATTCTTCCTGAAGTTGAGCAAGCTCACCATACATTCTTTCCTTTCCCAGAATCTCTTCTGCTTTCTCGCTATTCCCAGCCTCGATCCACAGCCTTGCCGCTTTTACAAGATTCATTTTTTGAGCTTCGGTGGGAATTGTCTTTTTCGTGACAAAATAATACTGCTCAAGACATGAGGCAGCTTTCTCAAGATTCCCTGCTTTTTTATAGTTCAAAGAAGCTTTATCATAATAACCCATTTTTTCAAAAAGCTCGGCGGACTTCTGGAAATTGTTTACCCTGCTATACATTTCAGCTGCTTCATAAAATTTGCTTGCCTTCTCGAGCATTGATGCTGCCTCTTCAAGCCTCCCCATCTCTTCCAGTATACTTGATGCTTTGAGATAATCTCCTCCTTCTATATACATATCCAGGGCTTCATTTTTGAAATTATTCTTTAGCCACATGTCCCCGCATCTTATAAACTCCTGTGCCTTTACATAAAGCTCCGCTGCCTTCTTTAGCTGTCCTGCCTCCTCAAACAACTGGGCTGCACCAACAATGTTCCCCAATTTCAGATGTTTTTGCGCTGCTTTTTTATAATCACTCTTCTTGAAGGGAGTTTTCACTTCAGTTTTTTTGGGTTTTCTTCTCAGTTTAGAGGAAAGCCAGATTATAAATTGAATTATCAGAAACAGTCCTGCGCCTATAATTATATAGGGCAAGTAAGAATTTATAAACTGAATCACTGAATTCAAAATTTCCATCCGATTAAAATATTATAATTTATCCCTTTACAAAGTCAATCTGAAAAGACAAGAATTGGTTTAAAATATCTTCTATTAATATCCCTGGCAATTGCAATGAATCTTCCCTCGGTAGAAAATACTCTGATGGAGTCACCGATTCCAGAAAATCTCTTAATAACTTCGGATGGTTTTATTGGATTACCATTCAAAACCTTTTTTACTGCTTCATCTTTTACAATTATCTTTGGATAATGATCCAGAAGAGATTCTATGGGAATTATATCCTTTAGTGCTTCATTCTTTTCTGCATCTTCTCTTAATTTCTCAATTGTAACTGCCTTCGATACATCGAAGTCCCCTATTTTTAATCTTCTTAGCTCCCAGAGATGACCACCAACCTTCAATTTCTCTCCTATATCAAAGGCTAAAGTTCTTAGATAAGTGCCTGAAGAGCACTGAACCTTTATCTCCAAAAATGGAGGTTCAAATTTCAGAAGTTCTATGAAATAAATGTGAACGAGTTTTGGTGGGTGCTTAATTAACTCACCCTTTCTTGCAAGAAGATAGGAAGGCTTTCCAGAAATCTTCTTTGATGAGAAAGGCGGAGGTATCTGTTTTATTTCTCCCTCAAACTCCCTGAGAACCATCTCCAGTTCTCCAATGCTTACTTTAACTTCTTTTTCCTTTCCAATCTGCTTTCCTTCCCTGTCGTATGTATCAGTTGAAAAACCCAATCTTATCTTCGCATGATAGAGCTTCCTCTCTTTAAGGAAATAACCGAACAATCTTGTAGATTTACCCAGACCTATAATTAGAAGTCCTGAAGAGAAAGGATCGAGGGTTCCAAAATGACCCGCTTTTTTTACCTTCAAAATTTTCTTAACTTCCTGGACAGCCTTAAAGGAAGTTATACCTTCTGGTTTATCGAGGAGAACAACTCCATGAATTTCACTCATTTCCAAAAAGATTTGATTTTACAATATCAATAGCGCTTTTCAATACATTTTCATAATCCCCTTCAAGAGAAAACCCTGCTGCATGGAAATGGCCTCCACCACCATATTTTTCAGCGATTCTCCCTGAATTTATATCTCCTTTAGACCTTAGACTTATTCTGTATTTTTTTTCGCCAACCTCTTTTACAAAAATAACGATGTTAATCCCATCAATTGATCTCACCATTGATATTATATCTTCTGTGTCAACCTCTGTAAGACCAAGCTCATCAAGAAACTTTTTAGGCATTGAAATATAAGCAATTCCACTTTCGATTTCAACATTTAAAGTTGATAGTACGAGTCCAAGAAGTTTTACCTTTTGATAGGAGTAGGTATCAAAGAGTAATCTCGAAACTTCGTAGGGATTCGCCCCCTTTTTTGCGAGATAGGCACACACTTCAAGAGCTCTCGGTGTTGTATTGGAAAATCTAAATGCTCCTGTGTCAGAGGCAATAGCAGCGTAAAGGTTTGTAGAGATTTTCTCGTCAAATTCTCCCTTTATGGAAACAATGAGGTCAAAAACCATTTCTCCAACAGCAGAAGCAGAGGGATCTATCCAATTGATATTTGCATAAAAGTCAGATGTGTTGTGATGGTCAATGTTTATTGTGAAAAACCTTTTAATGTTGCTATGCCCCGATCTCCCCTCTTCACTACATTCCAGTAAAAGGGCTAAATCGTAGTCAAAAACTTTTATCTCACCTATAACTATTTCTTCAGCTCCAGGAAGCCTTGTAAAGGGAAAGGGAGTTTTGTCTATGTTTATAAAATCTACAGATTTCCCCATCTTTCTCAAAAGATGAAATAATGCCAGACCAGTTCCTATGGAATCACCATCTGGTCTCAAATGGGAGGAAATTAGTATTTTCCTACTCTCTAAGATTTTTCTACCTATTTCTTTTAAGATTTTTCTCCTCTGCATCTTCTCTATGAATCTCCTCTATAATTTTTTCTATTTTTTCTCCCTTTTCAAAACTCTCATCAAGATGAAAAGAAAAAGTCGGGTTTGTTTTTAGGTTTAACTCCTTCGCAACCATTCTTCTTATAAATCCCTGAGCCTTGTTGAGAGCATCAAGACTCTTTTTCTTTATCTCTTCCTCTCCAAATATTGTCACATAAACATCTGCATGTCTGAGATCAGGTGTAAGAACAACATCTGTTACCGTTGTAAAACCTATAGTGGGGTCTCTTAGTTCTCTCTGGATGATTTTCGCTATTTCCTCTTGAATAAGACGAGCAACCCTTTCAGGTCTGTGGGAAACTTTCATCTCACATAACCTCAACTTCCACACTGATTAAATTTTCTCCAAGCTCAACCTCTATGAATTTTGATATGGATTGGAATGTCTTCTCAACAATGTCTTTACCATTGGCAATTGTTACAAGCCCAATCTTCGATCTTTGCCATAAATCTTGATGCCCAATCTCAGCAATTGCCACATTGAATTTGGTTCTTACCCTCTCCTTTATCTTGTTTACCCTTGCTCTTTTTTCCTTCAAAGAACGGGAATAGGGAAAATAAAGCTCCATTATACAGAGACCCATTTTCATTTTGACTTACCTTTTTCGATTGTGAAACATTCAATAATATCACCAACTTTTATATCGTTGAACTGTTCTATTGAAATTCCACACTCAAGGCCATTTTTTACCTCATTAACATCTTCCTTAAACCTCTTCAAACTATTTATTTTGCCCTCATAAATAACCTTTCCATCCCTTATAATTCTTGCTCTTGAATCAATGGCAACCTTACCTTCCTTTACAAAGCATCCTGCAACAGTTCCAACCTTCGCAATCTTGAAAGTCTGCCTCACCTCAGCAGTCCCGAGGTAAACTTCTTTCTTCTCCGGCTCGAGAAGACCTTCTACAATCCTTTTAATGTCCTCGTTCAATTCGTAAATTATGTTGTAAACCCTTAAATCCACATTCTCGGATTCGGCAAGTTCAACAACTTTCCTTAATGGTCTAACATTCATGGCAACTATAATTGAATTGGAGACAGCTGCAAGAAGAACATCCGACTCTGAGGGCGGACCTTCAGCCTTATGGATTATGTTAATCTTAATTTTTTCACTCTCAAGTCTTCTCAGTAATTCTTCTACAACTTCTACAGTTCCCTGAACATCTCCTTTAATAATAACATTAAATTCCTTAACTTCCTCAGGTCTTTTAAGTAAGTCCTCAAGGGAAACCTTTCTGGGAGGAGCATTCACTGTTTTAGATTTTTCAAGCCTGAACTGGGCGATCTGACGAGCTTTTTCAACATCTTTCACAACAATGAAGGTATCCCCGACTGAAGGAACCTTTTCAAAACCCATAACAACAACAGGTGTAGAAAGGCTTGCAGAATTCATCCTCTGACCAAATTCGTTAAAAAGTGCTCTCACTTTTCCAACCTCTGTCCCGCAAAGGAAAAAATCCCCTTCCTTAAGAGTCCCTTTCTGAATTAGCACTGTTGCAAGAGGTCCTTTCTTTGGATCGAGTTTACTCTCAAGAATAATACCATTTGCAGGACCTTCTGGATTTGCTTTAAGCTCAAGAAGATCACCAACAAGGAGTATCATCTCGAGAAGTTCATCTACTCCCTGTCCAGTTTTTGCAGAGAGCTCCACTGAGACGACATCCCCTCCCCAATCTTCAACCACGATCCCATGCTGAGAGAGTTGTTGTTTTACCCTATCAGGATTTGCATTTGGCTTATCAATTTTATTTATTGCTACTATTATTGGAACCTTTGCAGCCTTTGCATGGTCGATCGCTTCCAGAGTCTGGGGCATCACTCCATCATCTGCAGCGACAACGAGAACAACTATATCGGTTGCTTTTGCCCCTCTTGCTCTCATCCTTGTAAAAGCCTCATGGCCAGGTGTGTCAAGAAAGGTTATAAACCTATCCTTCACCTTTACTCTGTAGGCACCAATATGCTGGGTTATGCCTCCTGCCTCACTCTCTGCAACTTTTGTCTTTCTAATATAGTCAAGAAGAGTTGTTTTCCCATGGTCAACATGCCCCATTATTGTAACAACAGGGGGTCTTGAAATAAGTTTTTGCTCTTTTCCAGCCTCTTCAAGAGTTAGCTCCTCTTCAAAGCTTATGGGAACAAATTCAATTTTAAATTCCTTCCCTATCATATCAAGAAGACTTTTATCAAGGGATTGATTCACTGTGACCATATAACCCTTCATTATTAACCTTTGTATAATGTCCTTTGCCTTTATCTCTGCCTTTTCTGATAACTCCTTTAATGTAATACCTTCTCTAACATTTATAACTTTTCTCTCAGGAACTGGCTTTTCAACTTTTTTAATTACCTTCTTTGGAATCTCCTTTTTTGGAGGAGCTTCCTCCTTTACCTTTTTCTCAACCTTTGGAAAAACCTCTCCCTTTGCTAATTTCTCCTTTTTCTCCTCCACAGGAGCCTCAGGCTTTTTAAGCCCGAATTTATCTTCAAGTTTTAAATAAATTTCTGAGTCGAGTTGCTGGAGATTGCTCTTTACAGTAATTCCAAGGGAAGAGAGAGCCTCTTTTACCTCATTAACGCTCTTCCCTAATTTCTTTGCTGCTTCATAAACTCTAATCTTCTCCATCTGAACTCCTCTCAGAATTTGAAGAAAGTTTCTCTTCAATTTCTTTTATTTTTTCCTCATTAGTCTTTATCTCCAACTGCCATCCTAAAAGTTTTGAAGCCAGTCTCACATTCTGTCCCTTCTTTCCAATTGCAACTGAAAGCTGAGATTCAGGAACAACAACTTCCAGTTTCTTCTCCTTATCATCAAGTCTCCTTACACTTATAATCTTTGCAGGGCTCAATGTGTTTCTAACAAAGTCTTCAAGGGAAGGAGACCATTGAACTATGTCAATCTTTTCTCCCTTTAACTCTTTAAGAATTGCGTTTATCCTTCCACCCTTTACTCCTATACAAGAACCAACAGGGTCAACATCCTTATGCCTTGAGTAAACTGCTACCTTTGCCCTCTCTCCAGGCAATCTCGCAATACCTTTAATCTCAATTGTCCCATCTGCTATCTCAGGAATTTCAAGTTCCATAAGCCTTCTCAGTAAAAGATTGTCAGAACGGGAAAGAATCACCTGAGGGCCCTTTGAATCTTTCAAAACATCTATAATAACTGTTTTAACCCTTTCTCCTCTGTTGTAATTCTCACTCGCTGGCCTTTCTTTTCTTGTAAGAATCCCCTCAGCTTTCTCAAGATCAATAATAACACTATCGTTATCGAATCTTCTCACAACTCCATTCACAAGCGTTCCAATCTTTGGGTAGAATTCATTGTAAATGTAAAGTTTTTCAGCCTCAGAAACCTTCTGGAAAATTATTTGTTTAGCAGTCTGAGCTGATATTCTTCCGAGGATTTCTGCAGATACATTCACAGGAATTACATTACCGATCTTTACATTGGGATTTATCTTCCTTGCCTGTTCCCATGCTATCTCCTTTTCATGGTTGGAAACCTTTTGGACAACCTTTTTCTTTACAAGGACAATTACCTCACCAGTTTCCTCGTCAAAATCCAGTGAAACAATATCCTTTGCCTTGTAGTATTTCTTGGATGCTTCTCTTATGGCTTCTTTTATGGCGTTCACGACAAAGGAAGGGTGTATCCCTCTCTCCTTGGAGAGCTGATGAATCATCTGCAAAATGTTTTCTTGCATTATTTAAAACAGAATATTATAAATAAATAATTGACAAAAAACAAGGAGACGCGTTAGATCATATAAAATGTCCACGAAATGTATCTGGTTAGATCAAAATTAAATGTCCATGAAAATGATAAAATATTCCTGACTTTACTAAGTCAGGGAGGAGATATGGTAAAGGAGTTTGACATGGAACTTATTAAAA
>CAZFCI010000001.1:0-5461 GCA_964517525.1 uncultured Clostridia bacterium | reverse complement strand
ACTTCATTATTTACTCTTTTTGAAAGGAACGGACTTCCATTTTCTTTAAAATCAAGTCCGAGGACTTCTATTATATCCTTAGTCAGATAAAACTTAAGGGAGGAAATATCATTAAAATTGAATCTTGATGACCATATAAGTTCCATTTTCCCATTCTTTGCTCTGAAAAGTTTAGACTCAAACTCCATTTCTTTTTTGCCTTTTATCTCACTCTGAAGGACAAAGTTTTTATTTAAAACATTGGATTTTTTCTGTTTTTCAAAAGGTGCCACAGAGAGGGGATTTACATAAGAGAGGTTCTCAATTATTTCCTGTGTTATACCAATGGCAATTGGAGTGAGGGATGGATTGTCAGTTTTATTTTCAACAGGAAGAACAATTATAGGTATTGATGTATCACCATCAAGATTCTGTTTTTGGAAAGGATAGACAAGAAGTCCTATTGTGAGAAGAGCTCCCAATGTAAAGGTAATTAGCTTCTGGAATTTATCCCTGACCATTCTTTTCTTCTCCCTTTCCTTTAAAACAGGCTTTACAATTGCGTCGTATTGATCCTGAAGTATTTCAAAAATTTCATCTTTAAAATTGTCTCTTCTCCAATTGTAGTCAGTTAAGCATTTTGAAATTATTAAGGAAAAATATGGAGGAAGGTCTTTCCTGATCTGCCAGATGTGACGGACTGCTTTCGGCTCGTTAGCAGTAGCAAGAAACATTATGGGAGATGATCTGTCCCATGGTGTATCTTTTGTTGCAAGCTCAAAAACAGTAACTGCTGCACTGAAGAAATCTGATTCCCAGCCTAATTCTTTCCAATCCAAATGCCATGGAGAGGCAAACCTAACAAATTTGTAAAACTCTGTTCTTTCATCAACAAAAGCATTTGCCCTTACTCTTAACCAATGGACTTCCATGGGGTCAATCATCATGAAGTTTGTTATTTTTATATCGCCATTCTTCTCAATTGTAATATGGTCAGGTCTTACATTTTCGTGAATTATACCTTGATTGTGGGCATAGGAAAGAGTTGTAAACAATTGATAGGCAATGGAAATAACCTCGAATTTGTCGAGATGCTTTGGTTTGTAGATTAACTCATCAAGATATGTTCCTGTTAAATTCTCAAGTTCGAAGAAAAGTCTTCCGTCCTCTTCCCAGTAATCGTAAAGTCTCTGAATGTTCTTGTGCCTTAGATTTTTTACCTTTTCCGACTTTTCAAGAAGTTTCCTTTTATACTTTTCATTATTCAAAAGATAATCATGAATCTCCTTTATCCAAACCTTTCTTCTCTCCCCCTTATTGTAAGCCCTGTAAACTCTTCCATAATCATCCTCAAAAAGGAAACTGAGAATTATAAAATCTTCTTTTAATTTACCCATCATCCCCTCCCTCTAATCAAGACTTATCCAAAACCTCCCTTATCAATTTTAATAATTTATCGAAAGGATAAGGTTTCTTAATGAATGCTTTAGCTCCAAGCTTAATTAACATTTTCATTCTTTCCTCATCAGGGGAACCTGAAGAAACAATAACCCTTGTATCTGGTCTCAATTCCATAATTTTCTTCATAACATCCTCACCCTTAATAAACGGAAGGGTTAGATCAAGAACAACGAGATCAATTTCTCCAGATTTCTCTTGGAAATTATTAACAGCTTCCTTCCCATCTTTTGCTAAGAGAACCTGATATCCGTAATGCTCAAGTATCTCCTTTGTTACATTTCTTATATCTTCTTCATCATCTACAACCATAATTTTTTCTTCACCCTTCATTTCTTTTTCCAACTCCTTTTCTTCTGCTTTACTCTTCGGAATCGAAAGGGGAAGGAAAATTCTGAACTTTGTTCCTTTCCCAGGCGAACTCTCCACTTCAACATGACCTCCAAGATTTTTTACAACGCTCCATACAACAGAAAGTCCAAGTCCACTCCCTTGTGGTTTTGTTGTAAAAAATGGTATGAATATTTTTCTTTTTGTTTCCTCATCCATTCCCATACCAGTGTCTGAAATGCTTAGAAGCACATAATTGCCAGGTTCAAATCCTGAAAGAGCTCTTGATTTAAGATTGACTACTGATGTTTCAATTGTTAATTTACCGCCATCTGGCATCGCATCCCTTGCATTTAAACAAATGTTTAGAAGAACCTGGAATAACTCCTGGGGCTCCGCTTCAACATATTGAGGATTTGGTAAAAGCTTTGTCTCTATAACAATATTTTTTTCAAAGACCTTCTCAATTAAATTTTTAAGCTCTGTCACCATCTCATTGAGATCAATTGTTTTCCTATTACCCCTCCCTCCTTTTGCATAACCGAGAACATTACTTAAAAGCTGGGATGCTCTGAGGGATGCCTTCTCAATTATATCAAGAGTTGAAGGAAGCTTTGACGGTTCATTTAAACTCTGCATCTTTGCCAGTTCTATGTATCCAATAATTATTGAAATTGCATTGTTTAAATCATGGATAATGCCAGGAGTAATTGAATAGAGGGAATCTTTTCGCTGAATTTCAATAAGTTTTCTATAAAGTTCCTCATGCTCAGGAGGAAGAAAACTTTTTCTCCCCTTCTCTGCTCCCATTTTTTCTCCTAAACTAAATAATAATTTAAAAAAAACAAAAAATCAAATTTTTTATATTTGCTTTCCTGGAGCGGATTCCCAGCTAAAAATTTTAAGTTTCTCAAAAATAAGTTAAAATATTTATATGGATAATGAATTGAAAATTTATTACTGGGGTGACCCAATTCTTCATAATCCATCAGAAAAGGTTAAAAACATAGATTCAAAAATTTCAGAGCTTGTAGAGAAGATGATAAATATCATGCATGAAAATCTTGGAATAGGGCTCGCAGCGCCTCAGGTCGGAATAGGAAAGAGAATAATTGTCGTTGATCCATTTATGGGGGAGAAACCAGAAGAAATTATAACCCTATTGAATCCGGAAATTATTGAGAAAGAGGGAGAATCGATCAGGGAGGAAGGTTGCTTGAGCATTCCCCAGATAAGGGAGGAGGTGAAAAGACCCTACAGAGTTCTGGTGAAAGGTATTACTCTTGAAGGAAAGGAAAGGGAAATTGAAGCAGAGGATCTTCTTGCAAGAATATTCTGTCATGAGATAGACCATTTAAACGGTAAATTCTTCATCGACCATCTTTCCCCTTTGAAAAGAAGAATAATTAAAAACAGGTTGAAGAAGCTCCTCCAGAAATAATGGATATAATTTTCTTCGGCTCTGACGAGATATCAATAAATCCATTTATTTCAATAATAGAAAAAGGGCATAATTTAAAAGCTCTGGTAACATCTCCTGACAAACCGAAGGGAAGGGGACTTGAGAAATCTTCTCCTGAGATAAAAAATTTAGCTTTGAGATATGGGATAAAGGTTTTACAACCTGAAAGATTAAGAGAAAATCAAGAATTTTTTCAAATTTTAATGGATCTGAAACCTGAGCTCGGAGTTGTGGTTGCCTACGGTAAAATCATCCCAAAGGAGGTAATTGAAATCCCAAAATTTGGAATTATAAACCTACATTTTTCCCTTCTCCCAAAATTAAGGGGAGCTGCTCCCTTGAATTGGGCAATAATAAATGGATATGAGAAGACAGGGGCAACTGTCTTCTTTATAAATGAGAAAATGGATGAGGGAGACATTATATTGCAAAGGGAGTTGGAAATTGGAGAAAGGGAAAGGGTTGATCAATTGCAGGATAGAATTATCCCAATTGGCACATCCCTTCTCCTTGAGGCAATTGATTTGATAGATAAAGGAAATTTTGAAAGGATTCCCCAAGACCATTCCCTTGCAACCTATGCTCCAAAGATAAAAAAGGAGGATGGATTAATTGATTGGTCAAAAACCCCAGAGGAGATTGACAGGCTTGTAAGGGGACTTTATGGCTGGCCTGGGACATTTACCTACTGGAGAGGCAAAATTCTAAAAATAATAGATACTTTCCCTCTTGATGAGAAAATTTATTCAAAAAAACACGGTGAAATAATTGAAATAAGAAAGGATGGGATAATCATTTCTTGCGGAGGAAATTCCTCAATATTACTTAAAACCATCCAGTTAGAAGGGAAAAAAGTCATGTCTGCCTTTTCCTTTTCCCTTGGCGCAAAGATAAAGATTGGGGATATTCTTGGGGAGTAAAATTCAGATCAGAAATTAGAATCTATAGCTTCCCTGTTTGATCTTTTTCCTGAAATCCTCTCCACTCATTCTCACAGTTTTGCACATCTCATAAAGCCTTGATCTCAACCTCTTCCCAATTCTCTCCTCAAGGGTTGGCTCCTTTAGCAAAGGCTCCTCCTCATTGAAATCCTGAAGAAAGCCATGAGCTTCTTTTTTCTTTTTTGGAACCTCATCGAGGAAATTTGTTGTGAAAATTGTCAATTTCTTTGAATTATAACGGGAATTTATAATGTAGAAAAGGATTTCCTCCACCCATGGTGAAGACCTTTTTGAACCAAGCTCATCCAGGACAAAAAGCTCAGCATCAAAAACAGGACCAAGTATGTCAATCTCTTCCTCTGATGAATCAGGAGAAAAGGTGCTCTGAATTTTCTGGAGAAGATCTCTGAAATCGTAAAATAAACAGCTTACACCCTTTTTTAGAAGCTCTTTCATTATTGCTACAGCAAGATGGGTTTTCCCAACACCAGGAGGACCCATGAATAAAAGACCAACTTCAACATCAGGGAAAACTTCTACGAATTTTTTTGATATTTTAAAAGCATCCTCAGTTCCTCTTGTTGGCTCAAAGTTAGAGAAGGAGCAATGAGAATACCTTTCTGGGATCTGGGCAGAATCTTTCAAAGTCTCAAATTTGTTTTTAAAGTAGCAATCACATCTTTTGGCATATGAAACACCGTCTTTTTCAAAAATTATCCATGTAGTATCCGCACACTTTTCACATTTCAATTTAGATAACTCCTCAAAAGAGATATTTTCTTGTTCTCCCTTAGTTTTTCCATTGCCCTCTTTTCAATCTGTCTTACCCTCTCCTTTGAAATCCCTATCTTCTCGCTAATTTCTTGTAATGTTTTAGGTTTCCCATCTTCAATCCCGTATCTCATTCTCAAAACCTCAGCCTCCCTGTCCTTTAATTTTGAGAGAAGCTCATTCATTAGCTTATTCAAACTTTCCTTCATCAGAATTTTCTCAACATCTGAATCTTCTGAACCACTGATTACAAAGGGTGGCTCAGAGGAGGTTTCACTTTCTATGTTGAATTGAAGTCTCTCATCCGCAACAGATATAAGCTCCTCAATCTTTTCAGGACTCCTTTTAAGCTCAGACGCCAGCTCCTCTGTTGTAGGTTTCCTTTCAAGAAGTTCTTCAAGTTCCTCCTCCTTCTTAGATAGTTTCATCCAAAGATAAGCATGTTTAACGGGCAGAGAAAATACTCTCTTATCCCTTGCAAAGGCATTAATTATAGCCTGTCTAATCCACCATACTGCGT